>NZ_CP058908.1:1800000-2100000 GCF_021432765.1 Pseudomonas phenolilytica
TAGCAGGTCGAAGCGCCAAAGATTGCCTTGGAGATCGCCGGCATAGGCATAGTCGGCTATGCCGTCGGCGTTATAGTCGGCCAGCACCGGGCTGGAGAGGCCGTTAGCGGCCCCTTCGGTTCCCGATACTTCCAGGCTCTTGGTAAGTTTTCCGGTTACGGCGTCGATAATATAAAGCGCCGCCTTGCCATCACTGGCACCGTTTTCATAGCCGTTACCGGTGACCACGGCCCAACGGCCATTATGCAGACGGGCAATGGTCGGTGTGGAGAAGCTGTAGCCGGGTTTAACCGCCTCTTCATCCTCTATGTCGCTCGCGTCGAACTCCCACAGCAACTGTTCGCTGCCGGGGGTGGTGATATCCAAGGCAAACAGCGCTTTACCGCCTGCACGTAGGGTGCCCACCAGAATGGTGCGCCACTTCTTATTGTCTTGATCGTAAACGTCGGCGACCACTGGTGAGCCATCGACATAGAACTGGTGGCTGTAGTTTTTGCCGGTCAGTTTATTGAGCTTGTTGAAAACAGCGGTGGGGATGAAAGCAAACTCTTCGATGCCGGTTTCAGTATTGAAGCCATGTAGCATGCCGTCGTTGCCGCCGACATATACGCGACCGCTGCGTTTGGTCGAGCCTTCCGCCGTGCCGTTGATGGTTGCCATGAATGCCGAGTAGGAATTTTCACCGGTTACCTTGCCGTCCTTATCAAGATGCCCTTCCAGACGGTTGGCGAAACTCTCGAGATAGCGTGGGCCGGATACTACCACGGGGCTGGAACCGTACAGGTCGCCAAGTGCACTGGTGCGCGTGCGGAAGTCATCTTCGTTAGTCCCTTCTTGACTATCGTCGCCCCGCAAGTAGTCAATGCGTTGTTCCCACCTGCTGTCTGCCGACTCACCCGCTGTCTCGGGGTTGATGTTCAGGTAGTAAGCCAGCGTTCCCACCGTTGTGGGGTCGCCTGCGTTATCCGAGCTGAAGTCCTTGAGCTTGCTCGTGTTGGCGCCGCCTTCATCCGCAATCTTTATCGTGCGGCTGGCTGCCGCTGGTAACTCTTTCTGTGCGCTCCAGTCTTCTTTGATTTCGAGCACGTATTTACCATCTTTGAGTACAAGCTGCTTGGAGGAGCGTTTGAGATCGCCCGACCAGTTCTCGTCGCTAGCGTAGGAAGTTTGATAGGAAACGCTGGTGGCCATGTCGTCGATCACCAAACCGGAGCTGGTCGCCGGCCTGGCCGCGGAGGACTTTCGGTCAGCAATCCGGTTCAGGATGTCTTCGAACGCTTGCACCATTGCGTCGGGACTGTCGACGCTGAAGAACTCTCCGCGCGAATTGATTGCGGCGTGCCAGAGGTCGTATACGTTGTTGGACGAGCCGGACGCCGCCGGCGGCCAGTTCTGCGTTCCGCTCAGCAAGGCTTCATAGCCTTCTCCGGCGAATGTCGAACCTTCCCACGGCAAGCCCG
Organism: Pseudomonas phenolilytica; assembly: GCF_021432765.1. Classification (NCBI taxonomy): domain Bacteria; kingdom Pseudomonadati; phylum Pseudomonadota; class Gammaproteobacteria; order Pseudomonadales; family Pseudomonadaceae; genus Pseudomonas; species Pseudomonas phenolilytica. The sequence continues at coordinate 1,801,461 of NZ_CP058908.1, forward strand.
AAACGTTCATGGAGCTGGTGAGGCCCAATCCCATGATGAAGTTTGTCATGTGCTGCCAAGTGGCCGGGTCGTTCTTCGGATTCCAGTAGTTTTCAGTGTCGCTACCAGTTTTATCGGCAAAAAACGGACTAACCCTGTTCTTGAGACTATGGAGGTCCGTGGACCAATAGTGCATTGCCAGGTCGGCCAGCGTATTGGAAGTAGCGTCCACGTAGGGTCGTTGCTTCGAATAGCTCTTGGTGTCGGGCAAGTCGATACTGTCACCATCGTGCTGGAACGAACTGGGATTTGTGGTCGTTTCGTTCCACATGCCGTCAGTCATCAGGATGTGGTAACTTGGCCTGCAGGCATAGGTGTTTTCGGCTGTATTCTTATTGGATTCGACCCGAGAGTTAGGGTATTTGTGCCAGGCCACATCGCTTTTAAGAAATTCGCCGGCTCTCTTCATTGCATCTGGTAGAGGTGTTCCGCTGTTGAAATAGACATCTTTGAGCCAGCTATAGAATTGGCCTTTATGTTGTGCGTCGTATTGGCGGAAGCTGTTGTCCTTGCAGTTGGTTGTATCTCCGCCGTTGAGGTTGGTGCACAATTTTAGGTTTTGCCAGCCTAGTCGGATTGCCGGGGAAAGCTGGGAAAATGCCAGGCTGGTTGCTGATAAGGTGGCCAGTGCTCTGGTTCGGTAGAAGGAATACCAAGTGGCGAAGTTCTCTTTCTCGTTGTCCTTGACGAATACGAGTTTGTAGCAGTTGGTGTTTGACTTCCTAGCGTCGCACGATTGCAAGGTGTCGTCGTAAGTGTAGTAGTAGGCCGGAGTTTTGGCGGTGTAGGTATTGCTGTTTCTGGTGCAGCTGAAAGCGGTAGCATCCAGCACGGGGCCGGCTTGTTTGATGACACAGTCATATGTGTATTTTTTTGATGTGCCGGAACGGGTGATCTCGAACTCGATACCGGCTGCACTGGTTGCGGTTCGGGTTTCGTTAGTGTTGAAAGATTGGAAGACTGAAAAGTCGTTCGGCGGATTGTTAGCCCGCTGGTGGGTTCCGAGCGGCATCCGGTACTCTTTACCAGTTGGACGGTAATCAATGGATAGGTCCAAGGTGCCATCGCTGGGGCGGAAGCCGTTGATCGGGGCTGAGCTAAATGAAGTAGTCAGCTTTATCTCGTTGCCGTTTACATCGAATGATGGGGGGGCGATGTAAGTAATGTTCGGGTTGTAGTACATCGAGTTGTATTCGGAAGCTGCGTACAGGCGGGTTATCGTGCCGCTGTTTATGACATTGCTTTCGATAGAGTCTGGAACGTAGCCCCAAGACATACTGCCCGATTCGTCGAGGGTGAAAATGATATTGGGCGATACGCCGACCGTCAGGCTGAGTGGACTCTGGGATATGGCGGCCTGGGCGCTGGTTGCCGCGCTGATTAATGTGGTTCCGATGATGGCGCTGGCGAAGAAGATTGCCGGCCGGGCGGTCTGAATTCCTTTCATGTTTCTGCTCTCAATTGTTCAGGCCGAGGTATATGTTTGCGGTGGTGGACTGTACGGCCAGTTGATCCGCGGCTTGTCCGTTAACCACATAGAAGTAAGTGCCACGTCCTTCCATCGCAGCTCCATATTCTGGATTCAACGATGAGTCGTCCTCGGTCATGGCGATGAGATGGGTATTCCAGTAGGCGGCGCGATCACTGCTGGTGATGTTGCTGTCATCACTATCGTCGGCACCGGGCACGGTTCCCCGGTAAGGCATCCAGGTTACGAAAGCTGTATTGGCGGCCTTGTCGGTATCCGCTCCGGTCTTGTTATCGGCGGAGCTGGTCTTCAGGAAAGCCAGGGGATTGAGCACGAATTTTTTGCGATCATCCGTCATTATTGCCAATAGGCATGGACGGTTTGCCCCGTTGGCCTGCAGCTCATTTGTCTTGCGGCAGTTGGATTCAAGCGGTTCCAGCTTGTCGCGCAGATTCGCCGGGCCATAGAAACGAAACTCCCCCTCACGCAACGCAGCCTCGGCTGCCGTCTGAAGGCGCTGGGATTCGGCCCGGTTTCCGGTTATGCGTGATTCCAGGACGACTCCGCGCATGCTGGATACCGCCAGAACGGTCAGAATCAGTAGCATGACCAATGCAACCAGTAAGGTCGCACCGCGTTGCGCAGCGATGTTGAAACTTGTCATGGCATGAGGTTCCTGATCGTCTGAGTGCTGCTGGAAACGTGGTAGATACGATTTTTATCGTTTGCGGTCAGGCGGGATTTGGCAGCGACACTCGATTTGGCTATCCACTGGTCATATATGGGCGATGTTCCGCTGCGCTGATTTTCCTGGCTGGCCAGCAGGATCGAGTAACGAACGGCGCGAATCGGCCCGCTATTAGCAGTCCAGCTACTGGCGTCGGCAAATCGGCCGCTGCCTTCAGTCAGTTTCTTTTCATGCATATCCTTGCTACCGAAGCCGAACTGCAGGCGCATGTCAGCAACGCCGGACATGATTTCCATCGTCCCGGGGGCTGCCGCGTTGAGGTTTTTGCAAGTGATCGAGCCTTGATGAAGTTCGCCATTCGGCGCGTACTTGATGGCCAAGGTGATGAGCGCACTATCGGGGGCAGCTTTGAATGGCTTGCTGTCGTCGAAGGCCTTGCTGGCATCGCCCTGGCAGTCGGCTTCGCCGCTCACCAGCGGCTGGTAGCGCAAGCAAATGCCGAGAGCGTCTTTGGTGGGAACTATCACGGCTCCTTTGGCAAAGGCCATGCAGTCGGCGTTCTCCCCTTTTTGGGGAAATGCACTCTCTAGCGATTGGGCTGGGTCCCTGCGATATCCGGCCTTGCCCAGATACTCGTCGAGAACCAACGTGATGAATCTGCTGCCTTCCAAGTTGGTGGACTGGCTCTGCTGGAACAAATGGTTGCGCTGGTTATCGAGGTATATTTGCGAGATACCGAGTAGCAGAAAGCTGCTGATTGCCAGCGCTACCAGCAGTTCAACCATGGAAATGCCTCGTTGCGAGGCTATGTACGCGATTTTCATAGTTCCACCCGGGCTCTGTAGATGCAGGTGGTGGCGTCGGGCGCGCGGGTATCAGGGCAGGTGCCCGCCTTGACTGTCCAGGCCAACTGAATTTCAACCATCGAGCCATTGTCGTCGCAGGTTCCCGGTGACGAGCTGCGGCAGATGTAGGTCGTGGATTCGAGGAGTGTCGCGGCTCCCGGCAGAGAGGCTTCGACAGCCTGCACCCAGCAGTCGCGCATCTCGATCGCGCTGGTGGGGTTGGCGACACAATTTGTGGGTGCTGTGTCGAAGTCGCTGCCTTTGTCCTTGTAGAACAGCGAGGTGTCCTTGAAGCCGCTGTATATGGGCTCCTTGGGAGGGGTTTTTTTGAAAACTTCGTCTGGATTGGCGCGGATTATCTCGACCAGCTCATTGGCGAGCATGATCGCGGTATTTCGCTGCGCCGAATCCTGCGTGTACTGGATGCTGCGCCCCTGCATGGCCACCATGCCAAGAATGCCAATGGTGGTCAGCACCAGTGTGACCATCACTTCGATCAGGCTGAAGCCGCTGGTTCTTCTCATGTGGTTCCTCATAGCGTGCATTTGGTGAGGGCATCTCCAGCCGCGTCTTTGCCGCGCGCGTGGCGTATGGATGCGCCGCTGGCACGAACCTGCACGACGAACGCCGTTTCATGGTTGTCGTCCCGGCAGACGATGATCAGGGCAGGCGTCGCGGTACCGTTGGCGTTGTAAGTGATGGTCGCGACATCCGCGTCCAGCTTGACCGGCCCATCGTGGCTCAGTTCTCGTACGGACTGACCGCCCACCTGGACTTCCCACGGGGCAGCATCGTTGACTTCCACAATGGCGGTGGTGCGGCGCGTGACCGCTTCGCTGCGGGCGTACTGCAGAAATGTAAGGAGATCGTCGGTCTGTCCCTGCAGTTGTGTCTTCTGAATGAAGGCGGTGAAGTTGGGAACAGCGATCGCCAAGACAATTGTCAGCAGGGCGATGGTGATCATCAGCTCGATCAGGGTAAAGCCGCGCGTGAAACTTCGGCCAGACATGGGGCACTCCGTTTGATACATGGGCGGATGATGGTGCGGCCCGGACGTTTTGTCCGTTGTACCGGGATGGCCGGTGCGTTTGCCGGGATGACCGGCTGTCGGCTCGATTATCGATCCTGCGAAGCGAAGGCCGGTGTGACCGGAGCCATGCTTTGATGAGGCGGAAGCCGTTGTGCAGGCCTTTAGCTGCTGCAGCGTGCGGCCTCCTGCGCATCTTCGGCACGGGTGCTGCGCTTCAAGCGGCCCTGACGACTCAGGATCAGTTGCCAGGCGATACGCCGCTTGTAGCACTGGAAGAAGCGTCCGTTGCTGGTGGGACTGGTTCCATTTTCGAAGAAGCGTATGCGCTGGCCGCCGAAGCTGCTCCAGTGCAGTTCGTCCGCGCCCGATAGTTGAGTAACGTGTAGAACTTCTTGAGTGGTTTCCGAGCGGATCAGCCAGCCATCGCTCCAGTTGTTGCTGCAGTTGGTTGCATCCTGTGTTCCGCAGAGCACGATCGTCTGGCGGTGAAGTACCGCCTTGGCGCGGGCGTTCTGGACCGCCTCCTGCACCTGGGTGAGCAATGCCTGCTGCCGGTTGTACTCAATCATGTCGGCCAGCGCCGGCAACGCGATGGAGACGATGATCGCGAACAGCGCGAGGGTTGTGAGCAGTTCGACGAGGGTGAAGCCTTGATCCTTGTCCAGCATGGCGCATGTCCTTTGCACATATCATGTGTCGCCATCCAGGCGTACGGGGCTGAGGCATGTATCGAGCGCCTGGCAGCGGCGGAATGGTTTAGAACATGTTCCGGTAAATCAACACTGAATAGCTGGATATGTGATCCAGATAGCGGGGGGATGGTGGCGAAGGTTACGACGATCATGGTGGGTGGCGGAGTCATAGGGTTGCTTTCGACCTACCTGTTGGCTAGCGCGGGGCAGGACGTGGTGCTGCTTGAATCGGGTACAGCAGGCAGCGAAGCCTCCTGGGCCGGCGGTGGGATCGTCTCGCCGCTTTATCCGTGGCGCTACAGTCCGGCGGTCACGGCGCTGGCGCATTGGTCGCAAAGTTTCTATCCGCAGCTGGGTGAGCAGTTGCTGGAGCAGACGCAGATCGATCCCGAGGTATACGAGACCGGCCTGTACTGGCTCGATCTGCAGGATGAAGACCAGGCGCTCGGCTGGGCTCGGCAGCATGGCCGGCCGTTGCAGTCCGTGCCGATGGCACAGGTGCATGCCGCCGTGCCGGCGCTGGGCCCAGGGTTCGAGCGGGCGGTGTACATGTCCGGGGTTGCCAACGTGCGCAACCCGCGCCTGCTGCAAGCGCTGCGGGCTGCGCTGCAGCAGTTGCCGAACGTGCGGCTGATCGAGCAGTGCCCGGTGACCGGCTTCGTGCGCGAGGGCACGCGGATCGTGGGCGTCTGCACGGCGCAAGGCGAGATGCGTGCCGAGCGAGTGGTGGTCGCGGCGGGCGCCTGGAGCGGTGAGCTGCTTCGGACATTGGGACTGGATCTGCCGGTCAAGCCGATGAAGGGCCAGATGATCCTGTTCAAATGCGCCGAGGACTTCCTGCCGAGCATGGTGTTGGCCAAGCGGCGCTATGCGATTCCGCGGCGCGATGGCCATATCCTGGTTGGTAGCACGCTGGAGGATGTCGGTTTCGACAAGGTGCCGACCGAAGATGCGCTGCAGAGCCTGCGCAAGACCGCGGCCGAGTTGCTGCCTGCGCTCGCCGATGCGCCGGTGGTGAAGCATTGGGCCGGCTTGCGGCCTGGCTCGCCGGATGGTGTGCCATATATAGGCGCGGTGGACGGCTTCGACGGGTTGTGGCTGAACTGCGGGCACTTCCGCAACGGCCTGGTGCTGGCGCCGGCGTCCTGCCAGCTGCTGGCCGATCTGATGCTGGATCGTGAGCCGATCATCGATCCGCAACCCTACGCACCGGGTACGCGTCTCCAGGTCGCAACCTCGTAGGCTTGGCGTTGCGGGAGCTGCGGGCCGGCGTGCTTTGCTGCTAGATTCTGCGCATCGCAGCCCCGGCATGCCGGGGCTGTTTCTTTTGCGACGAGGTATGCGTGGCCAAGAAAACCACATCACTGGCCGGTCTGGGCGGGCTGGTCTATTCCACCGATGCCGGCCGGCACTGTCCTGACTGTGCACAACCGCTGGATGCCTGCATCTGCAAGCAGAACGCTATCCCCGAGGGCGACGGCATCGCCCGGGTGCGACGCGAGAGCAAGGGGCGTGGCGGCAAGACGGTCACCACCATCACCGGTGTACCGCTCGCCGAGGCCGAACTCAAGGAGCTGGCCAGCGCGCTGAAGCGCCGCTGCGGCACCGGCGGGGCGCTGAAGGACGGCGTCATCGAAATCCAGGGCGACCACGTCCAACTGCTGCTCGACGAACTGATCAAGCGTGGCTTCCAGGCCAAGAAATCCGGCGGCTGAGCACCGGCGCCCCGCCGAACTTTTGCGCGATTTTCCGTATCAGGCTGTCCAAGCCGATTAGCCCTTGCGCCGGCCAGTACGAGCCGCGCGGCATGCAACCATTTCAGGGAGACTCCGATGCCCGTACGACGCACACGTAAAGATGACGGCAGCCAGTGGACCGCCGCGGACAGCCGCAGCATCTATGGGATTCGCCATTGGGGCGCCGGCTATTTCGCGATCAACGACGAAGGCGGCGTCGAAGTACGGCCGCAGCGCGACGGCGCGCCGATCGAGTTCAACCGGCTGATCCACCAGCTGCGCGAGGCGGGGCTTTCGCTACCGCTGCTGGTGCGCTTTCCGGACATCCTGCAGGACCGCGTGCGGCGTCTAACCGGCGCCTTCGACGCCAACATCGAGCGGATGGAGTACGCCGGCAGATACACCGCGCTGTACCCGATCAAGGTCAATCAGCAGGAAGCGGTGGTGGAAAATATCATCGCCACGCAGAACGTCTCCATCGGGCTGGAAGCCGGCTCGAAGCCGGAGCTGATGGCCGTGCTGGCACTGGCGCCGAAGGGCGGCACCATCGTCTGCAACGGCTACAAGGACCGTGAGTTCATCCGCCTGGCGCTCATGGGGCAGAAGCTCGGCCACAACGTGTTCATCGTCATCGAGAAGGAATCCGAGGTCGGCCTGGTGATCGATGAGGCCAACGAGCTCAAGCTGATGCCGCAGATCGGGCTGCGCGTGCGGCTCTCCTCGCTGGCCTCGTCCAAGTGGGCCGATACCGGCGGCGAGCGCTCCAAGTTCGGTCTCTCGGCGGCGCAGCTACTCTCGGTGATCGAGCGCTTCCGCGTCGCGGGCATGGATCAGGGCATCCGTCTGCTGCACTTTCACATGGGTTCGCAGATCGCCAACCTAGCCGACTACCGCCAGGGCTTTCGCGAGGCCATCCGCTATTACGCCGAGCTGCGCGCGCTGGGCCTGCCGGTGGATTACATCGATGTCGGCGGCGGGCTGGGCGTCGATTACGACGGCACCCATTCGCGCAACGCCAGCTCGATCAATTACGACATGGACGAGTACGCCGGCACCGTGGTCGGCATGCTCAAGGAGTTCTGCGACCGCCAGGAACTGCCGCACCCGCACATCTTCTCCGAGAGCGGCCGCGCGATGACCGCGCACCACGCGGTGCTGGTGATGCAGGTCACCGATATCGAGCGGCACAACGACGAGGTACCGCAGATCGACAACTACGACGAGCTGCCGGACATCGTCCAGTCGCTGGTCGATCTGCTCGGTCCGACCGATCCGGAAATGGTCACCGAAACCTACTGGCGCGCCACCCACTACATGAGCGAGTCCGGCGCGCAGTACGCCTCCGGCAAGCTGACCCTGGCGCAGAAGGCATTGGCCGAGCAGAGCTACTTCGCCATCTGCCGCCGTCTGTACAACCAGCTCAAGGCACGCCAGCGTTCGCATCGCGCGGTGCTCGACGAACTCAACGACAAGCTCGCCGACAAGTACATCTGCAACTTTTCAGTGTTCCAGAGCCTGCCGGATACCTGGGCCATCGACCAGATTCTGCCGATCGTGCCGCTGCAGCGGCTGACCGAGGAGCCGGTTCGCCGTGCCGTGCTACAGGACCTGACCTGCGACTCGGACGGCAAGATCAAGCACTACGTCGACGAGCAGAGCATCGAAAGCAGCATGCCGGTGCACGAGGTCGCGCCGGGGGAGGAGTATTTCCTCGGGGTGTTTCTGGTCGGCGCCTATCAGGAGATCCTCGGCGACATGCACAACCTGTTCGGCGACACCGACTCGGTGAACGTCTATCAGCGTGAGGACGGCAGCTACTACCACGCGGGCATCGAGACCCACGACACCATCGAGGACATGCTGCGCTACGTGCATCTGTCGCCCGAGGAGCTGATGACCTACTACCGCGACAAGGTCGCCAGCGCCAAGCTCAGCGCCAAGGAACGCACCCAGTTCATCGATGCGCTGCGCCTGGGGCTGACCCGCTCGTCCTACCTCACGCCTTGAGCCGGCTCAGCCGGTCAGCACGCCGAAGCCGCGCGCCATCAGCGCGGCCAGCAGCGGGATGACCAGCAACAGCAGCAGCTCCAGACGAATCACCCAGGTCAGCCAGCGTGCCGTGGGGGCGCTGAGTACCGGCACTTGGCGGTTACGCAGCGCGCTGCGCCAGCCGAGGAAAGTTACGGTCGGATAGATCGACAGCACGGCAACGATGACGAACAGGCCGACCTTGGCGTGGAACAGGCTGTTCTGCAGGTAATAGTCGGCGCCTTTGCCATACCAGCCGGCGCGTGCGACTCCGCTGACCAGCGCTGCCCCGGCGACGATGCCGAACAGCAGGTCGGTGCGAAACAGGCTGCGGGCGCGGGCGAAGCTCAACGGCCGCCGCAGCAGCTGGTGTTCCAGCAGCAGCAGTGCAAACAGCAGGAAGACCGCCAGAAAGTGCAGGTAGGCGGCGATGGCGTAGGCCATGTCAGTGTCCTTTGGCTGGATGTCCCGAAGGTGTGCCGTGGGTCGGTGCGAGCCACGCCTGGCGAACCTGCAGGCGCCACGCCAGCCCGCCGAGGCAGACTCCTCGCAGCAGCATGAAGCAGAGGAACGCCAGCCACAATCCGTGATTGCCCATGTCCTGCAACAGCCAGCCCAGCGGCAGGCTGAGCGCGACGGCGAGCAGCATGCTGTCGCGCATCTCGCGGGCGCGGGTGGCGCCGATGAACAGGCCGTCGAGCAGGTAACTCCAGACGGCGATCAGCGGCAGCGCGGCGAGATAGGGCAGATAAGTCCAGGCCAGTTGGCGCACCTCGGGCATATCGGTCTGCAGACGAATGAACAACTCACCGCCGAGCAGGAAGAACAGCGCGAAGGCGAGGCTGGCCAGCAGCGACCAGCCGCCGGCGACCACCAGCACCCGGCGCAGTGCCAGGCGGTCGCGCGCGCCGATGGCGTGGCCGCAGAGCGCCTCCACCGCATGGGCCAGGCCATCCAGCGCATGGGCGGTGAGCAGCATACCGTTGAGCAGCAGCGCATTGGCCGCGACGGTGGCGTCGCCCAGGCGAGTGCCCTGCACCGTCACCATGAAGAACACCAGCTGCAGCGCCAGCGAGCGCAGGAAGATGTCGCGGTTGACCGCCATCAGCGGTCGCCAGCTGGCCCAGCGGCGCAGTTGCGCGTAATCGACCTGGCCCGGATGGCGGCGGAGGGCGCGTGCCGCCAGCGTCAGGCCGAGCAGCGCGCCGCTCCATTCGGCGATCACCGAGGCGCGTGCTGCGCCGAGCACACCCCATTCCAGACCGAGCACGAACCACAGATCCAGCACGACGTTGAGCAGGTTAGTGGTGAGCAGGATCGCCAGCGGTCCTCGCGCATTCTGCGCGCCGAGCAGCCAGCCGATCAGGGCATAGCTGGCCAGCGCGGCCGGCAAGCCGAACAGGCGGGTATGGAAATAATCGCGGGTCAATGCGTCGAGTGCCGCCGAAGGCTGCATCAACTGCAACGCCAGGCCTTTGAGCGGCACCGCCAGCGACCCGAGCAGCAGCCCGAAGCCCAGCGCCAGCAATAGCCCCTGCAGCAGGACCTGGCGCAGCGTGCCGCCGTCGCGGCGGCCGCTGGCCTGAGCGGCGAACCCGGTGGTGCCCATGCGCAGAAAGCCCATCAGCCAGACCAGCAGGGTGTACAGGCTGCCGCCAACCGCGACCGCGGCCAGTTGATGTGGGTGCGGCAGATGGCCGACCACCGCACTGTCCACCAGCGTGACCAGGGGCACGGAGAGGTTGGACAGGATCATCGGCGCGGACAGGCTCCAGACTCGGCGATGAGTCGGAGCATGGCGCCAGGCAGCGAACAGCCGGGACATCACGAGAGCACTCCAGAACGGCCCGAAACTATACGTGTCCCCGACGTCGAACGCAGCTGCGGCGGGCGGCGCCGGTCACCGCCGGCGACTCAGCGGATCAACCAGCTCAACAGCCACAGGCCGAGGAACAGCCAGACCAGACCGCTGATGAATGCTCGCCGGAGGAACGCCCGTACCGCCGCCACCAGCAACAGCAGCCCGATCACCAGCGCCGCCAGACTGAGCAGCGAGCGGTCCATGCCCAGCGTGCGCGACAGTCCCTCGAGGAAATCGTGTCCCGCAGTCACGAAGAATCCGAAGAAGCCGCTGAGTGCTTCGACGATGTAGCGAATCACCGTTCCGAGAACCTGGCCCAGCCATTCGAAAACGCCTTCCACCCGCATGCTGTTCTCCCACTCCGCTGAAATGGCGGCGTGCCATACCCGCCGCCGACCTCGCTTTGTCCGTCGAGACGGCCGGCGAGTTCCGTCAGCTTGAACGGTGCGCCACGGAACCTCGAGCGGCGAGGGCAGTCGGACTCTGGCTTGGCTATTCGTGTCGGTGATCGGGGCGTGTTGTCAGCGTCATCCAATTGCAACGGCTTTGCCGCAAGGTGCGGGCAGGCCAGAACGAACGAGAGCCAGCCAATGCCTGCAAGTTCCAGACGCCTGCGCCTGATCGGCGGCGTGCGCCCGCAAATGTGGATCGCCGGGCTGCTTCTGCTCTGCGGTTATGTGAGCACCACCTTTCACCTCGACGAGCGTCTGTTCTTTTCCCTGAGTACCGCCTGGCACGAAAGTCGGTTGAGCGAACGCAGCCTCTGGCTGCCGGAATACCGCGTGCGCACCGAGGCGGCGCCGGTAACCGGCGTGGCGAACAATCTGTCCGGTCTCACCTACGATGAGCAGCGCGACCAGCTCTGGGCGGTCGTCAACAATCCGGAGGAACTGCTCGCCCTGGATACCGACGGTCGCCTGCTAGCGCGCTACCGACTCGAGGGGTTCAGCGATGTCGAAGGTGTGACCTACCTCGGTGACGACCTGCTGGTGATGGCCGAGGAACGCAACCAGACGCTGGTCGTCGTGCCGCTGCCGACCGCGGCCGGGCCGTTGCAGCGCGCGGACTACCAGGCGATCAGCCTCTCTCTGCACGCACCGGGCAACAGCGGCTTCGAAGGCGTCGGTTACGATCGCGCCGGCGATCGGCTATTCGTGGTCAAGGAGCACTCGCCGCGCAAGCTCTACGAGATCCACGGCCTCAAGCGCAGCCTGGGCGGCACGATGGAGCTGAAGATCATCGACCGCGAGGCGTGGATCGAGGACAAGGACATGGCCAGCGACCTGGCTTCGGTGCATTTCGACGAGCGCACCGGGAACCTGGTGCTGCTCAGCGACGAAGCGAGGATGATGCTCGAGCTGGATGGCCAGGGACGGATGGTCAGCTTCCGCTCGCTGTGGAGCGGTTTTGCCGGACTGGAGCGCAGCGTGCCGCAGGCGGAGGGCATGACCTTCGACGCGCGCGGCAATCTCTATCTGGTCAGCGAGCCGAACCTGTTCTACGCCTTCGACCGCGACTGATTGGCGTCAGCTGCGGCGGATCAGCCAGACGCCGACGACGATCAGCAGCAGGCCGGCGACTTTGCCAGGGCTGAGCGGCGCCGGGCGAAAGCCCGCCCAGCCGAAGTGATCCAGCAGCAGCGCCATGCACAGCTGCCCGGCCAGCACCAGCGCCATGAACAGCAACGCGCCGGTACGCGGCGCGGCAAACGCGGCGGTGGCGATGAAGAACGCGCCTAGCAGGCCGCCGCTCCAGTGCCACCAGTTCAGGCTTTTCAGCGTCTGCAGCGCCGGCAGGTCGCGCTGCGCCGCGACCACGCAAAGCAACGCCAGCGTACCCACGGCGAACGACAGCAGGGCGGCGCCCATCACGCTGGCCAACTGGCGCGCCAGCTGTCCGTTGATCCCTGCCTGCAACGGCATGAAGGCTCCGGCAACGAAAGGCAGGGCGAGCAACCACCAGGCTACAGCAGGCATGCAGCGTATCTCCGCGGATAAAAAGGGGCGGCAGTATGGGCAGTCCGACGCGGGCTGGCCAGGGGGACGCTATCGGCGATGCGCCGCTCAGCGCGGCGGATAGTGCGCCAGCAGCTGGGCCACGGTTTCGCGCAGCATGCGTTCGCGCTCGGCAGGCGTTCCGGCGCTCCTCGGCAGGATTCGCTCGGTACTGCCGCGCCAGACCAGCTTGCCGTCGGCGGCGTCGTAGAAGTCGATCTGCAGCGTGCCGACCTGATAGTCCACGGTGCGCGTATCGGCATAGATCGGGGCGCCCCAGAAACCGGGCCAGGCCCCGCCCCAGGCGCCGCCGGACATGCTGGTGTAAGTCTGCGTGCGTTGTTCGACGATCAACCAGGCCTGCACCAGCACCTGCGCCGGCGCGCTGGCGGTCGCCGGACGCAGCCCGCGCTGCTCGAGCTGCTCGGCAAGGGCATTGCGCACGCGCTGTTCGGTGAGATCGCTGCGAATGCGCGGGTCATCCGGACGGTACTGAAGCGCCGGTTCCTTCCAGCCCCAGTTGCGATAGCGGCTGAAGTCGCGGTCGGGATCGAAGTCGCGCTGCAACGGCGCGCTCTGGCAGGCGACAAGCAGGACCAGCAGTGGAATCAGCAGCAGATGGCGGTACATGAGCGGTCTCCGATGCGGCATATGTTTGAGTGTATGCCCGCGCGCGCTGGTTGGTGTGCGAGCGCGTGCCGCGCTGCCGGCCAATGGCTCAGCGCGGCGGATAGTCCGCCAGTGCGCGGTCTACAGCCTCGCGCAGGGCGTCACGCAGCTGGCTGCGGTCGCCACCCTGGCGTGCCTGCGCCTGGTTGCTCCAGACCACGGCGGCGCGGCGCGGATCGAACAGTTCGAGGTGTACCACCAGTACGGTTTCCTCGTAGGTCCGCACCAGCGGCGCATGCCCCCACATGCCGTAGTCGCTGCCGTAACGGCCGCGGCCGTAGTAGCTGCCGTAGTCGTCGTAGACCTGCCGCAGGCGGGTCTCGCTGCGCACCTGGGCGGCGATCTGCAGGTCGGCCGCACCGCCTGGCGCGGCCGGGCGCAGGCCGTGCTGATCGAGCGCGCTGGCGACGATCTCCTGCAGTTCTTCGGGCGTCAACGAGCCGGTGCCGGCCGGCGGGTTGCGCCAGCTCCAGGTGCGATAGCTGGAGAACTCCACAGGTGCTGCCGGATAGGCGCTGCGGTCGGGTGTGGCGGCGCCGGCCGGCGGCGCCGCCGGGACGGGTGCGGCCGTGCTGGTGTAGGGGTTGTCGTGCTGGCAGGCGCTCAGGCCCAGCGTCAGCAGACAGAGCGTGAGGCGTGCGAACGAGCGTGCCATGAATACCTCCTCGCCGTCAGCGCGGTCGGCACAGCCAGTGCAGGTAGCGCCCGAGACCGGCGAAGGTCGGGTGACGCCGGTAGGCCAGCTCCATCTCCAGCAGCTCGGCCGGCTCGGTGCGCGCCTGGAATTCGGGCGGCATGTAGTCGTGGAACACGCGCACGCCGCTCCTGTGTTCGACCTGCCATAACGGGGCGAGTTGCGTCGCCAGCTCGCGCGGATCGAGCGGCTGCTGCGGGGTCAGGCTCTGCCGTTCGCCGGCGAACGATTGCGCGCGCAGCTTCTTGAAATGTCCCTTGAGCAGGTTGCGGTAGATCAGTGCGTCGCGGTTGTAGAACGCCAGTGACAGCCAGCCATCGCTGGCGGTCAGGCGATGCAGCAGCGGCAGGATCGCCTGCGGCTCTGCGAGCCACTCCAATACCGCGTGGCAGATCACCAGATCGAAGCGGCCGTCGACGAGTGTCTCGACTTCCTGCCAGGGCGCCTGAATGAACAAGGCGTGCTGGCCGGCTTCGGCGAAGCGCGCCCGCGCGCCCTCGAGCATCGGCGCCGCGGGCTCGGCGAGCGAAACGTCATGCCCCTGCTGCGCCAGCCAGAGGCTCATGTGGCCGAGTCCGGCGCCGATGTCAAGCACGCGCAGCGGGCGCGGCGCCAGCACCTCGGCCAGATCGGCCTGCAGCACGGCGAGGCGGATCGCCCCCTTGGCGCCGCCGTAGATCTTCTCGGCGAAGCGCGCGGCGAGCTCGTCGAAGTGGCGATCGCTCATCGGGCAAAGCGCCTCTCGTTGTCGGCCAGCTTGCTCAGCAGTGCCTGCTCCATGTCGATGCCCAGCTCGCTGCACATCAACAGCAGGTACATGAGGATGTCGCCGACTTCCTGGCCGGCGTGTTCGAGCCGCTCGGCGGGTAGTTGGCGCGATTCGTCCTCGCTGAGCCACTGGAAGATTTCCACCAGTTCGGCCATTTCCACGCTAGCTGCCATGGCCAGGTTCTTCGGACTGTGAAAACGCTGCCAGTCATTGCTGTCGCGGATCGCGTGCAGGCGCTGGGTGATGGCTTGGATATTCATGAAGACCACGAGTTACGGGAAGGCGGCTAGCTTCCGCCACTCGTCGCCGGCTCGCAAGGGGCTGGCGGTGCAGCGGGATTGACGGCTATCAGTGCGCGATTCCTGGAAGCGGCCACACTCAAATCATTACTCAGGAGGCGAACCATGTCCCGATTCGAACCGCGTGAAGAGCTCGAGCGCCTGTCCAGCGAATACCTGCAGCGTGCCGCCGCGCTGCGTCGTGATCTGGCGAAGGCTCACGACCCGGATTTCGCCGAGCAGGCACAGGAGCGGCAAAACGATGATGTTCTGCGCAGTCTGC
Organism: Pseudomonas phenolilytica; assembly: GCF_021432765.1. Classification (NCBI taxonomy): domain Bacteria; kingdom Pseudomonadati; phylum Pseudomonadota; class Gammaproteobacteria; order Pseudomonadales; family Pseudomonadaceae; genus Pseudomonas; species Pseudomonas phenolilytica. The sequence goes on from NZ_CP058908.1 coordinate 1,816,535, forward strand.
TGATCGAGGCCGAAGAGGAGTTGCGTCTGGTCGGTCTGGCGCGCCAGCGGCTGGCGCAGGGCCGCTATGGCGTATGCCAGCGCTGTGGCGAGCCGATCGACGAGGCGCGTCTGCGGGCGAAGCCGGCGGCGGAGTTCTGCCGGCAGTGCGCGGCTGGCTGAACCCCGCTGCGTGGAGTCCGGTCAGCAGCGCCTTCCGTGGAGTGGGCGGTCACCCTTGGGTTCGACGCACTGCTGCTCGCCGTGCTGTTCGATGCGTGGAGACTTGCCGCGCAGGCTTGAGGTCAGGCTGTTCATGAACTTCCCCGCCTGCGTTGGATCGTCGAAGCGCCGGGCACCGTTCAGCGAGCCCGTATAGCCAGCATTGCTGGAGGCATAGCAACGCGGGTTGTTCGGGCAGTCCAGGGCGATCACCCAATAAGGACTGTTGATCAGCACCCCCGCCTGAGTGGCAGGGGCGAGCAGGGCGAGAAGAATCAGCAGGCGTTGCACGAGGGTTGCTCCGGAAGTCGAGCGCCGGAGCATAGTCTATCGTTCACGCGCCGCCTGCGCGGCGGGTCTCAGTGATGCTCGCGGGTGGCGCGGAATTTCACATCCGGCCAGCGCTCTTCCATCAGGCTGAGATTGACGCGGGTCGGTGCCAGGTAGGTGAGGTGGCCTCCGCCGTCGATGGCGAGGTTCTCGTAAGCCTTGTCCTGGAATTCCTTGAGCTTCTTCTCGTCGCTGCACTCGATCCAGCGGGCTGACCAGACGTTGATCGCTTCATACGCGCACTCGACCTTGTATTCCTCCTTCAGGCGGCTGGCGACCACGTCGAACTGCAACACGCCGACCGCGCCGAGGATGATGTCGTTGTTGCGCTCGGGGAAGAACACCTGGGTGGCGCCTTCTTCGGCCAGCTCCTGCAGGCCCTGGCGTAGCTGCTTGGACTTCAGCGGGTCCTTCAGGCGCACGCGGCGGAACAGCTCCGGGGCGAAGTGCGGGATGCCGGTGAAGCCCAGCACCTCGCCTTCGCTGAAGGTGTCGCCGATCTGGATGGTGCCGTGGTTGTGCAGGCCGATGATGTCGCCGGCATAGGCTTCTTCCAGCATTTCACGCTCGCTGGAGAAGAAGGTCAGCGCGTCGGCGATCTTCAGATCCTTCTTGATCCGCACGTGGCGCATCTTCATACCCTTCTCGTACTTGCCGGAGCAGATGCGCATGAAGGCGATGCGGTCGCGGTGCTTGGGGTCCATGTTCGCCTGGATCTTGAACACGAAGCCGGAGAACTTCTCCTCGACCGGCTCGACCACCCGCTCGTGGGCGGCGCGCGACAGCGGCATCGGCGCCCAGTCGACGATGGCGTCGAGCACTTGGTCAACGCCGAAGTTGCCGAGCGCGGTGCCGAAGAATACCGGGGTCATCTCGCCCTTGAGGAAGGCCTGCTGGTCGAACTCGTGGCAGGCACCCTGGACCAGTTCCAGCTCCTCGATGAAGCGCTCGTACATATCGCCCAGGTGGGCACGCGCTTCGTCGGAGTCCAGTTTGTTGATCACCCGCTGCTCGGTGCGCTCATGGCCGTGGCCCGGCACGTAGACGATGATCTTGTCCTCGTGCAGGTGGTACACGCCCTTGAAGTCGCGGTAGCAGCCGATCGGCCAGGTGATCGGCGCGGCCTTGATCTTCAGCACCGCCTCGATCTCGTCGAGCAGTTCGATCGGATCGCGAATGTCGCGGTCGAGCTTGTTGATGAAGCTGACGATGGGCGTGTCGCGCAGGCGGCAGACTTCCATCAGGGCGATGGTGCGTGGCTCCACGCCCTTGCCGCCGTCGAGCACCATCAGCGCGCTGTCCACCGCGGTCAGGGTGCGGTAGGTGTCTTCGGAGAAGTCTTCGTGGCCGGGGGTGTCGAGCAGGTTGATCATGTGCTCGCGGTAGGGGAACTGCATCACCGAGGTGGTGATGGAGATGCCGCGCTGCTTCTCCATCTCCATCCAGTCGGAGGTGGCGTGGCGGTCGGATTTGCGCGACTTCACCGTGCCGGCGACCTCGATGGCCTTGCCCATCAGCAATAGCTTCTCGGTGATGGTGGTCTTGCCCGCATCGGGGTGGGAAATGATGGCGAAGGTACGGCGCTTCGCGACTTCGGCGGCCTGAGTGGTCATCGGAATAAAGGAACCCGTCGACGAGTAGTCGGTCTGTCAGAAAAGGCGGCGATTATAGCGGCAAATGCCTCGGACTGCGGTTCGCCGGACGCCGGAAAATCGCTGTTTGTGCAGTTTCTGGGACGCTTTGTTTTGAATCGAGAACAAGCCGGAAACGGATGCGTGGCGAGGGTGTTTTTTTGATTGATCTATGTCCCCCTTGGTCCTAAAGTTCGCGCCCGAACGTCCATGCTGGCAACGATCCATCCGGCTCAAGTACTGACGACGAGAGATCGCGCCCGCGATACTCGGCGACATGCCTTGGGAAGTAGGCGAACCAAAGTGGGGAAACTGATCAGGCGTTCTGTTTTTCATCCCTAATCCGACTTTCGTTTCCCGTTTTGGAGTTCAGGCATGACCGTCAAGATCGAAGACTATTTCCCCCGCGCGACCTTCCAGAAAATGAAGGCCTTCGCCGACCAGCAGGAAACCCCCTTCGTCGTCATCGACACCGACACTATCAGCAAGGCCTATGACGATCTGCGCGCCGGGTTCGAGTTCGCCAAGGTCTACTACGCGGTCAAGGCCAATCCGGCCGTGGAAATCATCGATCTGCTGCGTGACAAGGGCTCGAGCTTCGACATCGCCTCGATCTACGAGCTGGACAAGGTCATGTCGCGCGGCGTTGGCCCGGAGCGCATCAGCTACGGCAACACCATCAAGAAAGCCAAGGACATCCGCTACTTCTTCGAGAAGGGCGTGCGCATGTTCGCTACCGATTCCGAGGCCGACCTGCGCAACATCGCCAAGGCCGCGCCGGGCTCCAAGGTTTACGTACGCATCCTCACCGAGGGCTCGACCACTGCCGACTGGCCGCTGTCGCGCAAGTTCGGCTGCCAGACCGACATGGCGATGGACCTCTTGATCCTCGCCCGCCAGCTGGGTCTGGTGCCGTACGGTTTGTCGTTCCATGTCGGCTCGCAGCAGCGCGACATCTCCGTGTGGGACGCCGCCATCGCCAAGGTCAAGGTGATCTTCGAGCGCCTGAAGGAAGAAGACGGCATCGAGCTGAAGATGATCAACATGGGGGGGGGCTTCCCGGCCAACTACATCACCCGCACCAACAGCCTGGAAACCTATGCCGAGGAAATCATCCGCTTCCTCAAGGAAGACTTCGGCGATGATCTGCCGGAAATCATCCTTGAGCCGGGCCGTTCGCTGATCGCCAACGCCGGCATTCTGGTCAGCGAAGTGGTGCTGGTGGCGCGCAAGTCGCGTACCGCCGTCGAGCGCTGGGTGTACGTCGATGTGGGCAAGTTCAGCGGTCTGATCGAGACGATGGACGAGTCCATCAAGTTCCCGATCTACACCGAGAAGAAGGGCGAGGTGGAGGAAGTGGTGATCGCTGGCCCGACCTGCGACAGCGCCGACATCATGTACGAGAACTACAAGTACGGCCTGCCGCTGAACCTGGCCATCGGTGATCGCCTGTACTGGCTGTCCACCGGTGCCTACACCACCAGCTACAGCGCCGTCGAATTCAACGGCTTCCCGCCGCTGAAGGCCTTCTACATCTAATAAGCCGGATGCCGCGAAGCAACGCCCCGCTCAGTCGGGGCGTTTTCGTTTGTGCTGCGGAAAGCGGCGTGCGAGCCGGGCGGCTTCAGCCGAAGATGCTGCCGCGCGGCAGCCAGACGATCATCACCGCGCAGAAGATGGTCAGCGCGATGCAGAACCACAGAAAACGCCGCTGGCGTCGCTCGCCGGCACCGTCGGCGCGTGCCGGCAGCGGCATGCCGCAGTTCAGGCAGTCGGCCTGGTACGGTGGGTTTTCCTCCTGGCAGTAGAGGCATTTGGGCATGTCGATGCTCCTGTGACTACGGATGCAGCAGGGCGAGGGGCCCGCGTCGGCTCATTCGAACTGCTCCAGCCGCTGGCGGTCGAGGATGCTGATCTGCCGGCCTTCCTGGGCGATGATTTCCTCGTCGATCAGGCGGCGGATGATCCGCGAGAAGGTTTCCGGTTGGATCGACAGGTGCCCGGCCACCAGCTGCTTGGCCATCGGCAGCTCGAAGCTGGTGCCGCCGTCCTTGACCCGCGCCAGCTGGGTCAGCAGATAGCGCACCACGCGGTGGGTGGCGTTCTTCAGCGACAACGTTTCGATCTCGTTGATTCGCTGGTGCAGGCGCACGCTGAGTTTGCCGAGCAGGGCGAAGGCCAGGCGCTGGTTGGCTTCCAGCAGGCGCATGTAGGCCGTGTTGGAGAAGCGGTAGACCTGCGACGGGCACACCGCCTGCGCCGAGGCGACATAGTTGGGTGTGTCCATCAGCATCATGGCTTCGGCGAAGGTCTGCCGGTTGCCGATGACCTCGAAGACCTTCTCCTGACCATCAGGCGTCAGGCGGTAGATCTTGATGGCGCCGGAAATCACGAAGTAGAACGAATGCGCCGGCTCGCCCTGCAGGAACAGGTTGTCGCCCTTGTCGAGATTGAGCAGCTGGCTGGCATTCATCAGCTCGTCCATCTGCTCGTCGTTCAACGGCTCGAACAGGTGGTGGCTGCGAAGGATCTGGTGATGTACGCGATGAAGCACCATGCAAGGCATTCCTGAGTTCTTGATGTGAGGAGCGCGAGCTCGACCGCTCAGCGGCTCGGCCTGGACCGGAGGCGCACGGCGGTGATGCGACGATAGCATTGACCGGCGCGTCGGTTCGAGCGCTCTCCGGGGTACGCGGCGATGTCTATTCGGCGCGTAGCGGCTGCAATTCGGCAACCGCCTGCGGGTTCGGGGCGACGGGCTGGGCGGTGCTGGCGACCAGATCCAGCGCCAGGCTGCTCGCGGTTGCCAGGATCGAGGCTAGGACAAGGCCCCAGGCAAGGGGTTGAATGACTGTGTTCATGCGGGCCTCCGTTACTGCAGGAGTGGCGGACACGCCGTCCGCCACGGCATGCCTCTTTCTTCAGCGGGCTTCGGCACCACGAAAGAGGATGTTGTTTTCCAGGTGAATGTGCTGCATCAGATCGCCGTGCAGCTCTTCCAGCCCGCGGTACAGCGCACGCCAGGTGTTGCAGGCGTTGGCCGGCGGGGTGATGTCATTGGTCAACGCGGACAGGCGCGCCAGCGCGTCGCCGTGCTGGTCGTGCTCGTAGCGCATCACCGAGATCGGGCCGTCGGTCTGCGGGGTCTTGATGCCGCGCTGCAGCATCGGGAAGAGGATCTGTTCCTCCTTGAGCATGTGGCTTTCCAGCTCCTGCTGCAGCGTCCACAGCATCTCGGCCAGCCCGTTCGGGCAGTCCGGCTTGGCACCGTGAACGTGTTCGACGCGGCTGGCCAGGCGGATCAGCTCGGGCAGCTGTTCGCGATGGCGTTCGTGGAAGCGCTCGAGGATGTGTTCGATCAGCTCGTTGGTCGGTGCGCTGCGCCAGTCCGGCTCGCCATCGGCCGAGGCGCCGAGCGCTGTCAGTTCGGCTGCGATCTGCGCAGCGTCGAGGCCGCGGCTGGCGGCGGCTTCATGCAGCGGGACGTTGCCGCCACAGCAGAAATCCAGGCGGTACTGGTGGAACACACGGGTGGCGCCGGGGATGGAGCAGGCCAGATTGCCAAGGGTTTGGTCGGTCAACGCAACGGTCATGATCGAATATCCGGTTGGTGGGAAGTTGTCTGCACGGTCGCAAGCGCTGTGCCAGGTCGGAACCGGCGAATTGTCGGGGGTTGGCGAATCTTGCTGGTTAAATCGACCATTCGCGGTTAGGGTTATAAAAACCTTGAGGGTCCGAAAAACCATGATGGAAGAAGCGCTTCTCGCCGATCTGGTCACCGAACTGCCCAATGCAGTGCGTCTGCAACGTCTGGTGCACACCCTGCATCAGCGGTTTCGCTGCGGCGCCGTGGTGCTGCTGCGCCTGGACGATGACAGTCTGCGACCGATGGCAGCGGTCGGGCTGGTGCAGGAGGCGCTCGGCCGGCGCTTCATCGTCGCCCAGCATCCGCGGCTGGCGGCCATCCTCTCGCAGCGTGAGCCGACCTGGTTCGAGCCGGATAGCCGGCTGCCCGATCCCTACGACGGCCTGCTCGACGAGCGCGTCGGCGAACCGCTGCCGGTGCACGATTGCATGGGCGTCAGCCTCTACGTCGAGGGCAAGCTGTGGGGCGCGCTGACGCTCGATGCACTGCATGCCGGCACCTTCGACGATGACGCGCGCCGCGACCTGCAGCGCTATGCGCTGGTGATCGAGGCGGCGGTGCGCATCACCCGTCTGGAGCACGAGAATCGCGGCCTGCGCCTGGCGCGTACGGATACGCTGGAGGCGCGCCTGATTCAGGATGACGGTGAAATCCTCGGCCACAGCGCGGTGATCCGCGATCTGCTGCGCGAGCTGCAGGTGGTCGCCGATTCCGAGCTGCCGGTGCTGCTGCTCGGCGAAACCGGTGTCGGCAAGGAGCTGTTCGCCCGCTGGTTGCACCGTCACTCGCGGCGGCGCAACAAGCCGCTGGTGCACGTCAACTGCGCGGCGCTGCCCGAGTCGCTGGCCGAGAGCGAGCTGTTCGGCCACGTGAAGGGCGCGTTCTCCGGCGCCACCACCGACCGCCCGGGGCGGTTCGACGCAGCCAATGGCGGCACGCTGCTGCTCGACGAGGTCGGCGAGCTGCCGCTGACGGTACAGGCCAAGCTGCTGCGTGCGCTGCAGAATGGCGAGATCCAGCGTCTGGGGGCCGATCAGCCGCGGCGGGTGGACGTGCGCATCATCGCCGCGACCAACCGCAACCTGCGCGACAGCGTACGCGACGGGCATTTCCGCGCCGATCTCTACCATCGCCTGTCAGTCTACCCGGCGCCGATCCCGCCGCTGCGCGAGCGTGGCAACGATGTGCTGATCCTCGCCGGGCACTTCCTCGAGCTCAATCGCGCACGCCTGGGGTTGCGCAGTGTGCGCCTGTCGCCGGCCGCCGAGCGCGCGCTGCTCGGTTACGACTGGCCAGGCAATGTGCGCGAACTGGAGCACGTAATCAGCCGCGCCGCGCTGCGTCTGCTCAGCCGCGGCGGCTCGCGCAGTGAGATTCTCACCCTGGAGGCCGACATGCTGGCGCTGGACAGTCGTCCCGAAGGCCCCGCCGCGGTGGTGGTCGAGCCGCTACAGGTGGGCGAGCGAATCCTGCCGCTGCGCGAGGCGGTGGATGCCAGCCAGCGCCTGGCAATCGTCCGGGCGCTCGAGGCCAGCGGCGAGAACTGGGCGCAGGCCGCGCGACTACTGGATGTCGATCCGAGCAATCTGCACAAGCTCGCGCGCCGGCTCAAGCTCAAGTAGCACGACGGTCGTCGGCCGGCTGGAGACGCTGGCGCGACGGCATGGTCTACCCTCATTGCGCACCCGCTGAGGAGACCCGTCATGGCGCTGAACCAGGAAGAATTCGACGGCTTGCTGAGCCAGGCGCTGGCTCATGCCGAGCTGGCCGCCCGCGAAAACGAACCGCTGCACTATCGCGAAGCCTTTGTCGCCACGCTCAAGGCCATGCGCCTGCTCGGCGAAGAGTCCGGCGCCTGGCGGCAGATGGTCGCCCGCGCCACCGAGGAGTTCGAGGGCGACGAGGGCGTTTGAGCCATTGCCCGCCGGGCTTTCGCCATGCCGGACGCGCCGTTCGTGGCGCCGGCAGCCCCCGGGTCGATCTTGACGCCCATCAATGCTGGCCCCCTGTCAGCTGCCTAGACTGCCGGCTGTTTTTTGCTCCGTTCAGCCCGAACGATCGCTGTGCCTCGGGGTGCAGCGTGCATTATCCGAACGTCTAGGAGTTGCCATGCACCTGGTCTGCCCGGCAGGAAGCCTGCCCGCGCTCAAGGCCGCCGTCCAGCAGGGCGCCGATGCCATCTATGTCGGTTTTCGCGACGACACCAACGCCCGTCATTTCGCCGGACTCAACCTCGACGAGAAGCAGCTCGACAAGGGGCTGCAGCTGATCCGCGAGAAGGGTCGTCAGCTGTACGTAGCCGTCAACACCTACGCACAGCCCGAGGGCTGGGAGCGCTGGCAGCGTTCGGTGGACCAGGCGGCGGACATGGGCGTCGATGCGCTGATCGCCGCCGACCCCGGTGTGCTCGGCTACGCCAGCAAGCGTCATCCGAAGCTCAAGCTGCACCTCTCGGTACAGGGCTCGGCGACCAACGCCGCGGCGCTGGGGTTCTACCAGGAACGCTACGGCATCAGCCGTGCGGTGCTGCCGCGCGTGCTTTCGCTCAAGCAGGTCAAGCAGGTCGCCGCCAGCAGTCCGGTGCCGATCGAGGTGTTCGCCTTCGGCAGCCTGTGCATCATGGCCGAGGGCCGCTGCCACCTGTCGTCCTATCTCACCGGCGAGTCGCCGAACCTTTGCGGCGTCTGCTCGCCGGCCAAGGCAGTGCGCTGGAGCGAGGAGCCCGAAGGGCTGACCTCGCGCCTGAATAACGTGCTCATCGATCGTTACGCCGAGGGCGAATCGGCCGGCTATCCGACGCTGTGCAAGGGCCGCTTCATGGTCAACGGCCAGCGTTTCCATGCGCTCGAAGAGCCGACCAGTCTGAACACCCTCGACCTGATTCCCGAGCTGGCCGCCATCGGTGTCACCGCGATGAAAATCGAAGGCCGCCAGCGCAGCCCGGCCTACGTCGAGCAGGTCACCCGCGTCTGGCGCGCCGCGCTGGACAGCTACCTCAAGGCGCCGCAGCGCTACAGCGTGCAGCCGGCGTGGCGCGAGGCGCTCGACGGGCTGTCCGAAGGCTCGCAAACCACCCTGGGTGCCTACCACCGGGCCTGGCAATGAACGAGGAAGCCACCATGAAACTTTCCCTGGGCCCCATCCTGTTCTACTGGGACCGTCAGCAAACCCTGGACTTCTACGCCAACATGGCCAGCCAGCCGCTGGACGTGATCTACATGGGCGAGACGGTCTGCTCCAAGCGCCGCGCGATGATGCTCGACGACTGGATGGGGCTGGCGCGCGATCTGGCCGAAGTCACCTCGGCACAATTGGTGCTGTCGGGCCTGACGCTGGTCGAGGCGGCCTCCGAGCTTTCCAGCCTGCGCCGCCTATGCGAGAACGGCCAGCTGCTGGTCGAAGCCAACGACATGGGCGCGGTGCAACTGCTGGCCGAACGCAAGCTGCCGTTCGTCGGCGGTCCGGCGCTGAACCTGTACAACGGCCATGCATTGGCCGAACTGGTCAACAGTGGCATGCAGCGCTGGGTGCCGCCGGTGGAGGCCTCCGGCGCGCTGATCAAGAGCGCCCGCGCGCAGCTGCAGCGGCTGGGCGTCACGCTGCCGGAGATCGAGATCTTCGCCTACGGCCACCTGCCGCTGGCCTATTCGGCGCGCTGCTTCACCGCCCGCGCCGAGAATCGGCCGAAGGACGATTGCCAGTTCTGTTGCCAGAACTACCCCGAGGGCATTCCGCTGCTCAGCCAGGAGGGCGAGGCGCTGTTCACCATCAACGGCATCCAGACTATGTCTGCCTCGGTCAGCAACCTGCTGGCCGACTACGAAGGGCTGGTCGACAGTGGTGCCGACCTGCTGCGTCTGAGCCCGCGTGCCGCCGGCATGGAAGAGGTGATCGCCGCGTTCGACGCCGTGCGCAAGGGCGCACTGCCGCCGCTGGCGGTGGACGGTTGCAATGGTTATTGGCATGGCCAGCCGGGCATGCTGCGTGCCGAGGAGGCCGGTCTATGCTGAACCCGCGTGCCCATCTGGTGAACCTCGGCGGGCGCCTGCTGCCGCTGGCGGCCAAGACGCCATTCCTGCTGCAGCGCCTGGCGCTGGAGCGCAGTCTCAATCAGATCTTCGCCGAGGCGCTGGCCGATGGCGCCTTCGACGTGCTGGAAGGCCACTGGATGAAGCTCGAGGTCATCGACCTCGGACTGGCCTGGTGTCTGACCTGCGACCGGGAAAAGCTGCGCATCGCCGCGCAGGCGCCGGTGGAAGTGAGCATCCGCGGCAACTGGCGCGAATTCCTCCTGCTGGCCAGCCGTCAGGAAGACCCGGACACGCTGTTCTTCCGTCGTCGGCTGATCATCGAAGGCGATACCGAGCTGGGCCTGGCGATCAAGAACCTGATCGACAGCCTCGATCCCGATACGCTGCCGTCCTGGTTGTGGAAGATGCTGCAAGGCGCCGGTGAGGAAGTGGCGCGCGCAGGCAAGGCACAGCCGGCGTAACGAGATAGTTGCTCTGAGGGGGGCGACAAGGCGGGGCATGCCCCGCCTTTTTTATTCGTACTTCGAAGCGCCGCTAAGCGCGCGCAGGTGGATCGTGTGGTTCAGCAGACCCGCAGGCGGCGCGGCTGCATGCGGTCGCTGGCGATGATGTCCTTCATGTCCTCGAACAACGCGTTGGCTTCTTCCTCGCTGCAGTCCTCGCGATAGCGCTTGCGCAGACCGTAGCTGCTGAGGGTGATGTGCACGTCGGGCGTGACGCCATGCTGTGCCAGGCATGCGCGGGCGCAATGCAGCGGGCAGCCGTCGATGGCCAGGATCGGCCGGCCGGAATGCGCCTTGCGCACCAGCGCCTCGACGCGACCGCCGACGCCGGCGATGCAGGACATTTCCGCCAGCCCGGCGCGGTCGAGGCGTACGGCGAGGGTATTGGCCATCTGCGCCACGTTGGAGCAGCCCGAGCAGGAATACACCAAAGGTTGAATGCTGGACTTGGTCATGAGCTCCTCCCGCTGCGTGAAACCGAAAGGCAGTATCGCGCCCGACCCCGGGCGCGGCCTTGATGATGATCAAGATGCCTGAGGCGATCTGCCGCAGGTCTATTCGTCGTAGGCGGTCAGCGCGCGGCTGTCGAGAATCTCGATGCGGCGGCGTTGCACGGCAATGGTTCCGGACTCCACCAGCCGATGCAGGATGCGCGAAAAGGTTTCCGGCTGGATACCCAGCTTGGAGGCGATCAGCCGCTTGGGCACGTCGAGTGTGATTACGCCGCTGTCGTCGCTCTGCGCCTGGGCGAGAAAGCGCGCCACGCGGCGGCTGGCGTTGGCCAGCGTGAGGGTGTCGATCTCACCCATGCGTTGGTGCAGGCGCACGCTGAGCGTGGCGAGGATTTCCAGGCAGATCGCCGGGTGCTCCTCGAGCATGCGGCGGTACTGGGGGCCGTTCAGGCTGGCGACCAGGCTGGTCTTGAGCGCTGTGGCGCTGACCGGATACAGCGGGGTGCCGCGAAACAGCAGCGCCTCGGCAAACGACTCGCCCGGACGCATCACCTCGACCAGTTTCTCCTGGCCGTCGCAGATGACCCGGTGCAGCTTGATCTGCCCGCTGAACAGGAAATAGAAACGGTCGGCCCTGTCGCCCTGATGAAATAGCGAGGCACCTGCGGGCAGGCGCTTGAGATTGGCCGTGGCGCAGATTTCCTGCATGGCGGCTTCCGGCAGGCGGCTGAACAGGTGATGACGGCGCAGCCCGGCGATGAGCGACGGTTCTGTAAGCATGGCTCCTCCCCCGGCACCGGGCCGGGATGGTTCGAGGCTGCATCCTAGAAGGTGGCTGCCCGGATTTTCCTTGACCGCGGACAAGTTGGGGCGCCGTCGCACCTCGCTGAACGCCTCCGGTCGATGTTTTGCCCGACTTGATGATGGTCAATTCGCTGCAGCCCTTTAGCCCGTAGATTCCCACCATATTGTGTGTATGTGTGAATTGAGTATCTACATATAGTATTCGGAGGCGGGATGGACGAGCGGGTTGAGGGCGCGGTGTCACGGATGCTGCGCAAGCGCGATGGACGGCGGGTCGCGTTCGAGTTGGACAAGATCAGCCGCGCCATCGCCGCGGCGGGTGAGGCCACTGGCGAATTCGGTGGTGCGGCAGCGCTGACGCTGGCCGACACCGTGCAGCGGCAGCTTGGCGCGCTGGACGAGGTCGATGTCGAACAGGTGCAGGATCGCGTCGAACATGCGCTGATGCGCGCGGGTTACTTCGACACCGCGCGCGCCTACATCGTCTACCGCGAGCGCCACGGGCGCCTGCGCCGCGACCGCAAGGCCATCGTCGATGTCGCCTCCTCGATGAACGAATACCTCTCGCGCGAGGACTGGCGCGTGCGCGCCAATGCCAACCAGGGCTATTCGCTGGGCGGGCTGATTCTCAACGTGTCCGGCAAGGTCACCGCCAACTACTGGCTGGACGAGGTCTATAGCCCGGAGATCGGCCGTGCCCACCGCGACGGCGATCTGCACATCCATGATCTGGATATGCTCGCCGGCTACTGCGCCGGCTGGTCGCTGCGCACGCTGCTCAACGAGGGCTTCAACGGCATTCCCGGGCGTGTCGAGGCGGGGCCGCCGAAGCACCTGTCCAGTGCGCTGGGACAGATGGTCAACTTCCTCGGCACGCTGCAGAACGAGTGGGCCGGTGCCCAGGCGTTCAGCAGCTTCGATACCTACCTCGCGCCCTTCGTGCGCAAGGACAATCTCGGTTATGACGAGGTGCGCCAGGCGATTCAGGAGTTCATCTACAACCTCAACGTGCCGTCGCGCTGGGGCACGCAGACGCCGTTCACCAACCTGACCTTCGACTGGGTCTGCCCCGAGGACCTGCGTGAGCAGATTCCCTATATCGGCGGCGAGGAAATGCCTTTCGCCTACGGCGAGCTGCAGGCCGAGATGGAGCTGATCAATCGGGCCTATATCGAGGTGATGCAGGCCGGTGATGGCCTCGGCCGGGTGTTCACCTTCCCGATCCCGACCTACAACATCACCCACGATTTCCCGTGGGACAGCGAGAACGCCGAGCGCCTGTTCGAGATGACCGCACGCTACGGCCTGCCGTACTTCCAGAACTTCCTCAATTCCGATATGCAGCCCAACCAGGTGCGCTCGATGTGCTGCCGCCTGCAGCTGGACGTGCGTGAGCTGCTCAAGCGCGGCGGCGGTCTGTTCGGTTCGGCCGAGCAGACCGGCTCGCTCGGCGTGGTGACCATCAACTGCGCGCGCCTGGGCTATCTGCATGCCGGTGACAAGGCGGCGTTGCTCGAGCATCTGGATGCCCTGCTGGAAATGGCGCGGCAGAGCCTGGAGGTCAAGCGCAAGGTGATCCAGCACCACATGGATGCCGGGCTCTACCCGTACACCAAGCGCTACCTCGGCACGTTGCGCAATCACTTCTCCACCATCGGCGTGAACGGCCTGCACGAGATGGTGCGCAACTTCACCGATGACAGCGAGGGCATGCACACGCCGGCCGGCCGCGCGCTGGCGGTGGAGCTGCTCGACCATGTCCGCGCGCGGCTGGTGCAGTTCCAGGAAGACACCGGCCACCTCTACAACCTCGAAGCGACACCTGCCGAGGGCACCACCTACCGCTTCGCCAAGGAAGACCGCAAGCGTTTTCCGGACATCCTCCAGGCCGGCTCGGCCGAGGCGCCGTACTACACCAACTCCTCGCAGCTGCCGGTGGGCTTCACCGACGATCCCTTCGAGGCGCTGGCGCTGCAGGACGAGCTGCAGACCAAGTACACCGGCGGCACCGTGCTGCACCTGTACATGGCCGAGCAGATTTCCTCCACCGAGGCCTGCAAGAAGCTGGTGCGCAACGCGCTGTCGCGTTTCCGCTTGCCATACCTGACGGTGACGCCGACGTTCTCGATCTGCCCGGTGCACGGCTACCTGGCCGGCGAACACGAGTTCTGCCCCAAGTGCGACGAGGCCCTGCTGCACAAGCAGCGCGCCGAAGCGGCGTTGCCCGCCTGAGCTGCGACCCCATGCCCCGCAGCTCCGCGCGGTGCGGCGCTGCATACTCACACCCCAGCAAGTAAGGAGAAGCACCATGAGCCAAGCCAGCCAACTGCCCCAGGAACAGCGCCAGCGTTGTGAAGTCTGGACCCGCGTGATGGGCTACCACCGCCCGGTTGCGGCGTTCAACCCGGGCAAGCAGTCCGAACACCGCGAGCGCCTGCATTTCACCGAAGCGGCGGCGCGGTGACCGCAGCGCTGCGGGTCGGGGGCCTCGTGCCCCTGACCACTCTGGATTTCCCCGATCACCTGGCCTGCGTGCTGTTCTGCCAGGGTTGCGGCTGGCGCTGCCGTTACTGCCACAACCCGCAGCTGATCCCCGCCTGCGGCAGCGAGGAAAAGTCCTGGGCGGAGATTCTCGATTTCCTCGAGCAGCGCATCGGCCTGCTCGAGGCGGTGGTGTTCAGCGGTGGCGAACCGACGCTGCAGACCGCGCTGCCGGACGCAATCGCCCAGGTGCGGGCGCTGGGTTACAAGGTCGGCCTGCACAGTGCCGGGATCAAGCCGAAGCTGTTCCGTCAGGTGCTGCCGCTGGTGGACTGGGTCGGCTTCGACATCAAGGCGCTGCCCGAGCAGAGCACGCTGATCACCGGCGTCGAGGGCAGCGGCAAGGCCAACTGGAAGAGCCTCGACCATCTGCTGGAAAGTGGCGTCGAGCACGAGTGCCGGACCACCGTGCACTGGAACCTATTCGATGCCGGGCTGCTCTGGGACATGGCCCAGCGCCTGCGCGCCCGCGGTGTCGAGCGCTTCGTGGTGCAGTGCGTGCGCACCGCGCGCATGCTCGACGCCAGCCTGGCCGACAGCACGGCGCCGTATGACCTGCAGCGTCTCTGGGAGCGCCTGGACCGGCTGTTCCCCTCGTTCGTGGTGCGCGGCTGAGCGCACCGACTCAATCCAGCGGCAGCTCCGTGGTGCGCTTCACCTCGCTCATGGCGATGTGCGAGTGCGCCTCCTGCACATGCGGGCGCTGCAGCAGCTGGTCGCGCAGGAAGCGCTCGTAGCTGTCGATGTCCCGGGCCACCACCTTGAGCAGGTAGTCCGATTCGCCGGCCATGGTGTAGCACTCCAGCACCTCGGGATAACCGACCACCGCCTGCTCGAACTCGTCCAGGTTGCTGCGCCCGTGCGCCGAGAGCTTGATGTTGACGAACACCGTCATGTTCAGCCCGAGCTTCTTCGGGTTGAGCAGGGCGACCTTGCGCTCGATCAGTCCTTCCTCCTGCATGCGGTTGATCCGGCGCCAGCAGGGCGATTGTGACAGCTCGACCCTCTCGGCGATCTCCGCGGCGGAAAGATCGGCGTTGTGCTGCAGCAGCAGGAGAATCTTGCGGTCGATGGGGCTGAGTGGAGAGGGCTGCATGGTTGTTCCTGTTTTATTGTTGTTCGCGAAATGATCATGCACGGCACGGCCGTTCCAACGCAAAAGTAGAAAGAAAATCTCTGTTCGTCGCGGCCAGACTGTACGCACGAGCAGGCAGGGCGATCCCCTGTCCGAGCAAAAGGCGGGTGGCAACATCGTGACCACCCTGACTCCGATAACAACAAACAGGAGCGCCCCATGTCACTGGCCGAGATCCGTCTGGATGACAAGTACCGGCTCGCAACCGGTCATCTGTACCTCACCGGCACCCAGGCGCTGACCCGCCTGCCGATGTTGCAGCATCAGCGCGACCAGGCCCGTGGCCTGAACACCGGCGGCTTCATCTCCGGCTACCGCGGCTCGCCACTCGGCGGGCTGGACAAGAGCCTGTGGGACGCCCGCGACTATCTCAAGCAACACGCCATCCACTTCCAGCCGGGCGTCAACGAAGAGTTGGCCGCCACCGCCGTATGGGGCAGCCAGCAAACCAACCTGTTCCCCGGCGCCAAGTACGACGGCGTGTTCGCCATGTGGTACGGCAAAGGCCCGGGTGTCGACCGCGCTGGCGATGTGTTCAAGCACGCCAACGCGGCCGGTGTTTCGCCGCATGGCGGCGTGCTGCTGCTCGCCGGTGACGACCACGGTTGCAAATCCTCGACGCTGCCGCACCAGAGCGAGCACGCCTTCATCGCCGCCTCGATCCCGGTGCTCAACCCGGCGAACGTCCAGGAAATCCTCGACTACGGCATCATCGGCTGGGAGCTGTCGCGCTACTCCGGCTGCTGGGTGGCCCTGAAGACCATCGCCGAGAACGTCGACTCCTCCGCCGTGGTGGAAGTCGACCCGCTGCGCGTGCAGACGCGTATCCCGGAAGATTTCCAGCTGCCCGAAGACGGCGTGCACATCCGCTGGCCGGACCCGCCGCTGGCTCAGGAAAAGCGCCTCAACCTGTACAAGATCTACGCCGCCCGCGCCTTCGCCCGGGCCAACAACCTGAACCAGGTGATGCTCGATTCGCCGAACCCGCGCCTGGGCATCATCACCACCGGCAAGTCCTATCTCGACGTGCGTCAGGCACTGGATGACCTGGGCCTCGACGAAGCGCTGTGCGCGCAGGTCGGCCTGCGGGTGCTCAAGGTCGGCATGAGCTGGCCGCTGGAACCGGTCTCGGTGCACGAGTTCGCCCAGGGGCTGGACGAGATCCTGGTGGTCGAGGAGAAGCGCAGCATCATCGAGGACCAGCTCACCGGACAGCTCTACAACTGGCCGGTGGACAAGCGCCCGCGGGTGGTCGGCGAATTCGACGAACAGGGCAACTCGCTGCTGCCGAACCTCTCCGAGCTGACCCCGGCGATGATCGCCCGGGTCATCGCCAAGCGCCTCGCGCCGATCTACACCAGCGACAGCATCCAGACGCGCCTGGCCTTCCTCGATGCCAAGGAAAAGGCCCTGGCCGCGCGCAGCTACACCACCGTGCGCACCCCGCACTACTGCTCCGGCTGCCCGCACAACACCTCCACCAAGGTGCCCGAGGGCAGTCGCGCCTCGGCCGGTATCGGCTGTCACTACATGGTGCAGTGGATGGACCGGCGTACCGAGACCTTCACCCAGATGGGCGGCGAGGGCGTCAACTGGATCGGCCAGGCGCCGTTCACCGACACCCCGCACATGTTCCAGAACCTCGGCGACGGCACCTACTTCCACTCCGGCAGCCTGGCGATCCGTGCGGCCGTGGCGGCGGGCGTCAACGTCACCTACAAGGTGCTCTACAACGACGCCGTGGCGATGACCGGCGGCCAGCCGATCGACGGCGAACTGCGCGTCGACCAGCTCAGCCGGCAGATCGCCGACGAGGGCGTCCGGCGCATCGCCCTGGTCAGCGACGAGCCGGACAAGTACCCGAGCCGCGACGGCTTCGCGCCGATCACCAGCTTCCACCATCGCCGCGAACTGGACGCCGTGCAGCGCGAGCTGCGCGAGTTCAAGGGTGTCTCGGTGATCATCTACGACCAGACCTGCGCCACCGAGAAGCGCCGTCGGCGCAAGCGCGGCAAGCTGGAAGACCCGGCTAAGCGCGTTTTCATCAACCCCGCCGTGTGCGAGGGCTGCGGTGACTGCGGCGAGAAATCCAACTGCCTGTCGGTGCTGCCGCTGGAGACCGAGCTGGGGCGCAAGCGCGAGATCGACCAGAACGCCTGCAACAAGGATTACTCCTGCGTCGAAGGCTTCTGCCCGAGCTTCGTCACCGTGCACGGCGGCGGGCTGCGCAAGCCCGAGGCGGTCGCTCATGGCCTCGAAGCGGCCGAGCTGCCCGAGCCGCAGCATCCCTCGCTGCAGCGGCCGTGGAATGTGCTGATTCCCGGCGTCGGCGGCAGCGGCGTGACCACCCTCGGCGCGCTGCTGGGCATGGCCGCGCATCTGGAAGGCAAGGGCTGCACGGTGCTCGACCAGGCCGGTCTGGCGCAGAAGTTCGGCCCGGTGACCACCCACGTGCGCATCGCCGCCAAACAGAGCGACATCTACGCCGTGCGCATCGCCGCCGGCGAGGCCGACCTGCTGCTCGGCTGCGACCTTGTGGTGGCCGCCGGCGACGAGTCGCTGACCCGCCTCAACGAGCTGAACAGCAACGCCGTGGTGAACAGCCACGAAGCGGCCACCGCCGAGTTCACCCGCAACCCGGACGCCCAGGTGCCCGGCGCGGCCATGCGCCAGGCGATCAGCGATGCGGTCGGTGCCGACAAGACCCACTTCATCGACGCCACCCGCCTGGCCACGCGGCTGCTCGGCGACAGCATCGCCACCAACCTGTTCCTGCTCGGCTTTGCCTATCAGCAGGGGCTGCTGCCGATCAGCGCCGAGGCCATCGAGAAGGCCATCGAACTCAACGGCGTGTCCGCCCGGCTGAACCTGCAGGCGTTCCGCTGGGGCCGTCGCGCGGTGCTGGAGCGTGAGGCGGTGGAGCAACTGGCGCGCCCGGCGGAGGCGGTCGAGCCAGTCTGCAAGACCCTGGAAGAAATCGTCGACTGGCGCGTGGACTTCCTCACCCAGTACCAGAGCGCCGCCCTGGCGCGGCGTTATCGCCAGCTGGTGGAGCGCGTGCGCGACGCCGACACGGCGGACGACCTGGCGCTGTCCAAGGCGGTCGCGCGTTACTACTTCAAGTTGCTGGCCTACAAGGACGAGTACGAGGTGGCGCGGCTGTACAGCGAGCCGGAATTCCGCCAGCAGCTCGAGGCGCAGTTCGAGGGCGACTACAAGCTGCAGTTCCATCTGGCGCCGGCCTGGCTGGCCAAGCGTGACCCCGTGACCGGCGAGCCGCGCAAGCGCCAGTTCGGTCCGTGGATGCTCGATGTGTTCGGCGTGCTGGCCAAGCTGCGCTTCCTGCGCGGCACGCCGCTCGATCCGTTCGGCTATGGCCATGACCGCCGCGTCGAGCGCCAGCTGATCGTCGACTACGAAAAGACCGTCGCCGACCTGCTGGCTCAGCTCAAGCCGACCAACTACCGCACCGCCGTGGCCATCGCCGCGCTGCCGGAACAGATCCGCGGCTACGGCCCGGTGAAGGAGCGCGCCCTGGCCAAGGTCCGCCAGCAGGAAAAACTGCTGCGCGAGCAGCTGGCCAAAGGCGACGAAGTGCAGAGCGTGCGGCTGTTCCAGCCGGCGGCGTGAGCGGCGCAGCATCCGCCCGGAATGTTTTGCCCAGAGCCCCGCGCCTGCGGGGCCACAACCTGACAACAACCACGAGGTAACACCATGTCCGTCTTCGCTCACCCCGACTTCGACCGCCATGAACAGGTGGTCTTCTGCCATGACCAGGCATCGGGTCTGAAAGCCATCATCGCCATTCACAACACCCGCCTGGGCCCGGCGCTGGGCGGTTGCCGGATGTTCCCCTACGCCAATGACGACGACGCGCTGCGCGACGTGCTGCGCCTGTCGCGCGGCATGACGCTGAAGTCCTCGCTGGCCGGGCTCAAGCTCGGCGGCGGCAAGGCGGTGATCGTCGGCGATCCGCACACCGGCAAGAGCCAGGCGCTGCTGCACGCGATGGGCGATTTCATCGAGAGCCTCGGCGGCCGCTACATCACCGCCGCCGACTCCGGCACCGGCGACGCCGAGATGCAGGCCTTCGCCCAGCGCACCCGCCATGTGATGGGCGCGACGCCGCGCACGCTGCTCGATGGCAGCATCGCCAGCGGTGACCCGTCGCCGTCCACCGCGCTCGGCGTGTTCGTCGGCCTTAAGGCCGCGGTGCGTCATCGCCTCGGTCGTGACGACCTGACCGGGCTGAAGGTGGCGATCCAGGGCGTCGGTCATGTCGGCCTGGGCCTCGGCCGACACCTCAAGGCGGCCGGCGCCGAGCTGTGGGTGGCGGACATCTTCGACGCCAACGTGCAGCAGGCAATGAACGAGCTGGGCGCCAACGTGGTGCGGCCGCAGGACATCTATGGTCTGGACGTCGACGTGTTCGCCCCCTGCGCCTTGGGCGGCATTCTCAACGAGCAGACGCTGGAAGTGCTGCGTGCCCCGGTGATAGCCGGCGCCGCCAACAACCAGCTGGCCACGCCGGAGATCGGCGCCGAACTGCAGCGCCGCGAGCAGCTGTATGCGCCGGACTACGCGATCAACGCCGGAGGCATCATCGACGTCTACTACCAGCGCATCGGCGGCAGCGCCGCGCAGAGCGATGCCCACGTGCGCGCCATTGGCGACACCCTGGGTGAAATCTTCACCCGCGCCGCCGCCAGCGGCGAGCCGACCTCGGTGATCGCCGACCGGCTGGCGTTGGAGCGCTTGCATGCCGGTGGCGACGCTCAGCCCGAGGCGCTCCAGCGCCAGGCGTCGTGACCCGCGCCGGCCGTTCGGCCGGCATCTCTTGAGCCGCGCCAGCACGCACCGGCCGCGCGCTCCGTTCGTTTCGACCTGACAAAAACAACAAGCAGGAATCCGCAATGACCGATAAAAGCAGCCTCGCCGCCGGCAGTCTCGCCGGCGCGCTCGCTCGTCCGCAACCCAGCGCCGCCCGCGGCCTCTGGTCGTCCCGCTGGGTGTTCTTCCTCGCCGCCACCGGCTCGGCGGTGGGCCTGGGCAATATCTGGAAATTCCCCTACATCACCGGCGAGAACGGCGGCGGCGCCTTCGTGCTGGTGTACCTGGCCTGCATCCTCACCATCGGCATCCCGCTGTTGATGGCCGAGGTGATGATCGGCCGCGCCGGCCGGCAGAACCCGGCGGGCTCGGTGGCGCGGCTGGCCGCCCTGGCCGGCGCCAGCGCGCACTGGCGCAAGGTGGGCTGGCTCGGCGCGTTCACCGGTTTTCTGATCCTGAGTTTCTATGTGGTGATCGCCGGCTGGGCACTGGCCTATGTGCCGGCAACGCTGGGCGGCGCGTTCAGCGGCGCCGATGCCGCGGCCAGCACGGCGCAGTTCGACGCGCTGCTGGCCGATCCGCTGCGGCTGGTGCTGTACGGCTCGGCGGTGCTGGCGGTGACCATGCTGATCGTCGGGCTGGGCGTGCGCGACGGCCTGGAGCGCGCATTGCGTTTCATGATGCCGGGCCTGTTCCTGCTGCTGCTGGGCATGGTCGGCTACGCGGCAATCGCCGGCGACTTCGCCCGCGGCGCCGCATTTCTGTTCGTGCCGGACTTCTCCAAGCTGAGTGCCGAAGGTTTCCTGCTCGCCCTCGGCCACGCGTTCTTCACCCTCAGCCTCGGGTGCGGCGCGATGATGGCCTACGGTTCGTACCTGCCCAAGGGCGTGTCGATCGCCAAGACCTCGTTGCTGGTCGCGCTGGCCGACACCACGGTGGCGCTGCTCGCCGGATTGGCGATCTTCCCGCTGGTGTTCGCCAACGGCCTGGAACCGGGTGCGGGGCCGGGACTGATCTTCGTCACGCTGCCGATCGCCTTCGGCCAGATGCCGCTGGGCCAGCTGTTCGGCGGGCTGTTCTTCGTGATGCTGGTGCTCGCGGCCGTGACCTCGACGATTTCCCTCAGCGAGCCGGGCATCGCCTGGCTCAACGAGCGTTTCGGCGTCAGCCGGACCCGCGCGGTCCTGCTGACCGGCGCGGTGCTCTGGCTGATGAGCCTGGCCAGCGTGCTTTCGTTCAACCACTGGGCCGAGTATCAGCTGTTCGGGCATACCTTCTTCGACAGCATGGACTACCTCACCGCCAACTGGCTGATGCCGCTGGGTGGCTTGGGCACGGTGCTGTTCACCGGCTGGGTGCTGCAGAAGGAAGCGGTGCGCGAGGCCATCGGCATCGCTCAGCCGGGCTGGTTCAGCGCCTGGTGGAACCTCTTGCGCTACGGCACGCCGGTGGCGATCACGCTGGTGTTCCTCAACCTGATCGGGGTGATCTAGCGGGAGCTGCGGGGCGGCGGGCTTCGGCGCGCCGTCGTTCAGGGGCCACGTGGTGCCCCAGAGGAGCTGTGCGACAGCCTGTCGCAGCCGGTTGTCAGCTTTTCGTTACGCCTGGCAAGGCGGATGGCCGCGCCAGCGCGCGGTTGGCGCGGTGTAAGGAAAAGCTGACGCGGCCACCGGCATGCGGCTCGCCCAGGCGGCCGCCGCCCGCTTGTTTCGCCGCCTGCGCTGGTTTGTCATGGCCTCAGTCATGCGTGCAGGAGTCTTCGGACTTCATCGAATCGATAACAAGAAACAGGAGGCGCAATGAACGCCGTTAACAAGATCGAGCAACACAATCCCATCGGTACCGACGGCTTCGAGTTCGTCGAATTCACCGCGCCGAATGCCGAGGGCATCGAGCAGCTGCGCACGCTGTTCACCCAGATGGGCTTTACCGAAACCGCCAAGCACCGCTCCAAGGAGGTCTGGCTGTTCCAGCAGCACGACATCAATATCGTGCTCAACGGCAGTCCGACCGGGCATGTGCGTGAGTTCGGCGAAAAGCACGGGCCGAGCGCCTGCGCCATGGCGTTCCGGGTGAAGAACGCCGCGCAGGCCGCCGCCTACGTCGAATCCCAGGGCGCCAAGCTGGTGGGCAGCCACGCCAACTTTGGCGAGCTGAACATCCCCTGCGTCGAAGGCATCGGCGGCTCGCTGCTGTATCTGGTCGACCGCTACGGCGACAAGAGCATCTACGACGTCGATTTCGAGTACATCGAAGGGCGCACGCCGAACGACAACGCCGTCGGCCTGATGTGCATCGACCACCTGACCCACAACGTCAAACGCGGGCAGATGGACGTCTGGTCCGGTTTCTACGAGCGCATCGCCAACTTCCGCGAGATTCGCTACTTCGACATTGAGGGCAAGCTCACCGGGCTGTTCTCCCGCGCCATGACCGCGCCGTGCGGCAAGATCCGCATCCCGATCAACGAGTCGGCCGACGACAAATCGCAGATCGAGGAATTCATCCGCGAATACCATGGCGAGGGCATCCAGCACATCGCGCTGTCCACCGACGACATCTACGAGACGGTCCGCAAGTTGCGCGCCAACGGCGTGGATTTCATGACCACGCCGGACACCTACTACGAGAAGGTCGATACTCGCGTGCCGGGCCATGGCGAGCCGCTGGACCAGTTGCGCGAGCTGAACCTGCTGATCGACGGCGCGCCGGGGGATGACGGCATCCTCCTGCAGATCTTCACCAACACGGTGATCGGCCCGATCTTCTTCGAGATCATCCAGCGCAAGGGCAACCAGGGCTTCGGCGAAGGCAACTTCAAGGCGCTGTTCGAATCCATCGAGGAAGACCAGCTGCGCCGGGGCGTGATCGGCGGCGAGTAAGCCGTAGGGTGGGCTTCAGCCCACCAGCGCCGAAACTGATCGGTGGGCAGAAGCCCACCCTACGGGCCGGAGACCTTTTCGTGCTGACCCTCTATTCCTACTGGCGCTCCAGCGCCGCCTATCGTGTGCGCATCGCGCTCAACCTCAAGGGCCTGGCGTATCGCCAGGTGCCGGTGCATCTGGTGCAGGGCGGCGGACAGCAGCGCGCCGCCGCCTATCGGGCGCTCAATCCGCAGCAGCTGGTGCCGTTGCTGGTGGACGAGATCAACGGCGGGGCGCGTATCGCGCAGTCGCTGGCGATTCTGGAATACCTCGAGGAGGTGTTTCCGGTGCCGGCGATCCTGCCCGGCGATCCGCTGGAGCGGGCGCAGGTGCGCGCTCTGGCGCTGCATATTGCCTGCGAGATCCATCCGCTGAACAACCTGCGCGTGCTGCAATACCTCAGCGGCGAACTCGGGGTAGACGATGCGGCGAAGGACGCCTGGTATCGCCATTGGGTCGCTACCGGCCTGGCGGCGGTGGAGCAGGGGCTGGAGGCGTTCGGCGAGCGCTTCTCACTCGGCGACCGCCCCGGTTACCTGGAGGCGTGCCTGGTGCCGCAGGTGTACAACGCGCGCCGTTTTGCCTGCGATCTCGCGCCGTTCCCGCGCATCCGCCAGCTGGCCGAGCGGTGCGAGGCGCTGGACGCCTTCCGCAACGCCGCCCCGGAGGTGCAACCCGACGCTCAATGACCCGTGGTGCCTTGCATGCCGTCGCGCCACGGTGCGGCGGTCCGAATTCCGTCACAGATAAAAACAAACAGGTGACGCATGACTCGTGAAAAACCGAAGAACCTCTGGCTGTCGCGCTGGGGTTTCATCCTCGCTGCAACCGGCTCCGCCGTGGGCCTGGGCAATATCTGGAAATTCCCCTACATCACCGGCGAATACGGTGGCGGCGCCTTCGTGCTGATGTACCTGGCGTGCATCCTCGCCATCGGCATTCCGGTGATGATGACCGAGATCGCGCTCGGCCGGCGCGGGCGTGGCAGTCCGATCGACGCCATCGGCCGCGTGGTGCGCGAGAACAACGGCAACCCGGCGTGGAAGCTGGTCGGCGGCATGGCGATGCTCGCCGGCTTCCTGATCCTGTGCTTCTACGTGGTGGTGGCCGGCTGGGCGTTTTCTTACACCTGGAAGATGCTCGACGGCTCGCTCGCCGCGCCCAGCGTGGAAGCGCTCGGCCAGGTGTTCGAGGCGCACAACGCCAATCCCTGGGCGCTCGGCGGCTGGGGTCTGCTGGTGGCGCTGCTGACCCTGTGGATCGTCGGCAAGGGCGTGCAGGCCGGCGTCGAACGGGGGTTCCGCTGGATGATGCCGGGGCTGGCGGTGATGCTGCTGGTGCTGGTGGGCTATTCGGTCACCAACGGTAGCTTCGCCGAGGGCTTTGCCTTCCTGTTCAGCTTCGATGCCTCGAAGATCACCGGCGAGGCGCTGCTGGCGGCGCTGGGCCACGCGTTCTTCACCCTCAGCCTGGCGTCGGGTGCGATCCTTACCTACGGCTCCTACATCCCGGACGGCCAATCCATCGCCCGCACCACCTTCATCGTTGCTATCGCCGACACCTGCGTGGCGCTGCTGGCGGGGTTGGCGATCTTCCCGGTGATTTTCGCCAACGGTATGGACCCGAGCGCCGGCCCCGGGCTGATTTTCATGAGCCTGCCGCTGGCCTTCCAGCAGATGCCGTTCGGCACCGCGTTCGGGGTGCTGTTCTTCGCCATGGTCTCGGTGGCGGCGCTGACGTCGGCGATCTCGATGATCGAGGCGGTGGTGGCCTATCTCAACGAGAAGCACGGCATCAGCCGCGCCCGCGCTGCCGCCAGCTCCGGTGCGGTGCTGATCGTGATCAGCCTGCTGGCGATGCTGTCGTTCAACCTCGGCGCGGAATGGAAGCTGTTCGGCATGACGCTGTTCGACGGGCTGGACTACATCACCTCGCGCTGGATGATGCCGCTGGGTGGCATCTGCATGGTGGTGCTGGCTGGCTACTGCCTGCGTTCGGAGATCATGCGTGACGAGCTGGGCCTGTCGCCGGCCGGGCATGCGCTGTGGCTGTTCATGGTGCGTTACGTCAGCCCGGTGATGATCCTCATGGTGTTCCTGCATGCCCTCGGCTGGCTGGGCTTCGACCCGCTGGCGCGCTGGTACTGGATCGTCGGCGCCATCGCGCTGCTGAGCCTGCTCGGCGAAGGCCTGCGCCCACGGGTGATGCCGGCCCTGGCCGGACGCTGAGCCGAGCGGTTCGCACGCTGGCGCGGTGCTGGCGTGCGGACCGGGCGGTCACGGGCCTCGCCGCTGCGTTCAAGTTTGCTGACGGACGGCCGAGAAGCTGACTGAGATCAAGGATTTTCACATTCCGCAGGATGCGCCCAGTCAGTCAATCGGACGCCCCTCAAAATGCCCAGTCGCCTCAAGTTCAGCCACAAGATCCTGCTGGCCGCATCGCTGGTGGTGATCGCGACCTTCGCGCTGTTCACCCTCTACAACGACTACCTGCAGCGCAACGCCATCCGCGCCAATCTCGAGAGCTACCTCGACGAGATGGGCAAGATCACCGCGAACAACATCCAGAACTGGCTTTCCGGCCGCATTCTACTGGTGGAAGGCGCGGCCGAATCGGTCGCCGCCGACAACAGCAGCGAGCGCGTGGCCAGGCTGTTCGAGCAGCGTGCGCTGACCTCGACGTTCGCCTTCACCTACCTCGGTGGCCAGGACGGCAGCTTCCTGCTGCGTCCCTACGATGAAATGCCGGCCGACTTCGATCCGCGCACCCGGCCCTGGTACAAGGACGCCGTGGCCGCCGGCGGCTCGACGCTGACCGAACCCTATGTCGATGCCGCCAGCGGGCAGCTGATCCTGTCCATCGCCACCCCGGCCAAGAGCGGCGCGCAGACCCTTGGCGTGGTCGGTGGCGATCTGGAGCTCAAGGCGCTGGTGGAGATCATCAACGCGCTGGATTTCAACGGCATGGGCTATGCCTTCCTGGTCAGCGGCGATGGCAAGGTGCTGGTCCACCCCAACCAGCAGATGGTGATGAAGACGCTGCGCGACGTTTACCCGCAGAACACGCCGTCGCTCGACAGCCGCTACGTCGAGGCCGAACTCAATGGCTCGCCGCGCGTGCTCGGCTTCAGCCCGGTGAAGGGGCTGCCGTCGGTGAAGTGGTACGTGGGCATCTCGCTGGATCGCGACAAGGCCTACGCCAGCCTCAGCAGTTTCCGCACCACCGCGCTGATCGCGACCGTCGCGGCGGTGGCCTTCATCCTGCTGCTGCTGGGCCTGCTGATCCGCGTGCTGATGCGTCCGCTGACCGACATGGGGCGGGCGATGGCCAACATCGCCGAAGGTGAGGGCGACCTGACCCGCCGCCTCGACGCGCAGTCCAATGATGAGTTCGGTGAGCTGGCCGGCGCCTTCAACCGCTTCGTCGAGCGCATCCATGGCTCGATCCGCGAAGTGTCCTCGGCGACGCAGGCGGTGCATGAAGTGGCGCAGCGCGTGCTCGACGCTTCCAACGCCTCGATGTCCAACTCCGACGAGCAATCCAGCCGCACCAACAGCGTCGCCGCGGCAATCAACGAGCTGGGGGCCGCCGCGCAGGAAATCGCCCGCAACGCCGCCGACGCCTCGCAGCACGCCAGCAACGCGCGCCTGCAGGCCGATGACGGGCGCCAGGTGGTCGAGCAGAACATCGCCGCGATGCGCCAGCTGTCCGACAAGATCAGCGCCTCCTGCGCGCAGATCGAGACGCTCAACGCCAAGACCGTCGACATCGGCCACATCCTCGAAGTGATCAAGGGCATCTCCGAGCAGACCAACCTGCTGGCGCTGAACGCCGCCATCGAGGCCGCGCGTGCCGGCGATGCCGGACGCGGATTCGCCGTGGTCGCCGATGAGGTGCGCAACCTGGCGCACCGCACGCAGAGTTCGGCGCAGGAAATCCAGCAGATGATCGAAGAACTGCAGATCGGCGCCGGCGCCTCGGTGCAGACCATGACCGAAAGCCAGCGCCAGAGCGAAGCCAGCGTGTCGATTGCCGACCGCGCCGGCGAGCGCCTCGGCGAGGTGACCCAGCGCATCGGCGAGATCGACGGCATGAACCAGTCGGTGGCCACCGCCACCGAGGAGCAGACCGCGGTGATCGAGTCGCTGAACATGGATATCACCGAGATCAACACGCTGAACCAGCAGGGCGTGGAGAACCTGCAGTCGACCCTGCAGGCCTGTGGCGATCTGGAGCGGCAGGCCACCCGCCTCAAGCAGCTGGTGGGCAGCTTCCGCATCTGATTCCGGCGGGTTCACCAAGGGCGCTGCGGCGCCCTTTTTCTTGCGTGTGAACGAACAACGGAGCATCGCGCGGCGATTGGCAGTCACAACTGCTCACCCCGCGCATCCTTCAGGAGGCTCCATGAAAGTGCTCATCGTGCTCACATCCCACGACCGGCTGGGCGACACCGGCAAGCCCACCGGCTTCTGGCTCGAGGAATTCGCCGCGCCGTACTTCGTGCTGCGCGACGCCGGCGCCGCCATCACGCTGGCCTCGCCCAAGGGCGGGCAGCCGCCGCTCGACCCCAAGAGCGACGAAGCGGAGGCGCAGACCGACGCTACCCGGCGCTTCAAGGCGGATGCCGAGGCGCAGCGCGCGCTGGCCAGCACCGTGCCGCTGGCACAGGTGTCGGCGGCGGATTTCGATGCGCTGTTCTTTCCCGGCGGCCACGGCCCGCTCTGGGACCTGGTGCGTGACCGCCATGCCATCGAGTTGATCGAGACGTTCGCACGCAGCGGCAAACCGGTCGCGGCGGTCTGCCATGCGCCGGCGGTGCTGACCGAGGTGCGCGGCGCCGATGGCGATTTCCTGATCAAGGGGCGCGGCGTCACCGGCTTCACCAACGGCGAAGAGGCGGCGGTGGAGCTGACCGACGTGGTGCCCTTCCTGCTGGAAGACCGGCTCAAGGAACGCGGCGGCAACTACAGCAAGGGACCGGACTGGGCGCCCTACGTGGTGGTCGACGGCCAGCTGGTGACCGGGCAGAACCCGGCCTCCTCGGAAGCCGCCGCAACGGCGCTGCTGGAGCTGCTGCGCGCCGGCTGATTCAGCGCGGCAGCTCGGGCCAGAGCAGGCTCTCGGCGCTGGCGCAGGCGCCGAACAGCGGTTTGCTGAACAGGTAGCCCTGCATCAGCTCGATGCCCTGATCGGCCAGGCACAGGCATTCGTCGAGGGTTTCGATGCCCTCGGCGATCAGGCGGATGTCCAGTTCGCGGCAGATTTCCGTCACGCCACGCACGATGGCCTGCCGCGAGTGGCTGGCGTCGATGCCGCGAATCAGACCCATGTCCAGCTTGATCAGGTCGGGCTGGAAGTCGGCCAGCAGGTTGAGCCCAGCGAAGCCGGCGCCGAAATCGTCGATGGCGGTCATGAAGCCGATGCGCTGGTATTCGCGCAGCACCTCGGCCAGCCACTTGCCGTCGTCGATCTCCTCGCCTTCCACCGTCTCGAAGATGATCCGCTCGATGGGAAAGCCGTACTGCTGCGCCGCCTCCAGCGTGGAGCGGATGCACAGCTCCGGGCGGTAGATGGCGTTGGGCATGAAGTTGATCGACAGGCGTGTCTGCATGGCCAGCGCCGCGGCGGTGCGGATCGCTTCGACCCGGCAGGCCTGATCGAAGCGGTAGCGGTTGTCCTCGGTAACCTTGGCCAGCACGCTCGGCGCTGGCTCGCCGGCAGGGCCGCGGACCAGCGCCTCGTGGGCGAACAGCTGGCGCTCGCGCAGGTTGACGATCGGCTGGTAGGCATAGGCGAAGCTGAAATCCAGCGCCTGGCCGTTGCGGCAGCCTTCGCAGGCGGCCTTGGCGAGCGGGGACTCGCAGTCGGTGGAGCGGCGATACATCGAACGTCCTCGGATTCGCCGCCCGCGGCGGACAGCCGCGAGCACAGGCGCGATGTGCTGCTATCGGTCGCCGCGGGACTTTCTTGACTGCTGCACGTCGGCTCGCCGGGTTGCGCTCACTTCCCGGCCCCGGCCGCCCACTCCAGCGCCTGCACGCTGCTGTAGTGCGCGTTGCTGCCGTGGTTGGCGCCCTGGTTGATGCGCAGCTCGACCTGCATGCCGGGCATCGTACCCAGACGTTCGGCGAAGTCGCGGGCATTGTCGACCATGCGCCGCTCGGCCATGTGGCGCTGGCGCGGGTCGTCCAGCGGGTCGCCGGCGGCCGGCTGTTCGGCGCTGCCGACGGTGATCAGCAGGCGGCTGTGCGCCGGATGCTGTCGCAGTTGGCGCTCGAAGCGGGCCAGGCTGCGCTCGACGTAGCCCTGATACCACCAGATCGACGGACTCGCAGCGACGTAGCGGCTGAACGCCTGCGGCCGGTTCAGCTGCGTGTAGAGGGTGAACAGCCCGCCATAGGAGTGACCGAACAGCGTTTGCTGCTCGGGATCGACTCGATAGCGCGAGGCGATCAGCGGCTTGAGCTCGCTTTCCAGGAAGTCCAGGAATCGCTCGGCGCCGCCGGATGGCGGCGCTTCGCGACCGGGCAGGCGCTGGCGGTCCTCGGCGTGCGGCGTGTAGTCCTCGGCGCGAGCCTTGAAGTCGTAGAGCGCGTCGCCCGGATAACCCACGCCGACCACCAGCACGCTGTTGCGCAGCGTCGGCTCGGGGCGCGCTTCCAGCGCCCGGGCCTGCAGCGCCAGCGCCGGGAACAGCGCATTGCCGTCGAGCACGTAGAGCACTGGAAAGCCACCGGGTGGCGCCGGCTGCGTCGGCCGCGACAGGAAGATCTGGTAGTCGCGCCCGGTGTGGCGCGAATGCAGCACGCGCTGCTCGGTCTGCGGCAGCGTCACGGGCAGCCAGGCGGACGCCGCTGGCGTAGCCGCCTGGGTCGGCACGCTCAGCAGCGTGAGCGTGGCCAGGGCGAGGCGCTTCATGCGTGAGTCAGCGGCAGCGCGCCGTCCTGCCAGTGCACCTTGAGCGCTTCCTCGCCGGAGAAGCGTTCGAGGTGGTCGGCTATGACCAGACTCAGGCGCTTCTGCGCCTCGCCGGCCTCGGACTGGCAGTCGATCAGCAGACGGTCGGCTTCGGCGAGCATGCGGCAGCTGCCGAAGGGGAACTGCACGCGGGCGCGGGTTTCGTCGAGTTCGACCTCGCCCTTGTGGGCGAAGTGCTTGAACAGCCGGGTCATGTTGCGCGCGGCGCGCGGGGTGAGTACGACGGCATGGAACTGGGGCACGGGTAATCTCCTTGCAGGGTGGGCCGGCCCGCAGGCCGGCAGTGGGGTGGCTCAGAATTCGTAGCGCGCGCCGACGACGAAATTGCGCGACGGGCCGTAGAAGTTGAAGGTGCCGACGCTGCCGACCCGCGAGTAGTACTTGCGGTCGAGCAGGTTGTTGGCGTCGAAGGTGGCGGTCAGCTTGTCGGTGAGCGGGTAGGACAGCTTGGCGTCGACCACCGCGTAACCCGGCGCGCTCAGTCGCGGGCTACCGGCGCGTTCGATGCTGAAGTCGCTCATGGCGCTGATGCCGGCGCCGAGGCCGAGGCCGCGCAACGGGCCGCCGGGCAGCGTGTACTTGCTCCACAGCGAGGCCTGGTGGCGCGGCATCAGCGCGAACAGCGCGTTCTCGTCGCCGGCCAGGTTCTCGCTCTTCATGTAGGTGTAGCCGGCCAGCAGCTCCCAGTCGGGCGTCAGGTAGCCGCTGACTTCCAGCTCGCCGCCGCGGATGCGGGTCTTGCCGGTGGCTTCGTAGACGCCGTTGAGCGGCACGCCGAAGTCGTCGATAGCACCGGTGGCGCGGTTCTCGTCGGTGAGCTGGAAGGCGCTCAGGCGCGCATTGAGGTCGCCGGCGTAGTAGCTGCCCTTGATACCGACCTCGTATTGCTCGCCCTCGCGCGGCTCGATGATGCGCCCGCCGGCATCGGCCTCGGTTTGCGGCTTGAACACCTGCGAGTAGCTGGCGTACAGCGAGTGTTGCGCGTCGAGGTCGAACACCAGCCCGCCATAGGGCGTGACATGGCCGCTTTCGCGCACCTCATGCACGGCCGTGTTGTTCTCGCCGGTGTAGCTGCTGACGCGGGCGCCGCCGATCAGCGCCAGGCGCGCGATCGGGCGGAAGGTCAGCTTGGCGTACAGCCCGGCCTCGCGTTCGTCGGTTTCGGTCGGCGCGCCGAAGGTGACGTTCGGTCGCGGCTTGTCGCCCGGGTGGTAGCTGTCGACGTCGATCACGCCGAGGTTGCCGCGTGCATCGGCGTATTCGGTCTCGTAGCGCTTGAAGTCGGTGCCGACGACGAACTCGCTGACCTGGCCGAGCAGCGCGAATGGCTGGCTGTAGTTGGCGTCCACGGCGAGGGTGTCCTGCTCCAGGTCGCGCGCGGTGTAGGCCAGGTTGGTCGCGCCGGTGCTGGCGTTGCGCCCGGTGAAGGCATACAGGTAGTCGGTGGCGCGCTTGGAGCCGCGCACGGCGATGCGCCCGTAGCCGCCATTGTCGAAGCGGTGGGTCAGTTCGGCGACGGCATCGGTGCTGCGGCCGTCGAAGTCGCCCCAGTCCGCACCCAGGTAGGTCGAGCGGCTGAAGTGCTGCAGGCGGCCGTCGGTGGCGGCCGGGTAGCCGTTGTGCGGGACGATGTCCTTGGTCTGGTGGATCAGCCCGAAGGACATCGCCGTGGCGTCGCTGAGGTCGACGTCCAGCGCGCCGTAGAAGCTTTCGCTGGTGTTGGCGTTGTAGTCGACCTCGCCGTTGCTATCGGCGCGCGAGGCGACCAGGCGTCCGCGCACGCGGCCGTCCTCATCCAGCGGGCCGGAAAAGTCGGCTTCCTGGTAGTTCTGGTCCCAGCTGCCGTAGCGACCGGTGAGACTGCCCTGGAATTCGCGGGTCGGGCGCTTGCGCACCATGTTGACGATGCCGCCCATCTCGCTGGTGCTGCTGAACAGGCCCGACGGCCCGCGCATGATCTCCACCCGGTCGAACGGCGACAGCGACGGCAGCGTGCCGTTGATGCTGGCCATCGGCGCGGGCAGGCCGTCGATGTTGAATTCGTCGTACTCGTAACCGCGCGCGTAGATCGACGAGCGCCCGCTGTCGTTAGTCAGAGTGCGCAGGCCGGCGGTGTACTTGGCGAGGTCGTCGAGGTTCACGAACTGGCGGTCGCGGATGTAATCGCTGGTGTAGACGGTGATCGACTGTGGAATGTCGCGCAGCTCGGCGGGCGTCTTGGTGCCCACGGTGGCGGCCGGCACGGTGTAGCCGCCACTCTGCTCGGAGGGCGCCATGTCGTACAGGCGATTGCCCTCGACGGTGATGCTCTCCAGCTCGACTGCCTGCTGCGGGGTGATGCTCTGCGCCAGGGCATTCAGCGGGAACGGTGCGAGCAGCCCGAGCAGCAGCCAGCGGCGGGAAAAAGGGGAACGGCGGGTGGTGCGGTCCATGTTGCGGCTCCTGTCGCAAGCGGCGGGGCAGGTTGGCGACTGTCCCACGATTGCACAAATGATAACGATTTGCATCCGAGAATGACGGCGCGTAGTCTGCCACCACGGCCTGGGCCGAACCTTTGCGCGAGCGAACATTTGCTTTGCGATCCGTCTTCCGGGGATTTGCGCCATGCAGCAACCTGATCACCTCATCCGTCGCGGCGAACTGCCGGCAGCGAGCCAGCCGGGGCTGCGCCTGGCGCGCCCGGAGGACGACCGGCTGTTCTTCGGCCGGGTGGGCTGGGTGCAGCTGCGCGAGGGGCTGTCGCTGCACTGGTCGGATTACCAGGAGCTGCAGGATTTCGTCGCCGAGAATCCGGTGCAGCCGCGCCTGTCGTTCGTGCTGTTCCTCGACGGCCAGAGCGAGGTGAACTACGGCGACCTGGCGCTCACCTTCGGCCAGACAGATCGCCGCCAGCGTCCGCAAGGCGTGGCGCTGGCGATGACCGAGCCGGTGCTGTTCCGTCGCCAGGCCCGGCGCGGTCGGCATATCCGCAAACTGGTGGTGAGTCTGGCGCCGGAATGGTTCGACCACGCCGGCGCCGAGGCCGGCAGCGCGGTGCGGCGCTTTATGCAGAGCCATCTGACGCCGCGTGTGTGGCAGCCATCGGCACGGCTGCTGACGCTGGCCGAACAGATGCTCAGCCCGACGGGCTACGACCCGCTGCTCGAACGGCTGTATCTGGAAAGCCGCGCGCTGGATATCGCATGCGAGGCGCTCGGCAGCCTCGGTGAGGCGGCGCCTGAGGCGGGGCTGCGTCCGCAGGAAGGATTACGCCTGCAGCGGTTGCAGGAGTTGCTCGACAGCGGCGCGGCAGATGCCTGGACGCTCGAGCGCATCGCCCGCGAGATGGGCGTCAACGCAGGCACCCTGCAGCGCCAGTTCCGCAGCGCGCGCGGCATGACGATCTTCGAGTACCAGCGCGCCCGCCGTCTGCTGCAGGCCCGGCAGGCGCTGGAGCGCGAAGGAATCAGCGTGAACGAGGCCGCCTGGCGCGCCGGCTACAACAGCCCGGCGAACTTCGCCACGGCATTCAAGCGCCAGTTCGGCATCAGCCCGCGGCAGGTGCGCGGGCGCCTGTGACGGCCGCGGCCTGACAGGCTGGCTAGTCGACCACGCTGGCGATGGCGCGGGCCAGCTCATCCAGTCGCCCGGCATCCAGCCCGGCGACGCTGGCGCGGCCGCTTTCGACCAGATACACCGAATGCTCGGCGCGTAGCCGGCGCACCTGGGCAGCGGTCAGGCCGGTGTAGGAGAACATCCCGCGCTGCTCGGCGATGTGCGCGAAGCGCTCGGCCAGCCCGTACGGCGTCAGCGCCTCCACCAGCCCGTGGCGCAGGCTGGCGATGCGCTGGCGCATGCCTTCCACTTCGTCCTGCCAGATCTGCCGCAGCGCGTCGTCGGCGAGAATAGTCGTCACCACCGCGGCGCCGTGCGCTGGCGGCGTGGACCACAGCCCGCGGGCCAGCGCGGCGAGCTGGCTGCGCACATCCAGCAGTTGCTCGTGACCGGCGGCGATGACGATCAGCGCGCCGGTGCGCTCGCGGTAGAGGCCGAAGTTCTTCGAGCAGGAGCTGGTGATCAGCACTTCCGGCAGCGTTTCGGCGAACAGCCGCACCGCCCAGGCATCTTCCTCCAGCCCTTCGCCGAAGCCCTGGTAGGCGAAGTCGAAGAGCGGCAGCAGTTCGCGGCTGCGGACGATCTCCAGCACACGCAGCCAGTCGTCGTGGCTCAGGTCGAAGCCGCTCGGGTTGTGACAGCAGGCGTGCAGCAGCACGACGTCGCCTGCCGGGATGCGCTCCAGCGCGGCGAACAGGCCGTCGCGATCCAGGCGGTTGTCGGCGCCGACGTAGGGATAGAGCTGCAGCGGCACGCCGGCGGCAGCGAACAGCGTCTGGTGGATCGGCCAGGTCGGGTCGCTCAGCCATAGCGTGCGCCCCGGCAGGCAGCGGGCGATGAACTCGCCGGCCAGGCGCAGCGCGCCGGTGCCGCCGGGTGCCTGGGTGCAACCGGCTCGATCCTCGGCGAGCGCCACGGCGCGCGGGCTGAGCACCAGACGCATCAGCAGGGCGCCGAACTGCGCATCGCCGTGGCCGCCGATGTAGCTCTTGGTCTTCTCGCTGTCGACCAGCCGCTGCTCGGCCAGCTTCACCGCGCGGGGAATGGGCGTCTGTCCGTGGGCGTCCTTGTAGACGCCGACGCCGAGGTCCAGCTTGGCCGGGTTGGCGTCGGCGCGAAACGCATCCAGCAGGCCGAGGATCGGATCGCCGGGCACGCGGGGTATCTGGCCGAAATGCATCACTTGCGCCCCTCGGCAGTGGCGGCGAACTGGTCGGTGCGCGCGGCCATGATGAAGTCGTTGCGGTGCAGGCCGCGCATCTCGTGGCTCCACCAGGTCACGGTGACCTTGCCCCATTCGGTGAGCAGGGCAGGATGGTGGCCGACTTCCTCGGCAATGGCGCCGACCGCGTTGGTGAACGCCAGGGCGTGACGGAAATTGCGGAACAGGAACACGCGCTCCAGCTCCATGTGGTCGCCGCGCACCTCGATGTTCCAGTCGGGAATTTCGCGGATCAGCTCGGCCAGTTCTTCATCGGATACCTTCGGCGCATCGGCGCGGCAGGCTTCACATTGGGCTTGGGCGAGAGCGGTCATGGTATCGGTCCCTTTGGTCTGTTGGGTGAAAGTCATTGGAAAGCCTAGGCGAATAGAAGGCCGTAGGGTGGACAACGCCGCAGGCTTGTCCACGCGTCGGGTTCGCTCCGCCACGCTGTCGAGGGCTCAGGTTGCGGTCGGTGGATGAGCCTTGCGGCGTCTTCCACCCTGCGACTTGGCCCGTAGGGTGGGCTTCAGCCCACCACGAGCACCGAATCACGCCGCCTTGGGCGGGAACTTCGGCTGGTGCAGGCCCAGGCGCATGGCCTGGTGAACCAGCGCCATGATGTCCTGCTGGGCCAGCTCGAACAGCCGGTGCAGGTCCGGCAGCACGAAATACAGTGGCTGCAGGATGTCGATTCGATAAGGCGTACGCATCGCCTCCAACGGATCGAACGGCTGGTGCTCGGGCTCGGCAGACAGGCTGTAGAGCGTTTCCTTCGGCGAGGAAAGAATGCCGCCGCCATAGATGCGCCGACCTTCAGGCGTATCCACCAGGCCGAACTCGATGGTCATCCAGTACAGCCGCGCGAGATAGACGCGCTCCTCCTTGCTCGCTGCCAGGCCCAGCTGGCCATAGGTGTGGGTGAACTCGGCGAACCACGGGTTGGTGAGCAGCGGGCAGTGGCCAAAGATCTCGTGGAAGATGTCCGGTTCCTGCAGGTAGTCCAGCTCTTCCGGCGTGCGTATGAACGTGGCGACCGGGAAGCGCTTGCTCGCCAGCAGCTCGAAGAAGGTCTGGAACGGGATCAGCGCCGGCACCCGCGCGACCTGCCAGCCAGTGGCGGCCTGCAGCACGCGGTTGATTTCGCCGAGCTGCGGAATGCGCTCGCGGGGCAGGTCGAGTTGCTCGATGCCGGCCAGGTATTCCGGGCAGGCGCGCCCGTCGAGCAGCTTCAGCTGGCGTTCGATCAGTGTCTGCCAGACGGCGTGCTCGGCGTCCGGGTAGTGGATGTGGCCGTGCGCGTCCGGTTCGCGGGCGACATAGGGCGTGGTGTTCATCGGACCTCCTGAGCGGGTGGCCGCCTGAGTCTTGTTGTTATGGATGCCTCATCTGAACGTGCCGGCGCGGGCGTTGGGTAGTAGGCGTGCGAAGGCCGAGCGCACTTCGCTTGCGGCTGGATGTAAAGAAAGTCTTACGAATCCGCCCGGCGGCGTGGTGATCGCCTTGTATGCGGCTGCGTTCGTCAAATAATCTTGACGATAATCAAGCCTGGCTTGCGAATAACTCGCCGCATAACAATAAAAGGGCCGCGTATGCGTATCCGAATCCTTTGCCAGAACCGCGTCGGCATCCTGCGCGACATGCTCAACCTGCTCGTCGATTACGGCATCAACGTGGCGCGCGGTGAGGTTGGGGGCGAGCAGGGCAATGCCATCTACCTGCACTGCCCGAACCTGATGAACCTGCAGCTGCAGGCCCTGCGGCCGAAGATCGAGGCGCTGCCCGGCGTGTTCGAGCTGCGCAAGGTCAGCCTGATGCCCAGCGAGCGGCATTCGCTGGAACTCAACGCGCTGCTCGGCGCACTGGACTTTCCGGTGCTCTCGGTCGACATGAGCGGCGCCATCGTCGCGGCGAATCGCTGCGCGGCGCAGCTGCTCGGCGTGCGGGTGGACGAGGTGCCGGGGCTGAGCCTGTCGCGCTACGCCGAGGATTTCGATCTGCCCGAGCTGGTGCGGGCGAACAAGGCGCGCATCAATGGCCTGCGGGTGCAGATCAAGGGACAGGTGTTCCTCGCCGACATCGCGCCGCTGCAGTCGCAGCACGACGACAGCGAGGCGCTGGCCGGCGCGGTGCTGACGCTGCACCGCGCCGATCAGGTCGGCGAGCGCATCTATAACGTGCGCAAGCAGGAGCTGCGCGGCTTCGACAGTATCTTCCAGAGCTCGAAGATGATGGCGGCGGTGGTGCGCGAGGCCCGGCGCATGGCGCCGCTGGACGCGCCGCTGCTGATCGAGGGCGAAACCGGCACCGGCAAGGAGCTGCTGGCGCGAGCCTGTCACCTGTCCAGCCCGCGCGGTCAGGCGCCATTCATGGCGCTCAATTGCGCCGGCTTGCCGGAGTCGATGGCCGAGACCGAGCTGTTCGGCTACGGCCCTGGCGCCTTCGAGGGCGCGCGCCCGGAAGGCAAGCTGGGGCTGCTGGAACTTACCGCCGGCGGCACGCTGTTTCTCGACGGCGTCGGCGAGATGAGTGCGCGCTTGCAGGCCAAGTTGCTGCGCTTTCTGCAGGACGGCGGCTTTCGCCGGGTCGGCAGCGACGAGGAGGTCTATCTGGATGTGCGGGTGATCTGCGCAACGCAGGTCGATCTGTCCGAGCTGTGCGCCAAGGGTGAGTTTCGCCAGGACCTGTACCACCGGCTCAACGTGCTGTCGCTGCACATTCCGCCGCTGCGCGAGTGTCTCGACGGCCTGGAGCCGCTGGCGCTGCACTTCATCGACCAAGCCAGCCGGCAGATCGGCTGTCGGTTGCCGACACTGTCGGCCGCCGCGCTGGCGCGCCTGGGCGGCTATCACTGGCCGGGCAACGTGCGCCAACTGGAGAACACGCTGTTTCAGGCGGTCTCCCTCTGCGACGACGAGCGCATCGAGCCCGAACACATCCGCCTGCCGGCCTACGGTGCAGCGCAGCCGCTGGGCGACTTCGCCCTCGACGGCGATCTGGCAAGCATCGTCGGGCGTTTCGAGAAGGCCGTGCTGGAAAGCCTCTATCAGCAGCATCCCAGCAGCCGGCTGCTGGGCAAGCGGCTGGGCGTATCGCACACCACCATTGCCAACAAGCTGCGCGAATACGGCATTGGTCGGGAGGATTGAGCCCGCGTGCGGCAAACGGTGTGCCTGGAATTGCGGCAGCGTTAGCCATACACGCGTGCAGGATGCGTCCGAATGATCGCCTCATCGAGCGGCCGGAAAGTGACTGATTGGTCAGTTTCGTTTCGCGGTTTTTCTGTGCGCAACGGCGTGACCGGGTTCGCGAAACCGGCGCTGTCCAGGTCGCTTGCGCTTGTTTGCCGCGGCCGCTTGCCGAAGACTCGCGGCGGCCTGCGCCGCGACGGGTAGTCGAGGCGCAGGCAGTACCGCATGCCAATAAAGACCGGTCGGCAGCCTTGGTTGCCACGAACCGGCCATTCGCCCGAATTGGATCGCGCCGCCTGGCCGCGCCATTGCACTTATCCGATCAACGACGCGACCGGCGCTCACGAGGCACCGTCGTCGCGCAGCCGTTTCTGGGAGCTTTCGATGTTCAAGTCTTGTGTCACCGCGCTGGTCGCGACGCTGTCTCTGCTGGGGCTGTCGGCCGCCAGCGCCGCGGAGCCGATCGTCATCAAGTTCGCCCACGTGGTGGCGGACGATACGCCCAAGGGCAAGGGGGCACTGCTGTTCAAGCAGCTGGTCGAGCAGCGTCTGGCCGGTCAGCTGAAGGTCGAGGTCTACGCCAACTCCAGTCTCGTGGGCGATGCCGAGGAGATGCAGGCACTGCTGGACAACCGCGTGCAGCTGCTGGCGCCCTCGTTGTCGAAGTTCGAGAAATACACGCGCAAGCTGCAGGTGTTCGACCTGCCGTTCCTGTTCGATGACGAGGCAGCGGTCAAGCGTTTCCAGAGTCGCGAAAAGAGCCGCGAGCTGCTGCGCTCGATGGCCGAGCACAACATTTATGGCCTGGCCTATTGGAACAATGGTCTCAAGCAGCTTTCCGCCACCCAGGCGTTGCGCCTGCCGGGCGACGCCGGCGGTCTGGCGTTCCGCGTGCAGCCTTCGGCGGTGCTGGAGGCGCAGTTCGCTGCCGTAGGCGCCAAATCGGTGCGCCTGCCGTTCGCCGAGGTGTTCAAGTCGCTGCAGAGCGGCGTGGTGCAGGGGGCGGAGAATCCCTGGTCGAACATCGCCAGCCAGAACATGCACAGCGTGCAACCGTACATCACCGAAACCAATCACGGTGTGCTCGCCTACATGCTGGTCACCAACGCCGAGTTCTGGCGCAGCATTCCGTTCGCGACCCGTTCGGAACTGGAGAACATCATCGTCGAGGTGACCGCGGTGGTGAACGAGGAAGCGGAGGCGCTGAACCGGCGCGATCGCGAGCGCATTCTCGCCAGCGGCAGCAGCAAGCTGATCAGCCTGTCGCCGGAGCAGCGCCAGGCCTGGCGCGAAAAGATGCAGCCGGTGTGGCAGGCCTACGAGGCAGACATCGGTGCCGACGTGATCCGCGCGGCGCTGACCGTTAACCGGCGCTGAGCGCGTTTCATTCCAGCGGCTTGCCGGCGTAACAGGTCGGCGAGCTGGGATCGGCGCGGCGCTCCAGTTCCTCTGTTAGCCATTCGGCAAGCACCTGCGCGTTGTTCTCTCGTTCGTCCCGCGCGGCGTAGACCAGCGTGAGCGTGCCCCGCGCGGCACGCTCCAGCAGCGGCCACCAATGCTCGGGATGCGCCGCGAGTTCCTGTCGGTAGCGCTGGCGGAACGTGGCGAAATCCAGCAATCCACCCTTGAACTCGCGGCGCAGTGCGGTGCTAGGGGCCAGCTGCGGCAGCCAGCCATCGAGTGGCAAATCTTCCTTGCGGCAGTTACGCGGCCAGAGTCGATCGACCAAGACGCGCTGGCCATCCTCGTCGGCCGTTGGCAGATAGGCGCGTTTGCACTGGATCATCGGCGGACTCCTTCTTTTTCAGCATCGGGTGAGAAAGACCGAGCGTCTTGCTTGGTATTAAATACCTCGTCTGATTGTTATTTAAACCCTTATGTCGCAGGTCATATCTACCATCTGAAATGTTAACTCATTGATTTTCAATGGTTAAGAAAGCGGCACGCTTCGTGAAGTGTTCTTGGGGTGCGACATCTCACAAACGTCAAGAGGAGCATCCCCATGAAAAAGTTGATCGTAGCAGCAGCCAGCGCCGCCATCCTGATCTCGGCATCCGTTCACGCCGACGAGATTCTTGAGGTTCACCCCGATCATGCGGTCGGTGGTGGTTTCGGTGGGCTCAGTGGCTTCATGGTCGGCGCGGTAGGCGGGCCGATAGGCGCGCTGGTTGGTGGCGGGCTGGGCTGGCTGCTGGGTAGCGGTGTGCAGGACGCCGCCGGGCTGGAACAGACACTGTACGTGGTGCGCAAGGAGGACGGCAGCATCGACCGTATCCGCAGTTCCGACGGGAGCTTCCTGGCGGGCCAGCATATCCGCCGCGACGGTGCCGAGATCACCGCAATGCGCCCTTGAGCAGTAGTGCGACGGGTCTGTCTTCAGCCAGTCGATAGGCCCGCGGCGCTTGGCCTCTCGGGTAGCGCTGAGGGATGATCGTGCGCCTGTCTTGTCCGAGGAGCCTGCGATGACCTATTCCGTGCTGCATGTTGTGCACCTGCTGGCAGCGATCTTCTTCATCGGCACGCTGTTCGTCGAAGTGGCGATTCTTGCCAGGATTCGCCCGCAGCTCGGCGAGTCGGTCGCGCAGCAGCTGGATCGAGCGGTCGGCGCGCGCTCGCGGGTGGTGCTGCACTGGGTCGTGTTGTTCGTCTACGGCGCCGGCATCGGTCTGGCCTGGTTCCACCGCCAGGCGCTGGCCGAGCCGTTTGCCGGCAGCTTTGGGATGCTGCTGAGCCTGAAGATCCTGCTGGCCGTCGGCGTGTTTTTCACCTTCGGCCTGGTGGCGATCCTGCTGCGCAGCGGGCGGATGACGCCGGCGCGCTACCGCGCCATCCATTGGGCGATCTTCCTGCAGATGGTCGGCATCGTGGTGCTGGCCAAGGCGATGTTCTACGTGCACTGGTAGCTGTACCAGCGTCTCGGCCTAGCAGGTCCGCGGCGGCCGATGATGATTTCCGTCAAGACCGAGGTCGCTTGTCGCGGCGCTGATTGAGCCCAATTCAGCCGCTGCAGACTCATTGCGTTCGTCGTTGCCCCGGCTAAGGTGGCTGCATCGCACTTTATCTGCAGGGGTACCACATGAACTTCGCTTACAGTCCGCGCGTGGAGGCGCTGCGCCAGCAGATCCGCGCCTTCATGGATGAGTACATCGTGCCGCGCATCGGCGCCTGGCATGCTGAGGTGGCGGCGGGCCGGTATCCGGTGTCGTTCATGGACGATCTCAAGGCGCTGGCGCGGGCTGAAGGGCTATGGAACCTGTTCCTGCCTTCGCTACGCGAAGACGAACCGGGCACCGCGCTGAGCAACCTGGAGTACGCACCGCTGGCTGAGATTATGGGGCGCGTGCACTGGGCCTCGGAGGTGTTCAACTGCAATGCACCGGACACCGGCAACATGGAACTGCTGCACCTGTTCGCCACGCCCGAGCAGCGTGAACGCTGGCTCACGCCGCTGCTCGAGGGCCGGATCCGCTCGGCCTTCGCCATGACCGAGCCGGACGTGCCGTCGTCCGACGCCACCAATATCCAGACGCTGATCCGCCGTGACGGCGACGACTACGTGATCAATGGCCGCAAGTGGTTCATCACCAACGCCTCGCACCCGGACTGCCGGTTGCTGATCGTGATGGGCAAGACCGATCCCGCCGCCGAGACCCACCACCAACAGAGCATGATCCTGGTGCCATTCGACACCCCGGGTGTGGAGCTGGTGCGCAACATTCCGGTGATGAACCACATCGCCCCTGAAGGCCATAGCGAGCTGCTGCTGAGGAACGTGCGAGTGCCGGCGAGCAATCTGCTCGGGCGTGAGGGCGACGGCTTCATGATGGCCCAGGCCCGGCTCGGGCCGGGGCGCATCCATCACTGCATGCGTTCGATCGGCCAGGCGGAGCTGGCACTGGAGCTGATGGTCGAGCGTTGCCAGGAGCGCAAGGCATTCGGCAAGTATCTGCAGCAGTATTCCAATGTCGCCGACTGGATCGCCGAGTCACGCATCGAAATCGAGCAGGCGCGCCTGCTGGTGCTCAAGACTGCGTGGATGATCGACGAGGTCGGCGCCAAGGCGGCACGCCGTGAAATCGCCATGATCAAGGCGCTGGTGCCGCGCATGCATACCCGCGTGGTGGATCGCGCGATCCAGGTCTACGGGGCGATGGGGCTGACGCCGGATACGCCGCTGGCCGATATGTGGACCGGTGGCCGTGCACTGCGCTTCGCCGATGGCCCGGATCAGGTGCATCTGCGCAGCGTGGCCAAGATGGAGCTCAAGACCAGTGAGACCAATCGCGGCGCCACGGTCGCGTACCTTACGCCGGGGCGGCATCACTGAGTGGCGCGCCGGGGATAAACCAGTCCGTCACGTGCGCGGATTAATCTGTACGACCGTCGGCCGGTAGCTCTTCGGGCGATATGACCTACCTTGAATTTCGTCCGTCTGGTCAGACTTTCGCGCGCCAGAGCACTTGTTGACATGGCTCAATGGAAACCGTGATGGACCGCCCAGGCTTGATTGCAATCAAGGGGCGGTGGTGCTTCACTCCCCTACTATGCGCGGCACATCCCGCCGTGGAAGTAAGGTAACTCTATGAAACCCCATTGCTTTTCTTTTCGCAGCCTGCTGCGCTCATGGGGGAACGGCCTCGTAGTGCTCCTTGCCGTGGCTCTCTGTGCCGTTCAGGCGCAGGCCAAGGACTACGCCGTTGAGCAACAACGAATCGAGCAGTTTTTCCCGAAAGCTACCCATATCTCCGAGCCGGAAGGCGAATATAAGGTGCGTACGCTCGCCGATGGTGTGGGCACCGTCTATGGCTACGCCTACCAGAGCATCAACGTCACCCAGATCCCTGCCTACTCCGGCAAGCCGATCAATATGCAGGTGCTGCTCGATCCGCAGGGCGTGATCGTCGACGCCTACGTGCTCGAGCACCACGAGCCGATCCTGCTCATCGGCATTCCCGAGCAGAAACTGCACGATTTCGACCTGAAGTATGCCGGCATCAAGGCCGATCAACGCGTGGTGGTGGGACGTTCCAGCGATAAGAGTGCGGTGACGGTCGACGCGGTGACCGGTGCGACGGTGACCGTGATGGTGGTCAACGAGATCATCATGGGCTCGGCCCACAAGGTCGCCGCGTCGCTCGGTCTGGTCAAAGACAACATCGAGGCGCGGCAGAAGCCTGCGCTGGTGCGCGCGGATGTTTACAAGCCGGCCAGTTGGGCTGAGCTGACCGGCAGCGGGGCGATCCGTCGTCTGCACCTGACCAATGGTCAGATCAACGAGGCCTTCAAGGGCACTGCGGCAGAGGGTGTGGACGAAGCGTCCGCCGAGGAGCTCGGCGAGACGTTCATCGATCTCTATGCTGCGCATCTGAATCCGCCGACCATCGGTCGCAACCTGCTGGGCGACAACCAGTACCGCTTCCTCATGGAAGAACTCAAGCCGGGCGAGCACGCCATCGCCGTGCTCGGCAGCGGCGAATACTCGTTCAAGGGCTCGGGCTATGTGCGCGGCGGCATCTTCGATCGGGTGCAGGTGCGCCAGTTCGGCAACATCATCAGCTTCCGCGACCTGGACTTCCAGCGGCTCAACGACGTGTACGCCGAAGGCATTCCGGAGTTCAAGGAGATGGCGATTTTCATCATCCGCGAGCAGACCGGCTTCGATCCGGGTACGCCGTGGACGCTGGAGCTGCTGGTGCGGCGCCAGACCGGTCCGGTCGATGGCATCTTCACCAGCTTCGAGCTGCCGTATCAGATCCCCGAGGAATACATCGAGCGTCCGCAGCCGACTGCCGAAGAGCTCGCCATTATCGAAGAAGCCAACCGGCCGATGTGGGTCAACATCTGGTACCAGAAGAGCTTCCAGATCGGCGTGATCCTCGTCGCGCTGGGCCTGCTGACCGTGATCCTGTTCCTGCAGGACAAGCTGACCAAGCATCCGACCTTCCTCAAGCGGCTGCGTCACGGCTACCTGGTATTCACCGTGGTGTTCATCGGCTGGTACGCGCTGGGGCAGCTGTCGGTGGTCAACGTGCTGACCTTCGTCCATGCGCTGGTCAAGGATTTCCGCTGGGAACTGTTTCTCACCGACCCGGTGATCTTCATTCTCTGGGTGTTCACCGCGGCCAGCATCCTGCTCTGGGGGCGCGGCGTGTTCTGTGGCTGGCTGTGCCCGTTCGGCGCCCTGCAGGAGCTGATCAACGAGGCGGCGCGCAAGCTGAAGATTCCGCAGTACGACGTGCCCTTCGCGGTGCACGAGCGGCTCTGGGCGATCAAGTACATCGTCCTGCTGGTGCTGTTCGGTATTTCGCTCGAGTCGATGATGATGGCGGAGAAGGCCGCTGAGGTGGAGCCGTTCAAAACCGCTATCACGCTCAAATTCGACCGCCAGTGGTGGTTCGTGGTGTATGCGGTGGCGCTGCTGGTGGTCAACATCTTCACCCGCAAGGTCTACTGCCGCTACATCTGCCCGCTGGGCGCCGGTCTGGCGATCACTGGTCGCTTCCGCCTGTTCGACTGGCTCAAGCGGCGCAAGGAGTGCGGTAACCCCTGTCAGA
The DNA here is from genome assembly GCF_021432765.1 of Pseudomonas phenolilytica. Classification (NCBI taxonomy): domain Bacteria; kingdom Pseudomonadati; phylum Pseudomonadota; class Gammaproteobacteria; order Pseudomonadales; family Pseudomonadaceae; genus Pseudomonas; species Pseudomonas phenolilytica. The sequence continues at coordinate 1,861,080 of NZ_CP058908.1, forward strand.
TCTGCGCCAATGAATGCGAGGTGCAGGCGATTCATCCGGATGGGCACATCAACCATAACGAGTGCCACTACTGCCTCGATTGCCAGATGACCTATCACAACGACAACAAGTGCCCACCGTTGGTGAACAAGAACAAGCGCAAGAAGCGTGACAAGAAGGCCCCGGTCGGGCCGGAAATGATCCCTGTAGTTGAAGTGGTGGAACCCTGAGCGTCGTCTGCGGACGAGCCGTTCGGAACTGATCGTCTGACCTGTGTTTGTAAGCGATAAGGAGCAACACCCCCATGAGTGACAAGAGCAAGAACAATCCCGAAACGCTGGAGAAGGGTGGCCTGAGCCGCCGTGGCTTCCTCGGCGCAACTGCCATGACCGGTGCGGCTGTTGCTGCCACCGCCCTGGGCACTTCCGTCATGACGCGCGAGTCCTTCGCGGCCGCGGTCAAGGAAGCGAAATCGAAGATTCATGTGGCTCCGGGTGAGCTGGATGAGTACTACGGTTTCTGGTCCGGTGGTCACCAGGGCGAAGTGCGCGTGATGGGCGTGCCGTCGATGCGCGAACTGATGCGCATCCCGGTATTCAACGTCGACTCGGCCACCGGCTGGGGCCTGACCAATGAGAGCAAGGCGGTCCTCGGCGACAGCGCCAAGTTCCTCAATGGCGACTGCCACCACCCGCACATCTCGATGACCGACGGCAAGTACGATGGCAAGTACCTGTTCATCAACGACAAGGCCAACACCCGCGTCGCGCGTATCCGTCTGGATATCATGAAGTGCGACAAGATCCTGACCGTGCCGAACTGCCAGGCCATCCACGGCCTGCGCCTGCAGAAGGTGCCGCACACCAAGTATGTCTTCGCTAACGCCGAGTTCGTCATTCCGCACCCGAACGACGGCAAGGTGTTCGACCTGCAGGACGAAAACAGCTACACCATGTACAACGTGATCGACGCCGAGAAGATGGAAATGGCGTTCCAGATCATCGTCGACGGCAACCTCGATAACACCGACGCCGACTACACCGGCCGCTTCGCCGCCTCCACCTGCTACAACTCGGAGAAGGCCTTCGATCTGGGCGGCATGATGCGCAACGAGCGCGACTGGGTTGTGGTATTCGACATCCACGCGGCTGAAAAAGCGGTCAAGGCGGGCAAGTTCATCACCCTGGGCGACTCCAAGGTGCCGGTGCTCGACGGTCGCAAGAAGGGCGACAAGGACAGCGAGTTCACCCGCTACATTCCGGTGCCGAAGAACCCGCACGGCTGCAACACCTCGTCCGACGGCAAGTACTTCATCGCCAACGGCAAACTGTCGCCGACCTGCTCGATGATCGCCATCGACATGCTGCCCGACCTGTTCGCTGGCAAGCTCAAGGACCCGCGTGACGTCATCGTCGGCGAGCCGGAGCTGGGCCTCGGCCCGCTGCATACCACCTTCGACGGTCGCGGCAACGCATACACCACGCTGTTCATCGACAGCCAGGTGGTCAAGTGGAACATGGAAGAAGCCCGTCGTGCCTACAAGGGCGAGAAGGTCAACTACATCAAGCAGAAGCTCGACGTGCACTATCAGCCGGGCCACATCCATGCCTCGCTGTGCGAAACCAGCGAAGCCGATGGCAAGTGGCTGGTGGCACTGTGCAAGTTCGGTAAGGACCGCTTCCTGCCGACCGGCCCGCTGCATCCGGAAAACGATCAGCTGATCGACATTTCCGGCGACGAGATGAAGCTGGTGCACGACGGCCCCACCTTCGCCGAGCCGCATGACTGCATCATGGCCCGCCGCGACCAGATCAAGACCAAGAAGATCTGGGACCGCAACGATCCGTTCTTCGCCGGCACTGTGGAGATGGCCAAGAAAGACGGCATCAACCTGGAAACCGACAACAAGGTCATCCGCGACGGCAACAAGGTGCGCGTCTACATGACCTCGATGGCTCCGGCCTACGGTGTGCAGGAGTTCACGGTCAAGCAGGGCGATGAAGTCACCGTGACCATCACCAACATCGACCAGATCGAGGACGTGTCCCACGGCTTCGTCATGGTCAACCACGGTGTGAGCATGGAGATCAGCCCGCAGCAGACCTCTTCCATTACCTTTGTGGCCGATAAGCCCGGTCTGCACTGGTACTACTGCAGCTGGTTCTGCCACGCGCTGCACATGGAAATGGTCGGCCGCATGATGGTCGAGCCGGCGTAAGCCGAACTTCCTGCCCGACCCCTCCGGTCGGGCAGGAATCTCTGCAGCAACCTTTCCTTAGATTTGTTCCGGCACCCTTGCCGGCACTGAGAAACACCCGCAATCTGCCTGGACGCTGAATAAGGTAACTGTCGTGCTCAGATCTCAGGCTGTCGATGTGCTCTCTCCGTGGGCACTCTGCATTTTTCTCGTATTCGGTGGCGTGGCTCAGGCGGCGCCGCAATCGATCACCGCTCTGCCGTTGCAGGCGGAGGGTGAAAAACTTTGGCGGCTGCCGGCCGGTGAATACGCCGGGCAGTTCCGCATAGACCAGCCGATGCACCTGCGCTGCGAGCCCGGAGCCGTGATTCGGGCGCAGGGCGAAGGCAATGCACTGAACATCGGAGCGCCCGATGTCACGGTCGAAGGCTGCACGCTTCTCGATTGGGGGCGCGACCTCACCGCGATGAACTCTGCCGTGTTCATCGAGCGCAACGCGCGTGGCGCGCAGCTCAAGGACAACCGTCTCGAGGGCGCCGGCTTCGGCATCTGGGCCGACGGAACGCAGGATGTGAAGATCATCGGTAACCGCATCGTCGGTGACCCCAGCGTGCGTTCCCAGGATCGCGGAAACGGTATCCATCTGTATGCGGTGCATGGTGCCGAGGTTGTTGGCAATCACGTCCGCGACACGCGCGACGGTATCTATATCGATACTTCCAACGGCAACCATTTGGAGGGCAATGTTCTCGAGGACCTGCGTTACGGCGTGCACTACATGTTCGCCAACGACAACAGCGTGATCGATAACATAACGCGCCGCACCCGTACCGGCTTCGCGCTGATGCAGAGCCGCAAGCTGGTGGTGATCGGCAACCGCTCCGAACAGGATCAGAACTACGGCATCCTGATGAACTACATCACCTACTCGACGCTGAAGAACAACTTCGTCAGCGACGTGCAGCGTGGCGATACCGGTGGCGACAGCATGATCAGCGGCGGCGAAGGCAAGGCGCTGTTCATCTACAACTCGCTGTTCAACACCATCGAGAACAACCACTTCGAGCACAGCAACCTGGGTATTCACCTGACCGCAGGCTCGGAGGACAACAAGATCAGCGCCAATGCCTTCGTCGGCAACGAGCAACAGGTCAAGTACGTCGCCACCCGCACCCAGGAATGGTCCGTGGACGGGCGCGGCAACTACTGGAGCGACTACCTGGGCTGGGATCGCAACGAGGATGGCCTGGGCGACGTGCCCTACGAGCCCAACGACAACGTTGACCGCCTGCTGTGGATGTATCCACAGGTTCGGCTGCTGATGAACAGCCCCAGCATCGAGGTGTTGCGTTGGGCACAGCGCGCCTTCCCGGTGGTCAAGTCGCCGGGGGTGCAGGACAGCCATCCGTTGATGCATCTGCCGACCCAGAAATTGATGAACACCACGCAGGAGCCGTCCTCATGAATGCGGTAGAGATCCAGGGCGTCAGCCAGCGTTACGGCAGCATGACGGTGCTGCACGACTTGAACCTGACCCTCGGCGAGGGCGAGGTGCTGGGCCTGTTCGGCCACAACGGCGCCGGCAAGACCACCAGCATGAAGCTGATCCTCGGCCTGCTGCAGGCCAGCGAGGGGCAGGTGCGGGTGCTCGGCCGCGATCCGCGCACCACCGACGTGCGTCGCCAGATGGGTTATCTGCCGGAGAACGTGACCTTCTACCCGCAGTTGACCGGCCGCGAAACCCTGCGTCATTTCGCCCGGCTGAAGAGCACGCCGCTGGGGCAGGTCGACGATCTGCTCGAGCAGGTCGGTCTGGCTCATGCTGCAGACCGGCGGGTGAAAACCTATTCCAAGGGCATGCGCCAGCGTCTCGGCCTGGCCCAGGCAGTGCTCGGCCAGCCGCGCCTGCTGCTGCTCGACGAGCCGACGGTCGGTCTCGACCCGATCGCCACGCAGGAGCTGTATCTGCTGATCGACCGCCTGCGCCAGGGCGGCACCAGCGTCATCCTCTGCTCCCACGTGCTGCCGGGTGTCGAGTCGCACATCAACCGTGCGGCGATTCTCGCCAAGGGTCGCCTGCAGGCGGTGGGCAGCCTGGCCCAGCTGCGTGCCGAAGCCGGCCTGCCGGTGCGCATCCGTGCCAGCGGCATAGGCAGCAGCGAGCACTGGCGCCAGCGCTGGAGCGACGCGGGTCATAGTGCCCGCACGCTGAGCGAAACCAGCATCGAAGTGGTAGCGGTCAACGGCCACAAGCTGGTGCTGCTGCGCGAACTGCTCGGCGAAGGCGAGCCGGAGGACATCGAGATCCACCAGCCCTCGCTGGAAGACCTGTACCGCTATTACATGGAACGCGCCGGCGATGTGCGCACCCAGGAGGTCCGAGCATGAACCAGATCTGGAATATCGCCCGCAAGGAACTCAGCGACGGCCTGCGCAACCGCTGGCTGCTCGCCATCAGCCTGCTGTTTGCCGTACTCGCGGTGGGCATCGCCTGGCTGGGCGCCGCGGCGTCCGGGCAGCTGGGATTCACCTCGATCCCGGCGACCATCGCCAGCCTGGCCAGCCTGGCCACCTTCCTGATGCCGCTAATCGCGCTGCTGTTGGCCTATGACGCGATCGTCGGCGAGGACGAAGGCGGCACGCTGATGCTGCTGCTGACCTATCCGCTCGGCCGTGGACAGATCCTGCTCGGCAAATTTGTCGGCCACGGACTGATCCTCGCCCTGGCGGTGCTGATCGGCTTCGGCTGCGCCGCGCTGGCGATTGCCCTGCTGGTCGACGATATCGAACTGGGCCTGCTGCTCTGGGCGTTCGGCCGCTTCATGATCTCCTCGACGCTGCTCGGCTGGGTGTTCCTCGCCCTGGCCTACGTGCTCAGCAGCAAGGTCAGCGAGAAGTCCAGTGCGGCCGGGTTGGCGCTGGGCGTCTGGTTCCTCTTCGTGCTGGTCTTCGATCTCGTGCTGCTGGCGCTGCTGGTGCTCAGCGAGGGCAAGTTCAGTCCCGAGCTGCTGCCCTGGCTGCTGCTGCTCAACCCCACGGACATCTATCGCCTGATCAACCTGTCGGGCTTCGAGGGCGCCGGCAGCGCGATGGGCGTGTTGTCGCTGGGCAGCGATCTGCCGGTTCCCGGCGCGGTGCTCTGGCTGTGCCTGCTGGCCTGGGTCGGCGCCTCGCTGTTGCTGGCCTACGGCATGTTCCGTCGGCGTCTGACGTGATCCCAACGTACAAGGAGTCTCCTATGAATCGGCTTTATCATCACGGTATTCGCGCGCTGTTGCTGCTGGCCCTGGGCCTGGGGCTGGCCGCCTGCGGTGAAAAGGAGGAGGTCAAGCAGGCGCTCGATCCGGTGGCCTTCCACGAAAATGACGAATGCCATGTATGCGGCATGGTCATCAGCGATTTCCCAGGGCCGAAAGGCCAGGCGGTGGAGAAGGGGGGCGTGAAGAAATTCTGTTCCACCGCCGAGATGCTCGGCTGGTGGCTGCAGCCCGAGAACAAGCTGCTCGATGCGAAGCTGTACGTACACGACATGGGCAAGAGCCAGTGGGAACACCCGGACGACGCGCATCTGATTGACGCGACCAGCGCCTATTACGTGATCGGCACTTCGCTCAAGGGGGCGATGGGTGCATCGCTGGCGAGCTTCTCCGACGAGGCGGCCGCGCAGAAACTCGCGGCCGAGCATGGCGGTCGCGTGCTGCGCTTCGAGCAGATCGACCAGGCCTTGCTGCAGGAGGCTGCGAGCATGCAGCACGGGGCGATGCATGATGAACACGCACCAGCGCAACACGACAACGCACACGCCGGTCACTGACCGCGTCAATCCAACGAGGTGAGTTAGTTATGGGTATCAGCATCTGGCAACTCCTGATCATCCTCCTGATCGTCGTCATGCTGTTTGGCACCAAGCGCCTGCGTGGCCTGGGCGCGGATCTGGGCAGTGCGATCAGCGGGTTCCGCAAATCCATCAGCGACACTGAGAGCGCCTCGTCGACCGAGGCGATCAAGCAGGACGCCAATCGGGTCTGACGCCAGGGCGTCCAGATCCGGCATCGCCTGGCCTGCATCGGGCCAGGCGATTCCCCCGCTACCCCGCAGCAACTGCGGGTCTTCGCGGCGCCGCGCACCGCTTTCGCGGTGTTCGCCTGCGCAAATTCGCCGTCGCGCCGCGATTTCTCTTCGATATCCCGTTCCGCCTGCAACGCTGCCAATCTCAGTCCCGGCGCTGCGGGGATTTCTGACCGTCCGGGAAAAAGCTGATTGCAATCAAGTCTGTCGAGGGCTTCTAACCTGTAGAAAGTAACCCTGGCTCCCGATGTCGTGGGAGCACACATGGTTCCGGTCAGCTTGCACCATCCTGGCGCATCTGCCGGGCATGAGAACGATCTGGAGGCCTTCCGTGCAAGTTATCGATCGGCGAAAAGCCCTGAGTATCCCGCCCATCTGGAGGCTCGCGTTTCGCCCATTCTTTCTCGCCGGCAGCGTCTACGCGCTGCTGGCAGTTCCGCTCTGGGTAGCCGCCTGGACCGGCTTCTGGCCAGGCTTGCAACCCACCGGCGGCTGGCTCGCCTGGCATCGCCACGAAATGCTGTTCGGCTTCGCGATGGCCATCGTTGCCGGTTTTCTGCTCACCGCCGTACAGACATGGACAGGCCAGGTCGCGCCGTCCGGCAACCGGCTGATGGCGCTGGCGCTAGTCTGGCTGGCGGCGCGTCTGGGCTGGCTGTTCGGTCTGCCGCTGGCGTTGCTGGTGCCGCTGGAACTGCTGTTTCCGCTCGCCGTCGCGCTGCTGATGGCGCAGATGCTCTGGGCGGTGCGGCAGAAGCGTAATTACCCGATCGTGGCGGTGCTGTCGTTGATGATCGCGGCCGACGTGCTGGTGCTGGTGGGGCTGCTGCAGGGCGATGACGGCCTGCAACGCCAGGGCGTGTGGGCCGGCCTGTGGCTGGTGGCTGCGCTGATGGCCCTGATCGGCGGACGGGTGATCCCGTTCTTTACCCAGCGCGGTCTGGGCTGGGTCGAGGCGATCAAGCCGTGGGTCTGGCTGGATGTCGCCTTGCTGGTCGGTACGGCGCTGATTGCGATCCTCTACGCGCTGGGACTGGGGTTGCAGGCGCATCCGCTGCTGGGGCTGCTGTTCGCCGCAGTCGGTGCTGGACACCTGCTGCGTCTGGCGCGCTGGTACGACAAAGGGATCTGGGGCGTCGCGCTGCTGTGGTCATTGCATCTGGCGATGCTCTGGCTGGTGGTGGCGGCGTTCGGCCTGGCGCTCTGGCATTTCGGCCTGCTGGTCAATGCCAGCCCGGCGTTGCACGCGCTGAGCGTCGGCTCCATGAGCGGCCTGATCCTGGCGATGATCGCACGGGTCACCTTGGGGCATACCGGCCGGCCGCTGCAGCCGCCGGCGGGAGTCGTCGCCGCCTTCGTGCTGTTCAACCTGGGCACGCTGGCGCGGGTGTTTCTCACGGCGGTCTGGCCCGTCGCCGGACTCTGGCTTGCGGCGCTTTGCTGGACGCTGGCCTTCCTCATCTATGCCTGGCGCTACGCACCGATGCTGGTGAGTGCACGGGTCGATGGCCATCCGGGCTGATTTCACCGGCGTCGGCGATTTCGCCGGCGCCACGGAGGACGGATCGAACGAGCGAAGGCCGTCTTTCCTTCTGAGGCACCAATCCGCTGTCGGCCGCCGTGCCGGCAGCCGTGGGCTCGGCCGCGCCGAGCAATGGAGTAAACGATGAAAAGCGAATTCCTCGATCGTCTGGCGGTGATCACCGGAGCCAGTTCCGGTATCGGTCTGGCGCTGTGCGCCGCGTTGCTGCAGCGCGGCGCGCGGGTACTGGCTATGTCGCGTACCCTGGGTGGGCTCGAGCCGCTGCTACAGTCCTATCCCGATCAGTTGGTCTGGCTGCAGGGCGACGTGACCCATGCCGACGATCTGCAGGCATTGAGCCGGCGGGCCGCGGAAATGGGACCGGTGAGCTATCTGGTGCCCAATGCCGGCATCGCCGAACTGGCCTGCGGGCTCGACATGCCGGCGTTCGACCGGCAGTGGGCGGTCAACGGTGCCGGTGCGCTGAATACCCTGAATGCTCTGCGCGGCGAGCTGGCCAAGCCGGCCTCGGTGGTCTTCATCGGCACCTTCCTCACCCGTTCGGCCTTCCCGGGGCTGGCGGCCTATATCGCCAGCAAGGCGGCACTGGGCGCGCAGGCGCGGACCCTGGCCGTGGAGTTCGCGCCGTTGGATGTGCGCATCAACATGGTTTCGCCCGGGCCGACCGCGACCGCGATCTGGGGCAGCCTCGGGCTGACCGACGAGCAGCTCGACGAGGTCGCCGAAAGCGTCACCAAGCGCCTGCTGCCGGGGCATTTCCTCGAGTCCTCGGCCGTTGCCAACGTGATCCTGTTCCAGCTCTCGCAGGGCGCGCGTGGCGTTTATGGTCAGGATTGGGTGGTCGACAACGGCTACACCGTCAGCTGAAGGGGTGACCCTATGTGGTTCAAGAACAAGGCAGCGCTACGCCTGCAGCAGGAGCTGGACGCACTGCGCGCCAGCCATGCCGAGCAGGCCACGCGCATCGCCGGGCTGGAGCAACAGCTGCAGCAGGCCGAAACCGCCAGCCGGAGTGGCCAGCGCCAGCTCGACTATTACCGCGGCGTGTCCGCCAGCCTGACGCGCTTCAGTGTGTCGGTTGCGAACCTGAGCGAATCCTTCGAGTTCCTCACCGGCCAGCTGGGCGAGAACAAGGGGCGCGCCGGTGAAGTTGCAGCGGCAGCGCTGAGCAACCAGAAGCACTTCGGCGAGCTGCAGGGCCGCGCCGCGGAGATGGAAAGCGGTCTGGACCTGGCGTCGCGCAAGGTCGATACCCTGGCTGAGCGCTCGCAGGAGATCAATGGCATCGTTGATCTGATCAGCGGCATCGCCAGCCAGACCAACCTGCTGGCGCTCAACGCGGCCATCGAGGCGGCGCGTGCCGGCGAGGCGGGGCGCGGCTTTGCGGTGGTCGCCGGGGAAATCCGCAGCCTGGCGGAAAAAACCGCGCTGGCGACCGACGACATCGTGCGCAAGATCGGCGAGGTGCAGGCCGAGATTCGCAACGTGCACGACTACATCCAGCTGCAGGGCACTCATGCGCAGGGCTTCAGTCGTACCACCGAGGATGCGGTCGGGGCGATGCGCACCCTGCATCAGCTGGCCGGCGCGATGCGCGAGAGCAGTTCGGCGGCTTCGCTGCGCGCCGGGGTCGAGCTGGCCAACCTCGACGAGCTGTCGCTGAAGTTCGTGGTCTACAACCACCTGCTCGGCGAGCGCTCGCAGCAGGCGCCACAACTGCCCGGCGAGCGCGATTGCCGCTTCGGACGCTGGTATTACGGCGAGGGCAATCGGGACATCCAGGCGCTGGACTGTTTCGCCCAGATCGAGCGGCCACATACCGCGGTGCACGCGCAGGGGCAGGCAGCGATCGATGCATTCGGGCAGGACTCGCTAGAGAACGCGCTGCGCCATCTGGAGCGGATGGAGGAGGCCAACCTGGAGGTGATGCGCATCGTCAACGCCGTGATCGAGCAATACGAGCGAAGCGTAACGCGGGCTGCCTGAATCCGCCGAGGCGTTGCGAAGCACGATAGGTCAGTCGTAAAAATGACCAAACGCATGTTTGTGCAATTTTATTGCACTCTCCCTGCAATACTATTCGTTAGAGATTATTCAACTGCCCGCTGACAATGCGCAGGCATTCCGTCTGCGCGACTCACCGTCGCGTCCGAACATGAACCGATCCCTGGAGGAGCGGCGAGTGAGTACGGTGTGCCGGTCCGTCGACCATTGGAAGTGTTGCGCCTGCAGATTTCTATGCTCGTTCACCGGTGCCCGTGCTGGCCCGCCCAGCGAGCATGAGCGAACAGCACAACCCTGAAGCGATCGCCTACAACTACCACGTGGTGCGGCAATTCACCCTGATGACCCTGTTTTGGGGCGTAATCGGCATGGGTCTTGGGGTGTTCATCGCGGCGCAACTGGTGTGGCCACAGTTGAACTTCGATCTGCCGTGGACCAGCTTTGGGCGGTTGCGGCCCATCCATACCAATCTGGTGATCTTCGCCTTCGGCGGCGGCGCGCTGTTCGCCTCGTCGTTCTACATCGTGCAGCGTACCAGTCACGCCCGGCTGATTTCCGATCGGCTGGCCAGCGTGGTGTTCTGGGGCTGGCAGGCCGCCTGCGTGGCGATGCCGGTCACCTACGCGCTGGGCTACACGACATCCAAGGAATACGCCGAGATGGAGTGGCCGATCGCGCTGTGGGTCACGCTGATCTGGGTGCTCTACGCCTACCTGTTCTTCGGCACCATCGCACGCCGCCGGATCGGCCACATCTATGTCGGCAACTGGTTCTTCGGTGCGTTCATCATCGTCACCGGCATGGTGCACATCATCAACCACGCGCTGATTCCGGTGAGCCTGCTCAAGTCCTATTCGCTGTACTCCGGCGCGACCGACGCCATGGTGCAGTGGTGGTACGGCCACAGCGTGGTGGGCTTCATCCTCTCGGTGGGCTTTCTCGGCATGATGTATTACTTCGTGCCCAAGCAGGCGGGGCGCCCGATCTATTCCTACCGGCTGTCGATCGTGCACTTCTGGGCGATCATCTCCATCTACATCTGGGCCGGCCCGCACCATCTGCACTACACCGCACTGCCGGACTGGGCGCAGAGCCTGGGCATGGCGATGTCCATCATCCTGCTCGCACCGAGCTGGGGCGGCATGATCAACGGCATGATGACCCTGTCGGGCGCCTGGCATAAGTTGCGCACCGATCCGATCCTGCGCTTTCTGGTGGTGTCGCTGGCCTTCTACGGCATGTCCACCTTCGAGGGCCCGATGATGGCGATCAAGACCGTCAACGCTCTGTCGCACTACACCGATTGGACCATCGGCCACGTGCACGCCGGTGCGCTCGGTTGGGTGGCGATGATCTCCATCGGCTCGCTGTACCACCTGATTCCGCGGCTCTGGGGCCGTGAGCAGATGTACAGCGTCGGTCTGATCAACGCGCACTTCTGGCTGGCGACCATCGGCACCGTGCTCTACATCGCCTCGATGTGGGTCAACGGCATTACCCAGGGTCTGATGTGGCGCGCGGTCAACGAGGACGGCACGCTCACCTACTCCTTCGTCGAGGCACTGGAAGCCAGCCATCCCGGTTACCTGGTACGCATGACCGGCGGCGCGATCTTCGCCGCGGGCATGTTGCTGATGGCGTTCAATACCTGGCTGACCGTTCGCGCAGCGCGCGAAGAGCCACTGACCGGCGTGTCGCCGCTGACCGTGGCCGGCTGATCGCCTCACCGTTTTCCTCACCTGTCCAAGGACGGACTTTTTATTCGCGCGCCCTCGCGGCGCCTCCCCCGATCGATCCGCCAAGCAGTAAACATGCACGACTCCCTCAGCCTGTGGTTCCGCTCGTTCATCCCCGCCCCCCTGAATGCTTCTCCGAAGGAATGGCTGCGCGCCGCCTTCGGCATCGCCCTGGTCATGCCGCTGGTGTTCTGCGCCGGTTACTGGACCGTCGGCACGCCGCTGACCCTGCAGATCATGGGGCCGGCCGGGGCGTCGGCGGTGCTGGTGTTCGTCGCCTCGTCCAGCCCGTTCGCCCAGCCGTGGGCACTGCTGGCTGGCAATGTGGTCGCCGCGCTGATCGGTATCGGGCTGGGCATGAGCGGCCTGCCGAGTGTGCTTTCGCTGGCGCTGGCGGCCTGTCTGTCGCTGATCTGCCTGTTTTCCCTGCGCTGTCTGCATCCGCCGAGCATCGCGCTGTCGCTGGTGGCGGCGGTCGGCGGCGCGGAGGTGCATCAGCTGGGGTTCGTCCTGATCGGCCCGGTGCTGTTCTATTCGTTGCTGCTGGTGGCGGTTGCGCTGGTCTACAACAACCTCACCGGGCATCCCTATCCGAAGCCGCGGCTGAGTCGCGAGAACGTCCATCACACCCATGACCTGCCGCCCAGCGAGCGCATGAGCTTCACCCATGACGACGTCGACCAGGCGTTGCGGGAGTTCGGCGAGTATGTCGACGTCACCCGCGACGATCTCGAACGCTTGATCAAGCAGACCGAGAAGCACGCGCTGCGCCGCAGCATGGGGGAGATCACCGCGGCGCACGTGATGTCGCGCGATTTGCGCTGGCACACCCCGGATACCTTCATCGAACAGGCGTGGCAGACGCTGCAGGCACATCGGCTGCGCTCGCTGCCGGTGGTGGAGGGCGACGATCATCGACTGGTCGGCATCGTGACGCAGGTGGATCTGCTCAAGCACTTCCACCCGCAGCCGGGGCGGCTCAGCTTCGGCCAGTTGAACTTCCTGCGCGGCACCAAGCTGCGTGCCATCATGACGTCGCCCGTGGTGTCGGTGACGGCCGATACGCACATGGTCGAGCTGGTCTATCTGCTCTCCGACCGCGGCCTGCACTGCCTGCCGGTGATCGATGCGCAGCAGCGGCTGATCGGCATGATCACCCAGACTGACCTGATCGCCGCGCTGTACCGTAACTGGCTCAAGCATCTGCCGGACTGAGCCGGCGCGCCATCAGATCTCGTAGTACCAGCGCGACCAGTCGAAGTCGTCGCGGGCCACTTCGCGCAGCAGCTCGATGGCCCTGGCCAGCGCTGGCGACTCGCTGGCGCGGGCGTGGACCAGATAGATCGGGTAGGAAAACTCCGGCGCCTGCTCCACTCGCTTGAGAACGCCGCTCTCCAGGTAGCGCTGGACCACGCGGGTGCGGAAGTAGCCACGCCCGCCGCACTGCACCAGATACTGTAGCGCCAGCGGGCCGAGGCCGAACGACAGCGCGGCGCGGGTGTACTCGGGCAACGCCTGGTTGTGCTGCTTGCGGAACGCCGGGCCCCAGTCGACATACAGGTAGGGTGTGGGGTTTTCTGCCTGCACCACCTGGATCAGCTTTTCCTCCAGCAGTTGTTCGATCTGCAGGCCCGGCCAGTATTCCGGCTGGTGCACCAGTGCGGCATCGAGCACGCCGAGGTCGAGCTTCTTCTGCAGCTCCTCGCCACTGCCGACCTCCAGCCGCACCGCATGGCTCGGCAGGCTCTGACGCAGGCGCTGGACCCACGCCAGCATCAGCGGATTGCACAGACTCACTTCGGAACCGAGGGTCAGCAGCTTGCCGCCGCCCTGCGACAGCGGCAGGTCGCGCCGCGCGGCTTCCCAGGTCTGCACCAGTTGGTTGGCGTAGGCGACGAAGCGCTCACCGTCGTCGGTCAGCCGCGCGCCGGCGCGGTTGCGCACGAACAGGCGGCAGCCCAGCTGGCTTTCGAGATTGTGCACCCGCGCGGTCACCGCCGTCTGGGTGATATGCATGCGTTCGGCGGCACCGATGAAGCTGCCGCTGCGGATGATCTCAAGAAAGGTACGGGCAAGATCGATATCCACTAACGCGCCTTCAGTGCAAGAAAAATGATTCGACTGAAGATTGTATAGCGGTCGTGGTGAATTGTGGTTGCTACGTTAGGCTATCAGCCCAAAGTGCCGCTCCGCGTGGGAGCGGCCGGGGGGTTAGTGCGAGGTGCCTTCGGCGAATTCGATCTTGTTGCCGACGTTGTACTTGCCGGATGGCTTGTTCATCGGCAGGCGCTTGATCTCTTTCAGCGTGTTGGCGTCGTAGACGATCAGGGCGCCGTCCCTGTCCCAGACACTGAGCAGGGCGTAGCGACCGTCGTTGGTGAATTCAACGTGGGCAGCGATCTTGCCGGGCATCGGCCGCAGGGTATGGGCGACTTCCAGGCGCTGCTTGTCGATCAGATGCACGACATCGTTGTTCGGGCCGAAGAACACATCGGTCCACGCGTAGGGCGAGTTCTGCTGGCTACGCATGAAGAAGCCCGGACCCTGGGTGGGAATTTCCTTGATCAGTTTCCAGGTTTCCAGATCGAGCACCGAGATCAGCCCCTTGCTGATGTTCGGCGTGGCGAACACCCACTTGCCGTCGCGCTTCCAGTAGATGCCCGAGCCCAGGTGCGGCATGCCCGGCAGCGGGATGTCGGTGACCACCCGGCCGCTGTCCAGCTCGATCACCTGGCCGCCGTGGGCCTGACGCGACGTCGCCAGCAGATGGCTGTAGTCGGGCGTGAAGGAGAAGTCGTCGAGGAAATCCCGGGCCTTGATCCGCCGCGGCTCGAAGGTCGGCTCGCCGGCATAGGACAGCTCCCAGGCTTCCTTCACGTCCTTCAGGGCGACCACGAAGCTGTTGCGCGGCGGCGCGGTGTAGACGGCGCTGACCCGCGACGGGGTGCCGTCCTCGGCGACGGCCGGGATGTGCTTGACCAGCGACAGGTCGCGCGCGTCGAGCAGCACCAGATTGCCCGGCAGGTAGTTGCCCACCAGCACCCAGCGGCCGTCGTTGCTGACGGCCAGGTTGCGGGTGTTCAGTCCGGCGCGTACCTCGGCGATCTTGGTCAGGTTGTGCAGGTCGTACTTGCTGATCCAGCCATCACGCGAGGCGAAGTAGACGAAGCGGCCGTCCGGCGAGAACTTCGGCCCGCCATGCAGGGCGAAATGCGACTGGAAGCGTGTCAGCGGCTCGAAGCGGTCGCCGTCGAGGATGGTCACGTGGTGGTCGCCGGCTTCCACCACGACGAACAGGTTCAGCGGATCGGCGCCGTGCTGCGGGGTAGTGGGCAGGTTGGCCAGGTCGGCGAGCATGCGGTGGCTGGCACGGATGTCGGCGTCGCTCCAGCTCGGCGGGGTGGCCGGCGGCTGGTAGAGATAGGTCACCAGACTGGCGATCTGGGTCTCGTCCAGCACACTGGAAAATGCCGCCATCTGGCTGGCCGGGCGCCCGTCGCGAATCACCTTGTGCGCTTCGGCCGGCTTGATCCGCCCGAGGCTTTCCGGCAGTAGGGCCGGGCCGGCGCCGCCGAGGCGGTTGGCACCGTGGCAGCTCTGGCAATGTTGTTCGTACAGGGCCTGGGCCGCATCTGGGGCTTCGGCGGCGGCGGCCCGCGGCACGGCCAGGTCGAGTGCGACGAAGGTGGCGGCCGGCAGCGCGGCCGCCAGCAGCAGGGCAGGAATCAGCCGCATACGGCCTCCGATTCGCGAGGAGTTTCACTGCGCAGGCGCGCCGGGTATTCGACCTGCTGGCCGTCGAACAGGCCGACCACCTGACCGATCACCGTCAGGGTCGGCGGCGTCAGGTGCTTTTCATCGGCCATGCTCGGCAGTTGCTTGAGCGTGCAGCGCACCACCTGCTGGTCCTGGCGAGTACCGTTGCCGATCAGCGCTGCGGGGGTATCCAGCGGCAGGCCCGCGGCGATCAGATTGCGCGAGATTTCGCCAAGGCTGGCCAGCCCCATGTAGAACACCAGGGTTTGCTTGCCTTCGGCCAGGGCGCTCCAGGGCAGGCGCAGTTCGCCGTTTTCCTGCAGATGGCCGGTGATGAACTGGCATGAATGGGCGACATCGCGGTGAGTCAGCGGAATGCCGGCATAGGCACTGCAGCCTGCAGCGGCGGTGATGCCGGGCACCACCTGGCAGTCGATGCCGCGCTCGAGCAGGTACTCCAGCTCCTCGGCGCCACGGCCGAAGATGAACGGATCGCCGCCCTTCAGGCGCACCACGCGCTTGTTCTGCAGCGCCAGTTCGGCCAGCAGTGCGTTGATTTCCGGCTGCGGCAAGCTGTGGTAGCCGCTGGTCTTGCCGACGTAGTGACGGCTGCAGGTGGCGGGCAGCAGGGCCAGCAGGCCGTCGCTGACCAGACGGTCGTAGACCACCGCATCGGCCTGTTGCAGCAGGCTCCAGGCGCGCAGGGTGAGCAGGCCGGGATCGCCCGGGCCGGCACCGACCAGGGCGACTTCGCCGGGGGCGAACGCGGCGCTCAGCGAGGCGGGTAGCGTGATTGGCTGGTCCATGGGCTCTCCTGAAAATTCTCATCGGGCTGCGGTGTGGCGCTACGCGGCACTTGCCGGCCGCTGTAGTGGATCAAAGGGCGATGCTGGGAATGCGCTGCGGCGTCGGTAGGCCGATCTCTTCATCGGTCAGGTAGCAGCCGGGGTCTTCGGCCCACAGGTTGCCCTCGGCCCAGGCGCGGGTGCGGGTATTGCCGTTGCAGATTGACAGCCAGCGGCAATCGGCGCAGCGGCCTTCGACGGCGCGCGGATGCTGGCGTAGCTGCTGCAGCAGCGGTTGCGGGTTGTCCAGCCAGATGTCGCGGAAGCTCTGCTTGCGCACGTTGCCGACGGTGTGCTGCCACCAGTAGGTGTCCGGGTGCACGTCGCCGATGTTGTCGATGTTGGCGATGCCGCTGCCGGAAGCGTTGCCGCCCCAGGCGCGCAGCATGCCTTCGAGACGCGCGGCGTGCTGCGGCAGATTGGCTTCGACCCACTGCAGCAACAGGATGGCATCGGCATCGTTGTTGCCGCTGACGAAATCGGTCTCGCGGCCGTTCTGCACATCGTCCCAGGCCTGCTCGAACAGCTGACGCATGGCGTCGCGGGTCATCTGATGATGGGCGTCGGCCTTGCGGCTGCGCTTGCCGCGACCGCTGTAGTTGAGGTGCGAGAGGTAGAACTTCTGCACATCGTGTGCGCGCATCAGCTCCAGGATGGCCGGCAGTTGCGGGTAGTTGTTCTGCGTCAGCGTGGTGCGCAGGCCGACGCGGATGTCGTGTTTCCGGCACAGGTCGATGGCATGCATGGAGGCGGCGAAGCTGCCCTTGAGCTGGCGCCAGTCGTCGTGCACGGCTTCCAGACCGTCGATGCTGATGCCGACGTAGTCGTAGCGGGCGGCGACGATCTGTTCGATGTTGCGCTCGTCGATCAGCGTGCCGTTGGTCGACAGCGCGACGAAGAAGCCCTTGTCACGCGCGTAGTCGGACAGCTCGAAGATATCCTTGCGCAGCAGTGGCTCGCCACCGGAGAGGATCAGCACGCGCACGCCGGCGGCATGCAAGTCGTCGATCACCTTGAGCGCTTCGGCGGTTTCCAGTTCGTCGCGAAACTCGCTGTCGGCGGAGGTGGCGTAGCAGTGCTTGCAGGTCAGGTTGCAGCGGCGCAGCAGATTCCAGATCACCACCGGCGGGCGCGCGCCTGTCGCGCTACGGGCACCGAGTACGGGAGTGGTCGGCCGGGCCAGGGCGCGCAGGTAATGGCTGATTCTCAACATGAGCGTTTCTCCTCGGGGAGCGCGGGGCTCCGTGGGCACGCCACCCGCGGTGACCTGCCTCGATGGGGTGCAGGATCAACGAGCGCCCGGAGCCTATCCTTGACGAGAAACAATAAAAGACCGGATATGCCGCCACCGCGCCAGAGCGGCGCGACGTGCGGTTGGGAAGAGCGGAGGGCAGGGCCTGGCGCCGGCGCTGTCGCCGGCGCGCAGGGGGCTGTGGCTAGTTGCCGCGCAGCATCAGCAGGATGACGATCAGTGCGATCAGCAGCGGCCAGGCGAGCAGCAGCAGGCGCCACAGGCGCGGCGCGTGGCGCAGCTCCATGAAGCCTTCGGTGATCAGCCAGGCCTTGCCCAGCGCCACCAGCAGAATGGTGCCGCCGAGCAGCAGGGTCGAACCGGCGCTGCCGAGCAGCACGGTGGTGATGGAGAGCAGGGCCAGTCCCAGCCAGCAGCCAACCAGGACTTTTGAAGCGGACATGGCTACCTCGTCAGTTCAGTACGTACACCAGCGGGAACAGCAACACCCAGACCAGATCGACCATGTGCCAGTAGAGCACGCCGGATTCCATCCCACCGTGGTGTTGCGGTGAGTAGGCGCGGCGCCGGCAGCGCTCGGCCATCCAGCCGAGGATCACCATGCCCAGCAGCACGTGCAGGAAATGGAAGCCGGTGAGGATCCAGTAAAGGGTGAAGAAGCGGTTGTGTTCGAGCCCCAGGCCGAGCGAGGCCAGATGCCCGTACTCGTTCAGCTTGAGCACCACATAGACGCAGGATGACAGCAGCGCGGCGAGCAGCAGCAGGCCGGCGCGGCCCTGGCGGTCGGCGCGCACCTGCTCGACCGCCAGCGCGGCGAACAGCCCCGAGGTCAGCAGGCTGAGCGTCAGCGCCAGGCCGATGGAGCTGTCCAGCGCCTGCCGGCTTTCGGCGAACATCGCCGGATCGAGCAGCTGGGTCACGGCGAAGGCGACGATCAGCAGGGCGAACACGGTCAGCTCGGCGAGGATGAAGAACCACATCGCCAGGTCGCCCGGCAGCCGCCGAACCGGGCGCGTGAGCACCTCAGCCGAAGTGGACATCGACGACCTCCATCAGCGCGGCGACGGTTTGCGGGTCGTCCGACAGCGGCTCGGCGAGACAGGCCAGGCAGGCCTGACGCGGCGTCATGCCGGAGCGGATCATGCGGGCGGTGAAGATCAGCAGACGGGTGGAGGCGACTTCCTCCAGGTCGTGCTGCTCGAGCCGGCGCAGTGCCTGGCCGAGCTTGACCACCTGCGCGGCGAGCGCGGCATCGACCTGGGCCTCGTTGGCGACGATGCGCTCTTCCTCGGCCTGCGGCGGATAGTCGAAGCGCATGGCGACGAAGCGCTGGCGGGTACTGGGCTTCATGCCCTTGAGCAGATTCTGGTAACCGGGGTTGTACGACACCACCAGCATGAAGCCCGGCGGGGCCTTGAGCGCCTCGCCGGTGCGTTCGATGAACAGCTCGCGGCGGTCGTCGGCCAGCGGGTGCAGCACCACGGCGGTGTCCTGGCGTGCCTCGACCACTTCATCGAGGTAGCAGATGCCGCCTTCACGCACTGCCCGGGTCAGCGGGCCGTCCTGCCACCAGGTGCCTTGCGCGCCGATCAGGTGACGGCCGACGAGGTCGGCGGCGGAGAGGTCGTCATGGCAGGCCACGGTATACAGCGGCAATCCCAGACGATGCGCCATGTGCTGCACGAAGCGGGTCTTGCCGCAACCGGTCGGTCCCTTGATCAGCACGGGCATGCCGTGTTGCCAGGCCTGCTCGAACAACGCCTGTTCGTTGCCCAGGGGCTGGTAGAACGGCGCGTCGGGAGTGTCGGCAACTACGGTCAGTCTTTCTGGCGCATTCACGGGCAATACCTCACTGCGGTAGTCGGTTAATCACGAACGACAAACTACCGCTCGCATCGCTGCCCCTCAAGGCATCCGCCGGCAAAGCTTGATCGCGGTCAAGCCCTGCTCGAATTGGTCGCCGCCGGTCAGGCATTTGCTACTCGCAGCGCCAAATGCCGGGCTATCGTCGCCCCCGCGACAAGGCGTCACGCCTAGGGGGTGTCGGGGGGTCTCTTGATTGCCGTCAAGCGCTCGGCGATTTGGGCTCTCCTAGGATGCAACCGCACCAATTAATCACCGGAATTGCCGCACCGCCGTCACTTAGCAGGAATCGCATGAGGCGATTCAGAGGAGAAAACGTATGCGCAAACCACTACTGGCCGGACTTGTCGCCGGCTTTTCGCTGCTCGCTCTGGGCGTAGCCCAGGCGCAAGACACAGCAGAAGACAAAGCCCAGGCCGCTTATAAGAGCCAGGCATCGACCGTCGACCCAGCCAGTGCGCAGGTCGTGCGTTCTCCGGGCGCGCCGGATTTGAGCGCCGGTGAGTTCGAGCAGGCCAAGGAAATCTACTTCCAGCGCTGCGCCGGCTGCCACGGCGTGCTGCGCAAAGGCGCCACCGGCAAGCCGCTGACCCCGGACATCACCCAGGAGCGCGGTCAGGCTTATCTGGAAGCGCTGATCACCTACGGTTCGCCGGCGGGCATGCCCAACTGGGGCACCTCGAACGCGCTGACCAAGGACCAGATCACCTTGATGGCCAAGTACATCCAGCACACCCCGCCGACCCCGCCGGAGTGGGGCATGGCCGAGATGAAGAATTCCTGGAAGGTCCTGGTCAAGCCGGAAGATCGTCCGAAGAAGCAGATGAACGATCTCGACCTGCCGAACCTGTTCTCCGTCACCCTGCGTGACGACGGCAAGATCGCGCTGATCGACGGCGAAACCAAGAAGATCGTCAAGACCATCGACACCGGCTACGCCGTGCACATTTCGCGCATGTCGGCCTCCGGCCGCTACCTGCTGGTGATCGGTCGTGACGCCAAGATCGACATGATCGACCTGTGGGCCAAGGAGCCGACCAAGGTCGCCGAGATCAAGGTAGGTATCGAGGCTCGTTCGGTCGAGACTTCCAAGTACAAGGGCTACGAGGACAAGTACGTCATCGCCGGCGACTACTGGCCGCCGCAGTTCACCATCATGGACGGCGAGACCCTGCAGCCGCTGCAGATCGTCTCCACCCGTGGCATGACTGTGGACAAGCAGGAATACCACCCGGAACCGCGCGTTGCGGCGATCATCGCCTCGCACGAGCATCCCGAGTTCATCGTCAACGTCAAGGAAACCGGCAAGATCCTGCTGGTCAACTACAAGGACATCGACAACCTCACCACCACCAGCATCAACGCCGCGCCGTTCCTGCATGACGGTGGCTGGGACAGCACGCACCGCTACTTCATGACGGCCGCCAACAACTCCAACAAGGTTGCGGTGGTCGACTCCAAGGAGCGCAAGCTGAGCGCGCTGGTAGAAGTCGGCAAGATTCCGCACCCGGGTCGTGGCGCCAACTTCAATCACCCGAAATATGGTCCGGTCTGGGCCACCAGCCACCTGGGCGACGAGAGCATCTCGCTGATCGGTACCGATCCGAAGAATCATCCGCAGTACGCGTGGAAGCACGTCGACACCCTGAAGGGGCAGGGCGGTGGTTCGCTGTTCATCAAGACCCATCCGAAGTCCAAGCACCTGTACCTGGATACCACCTTCCACCCGGATGCCAAGGTCAGCCAGTCGGCCGCGGTGTTCGACATCAGCAACCTGGAAGCGGGCTTCAAGGTTCTGCCGATCGGCGAGTGGGCCGGTCTGAAGGACGGTGCCAAGCGCGTCGTGCAGCCTGAGTACAACGAGGCCGGCGACGAGGTGTGGTTCTCGGTGTGGAGTGGTCAGGAGGAGGAGTCGGCCATCGTGGTGGTTGACGACAAGACCCTGAAACTCAAAACAGTGATCAAGGACAAAAGGTTGATTACCCCAACCGGTAAATTTAACGTCCACAACACTCAGTACGACGTTTACTGAGTTTAGCCCCGGGGGCGGGCCTCAAGATCCGCCCCTTCTTTAGCCTTGAGGAAGTACTCATGAAGAAAGTTCTGCTCCCGCTGCTCGCCCTTGGCGGCGCTCTGGCCCTGCAGCCAGCGCTGGCCCAGGACGGCGAAGCGCTGTTCAAGAGCAAGCCCTGCGCGGCCTGCCACAGCGTCGACGCCAAACTGGTCGGCCCGGCCCTGAAGGAAGTGGCAGCGAAGAATGCCGGCGTTGATGGCGCCGTCGATACGCTGGCCGCCAGCATCAAGAACGGCAGCCAGGGCAAGTGGGGTCCGATCCCGATGCCGCCAAATGCCGTGACCGAAGAAGAAGCCAAGGCCCTGGCTACCTGGGTCCTGAGTCTCAAGTAACACCTCTGGAGGACGCCATGACCCGCTCCCGACACGCAGTATCACGTTTGGGGCTGACCCTGGCGTCCCTCCTCCTGATTCCTGCGGCCCTGGCCGCGGCGCCCGCCGCCGAACGCCAGGCGCAACTCGAGCATCTGCTCCTGCAGGACTGTGGCTCCTGCCACGGCCTGCGCATGACCGGCGGCCTCGGCCCGGCGCTGACTCGCGACGCGCTTGCCGGCAAGCCCCGTGACAGCCTGATCGCCACCGTCACCCACGGTCGCCCCGGTACCGCCATGCCCGGCTGGAAGGCCCTGCTCGACGAGCAGGACATCGCCTGGTTGGTCGATCTGCTTCTGCAAGGATATCCAAAGCCATGAACCGTCCGTCTTTGCTGCTGGCCGCGGCCTGCCTGTTGCTTGGCGCCTGCGCGCAACAACCGCTGCGTGGCAGCGGCGATCTCGGCGTGATCGTCGAGCGTGCCACCGGCAGCCTGCAAATCATCGAGAGCAGCGGGCAGACCCGCCTGGCGCGGGTCGAGGGTTTGGGCGATCTGTCACACGCCTCGGTGGTGTTTTCACGCGATCAGCGCTTCGCCTACGTGTTCGGCCGCGACGGCGGGCTGACCAAGGTCGACCTGCTCGAACAGCGCATCGACAAGCGTGTGGTGCAGGCTGGCAACAGCATCGGCGGCGCGATCAGCCAGGACGGTACGCTGATCGCCGTCGGCAACTACGAGCCGGGTGGCGTCAAGGTATTCGACGCCCAGACGCTCGAACTGGTCGCCGACATTCCGGCCACGCCGCTGGCCGATGGCAGCCGCAATTCGCGCGTGGTCGGCGTCACCGACGTACCCGGCAAGCGTTTCATCTACAGCCTGTTCGATACCAACGAGACCTGGCTGCTGGATTTCAGTCAGGGCAACACCCCGCAGATCACGCGTTTCGACAATATCGGCAAACAACCCTACGACGCCTTGCTGACGCCCGAAGGCCGCTATTACATCGCTGGCCTGTTCGGTGAAGACGGCATGGGCAAGATCGATCTGTGGCACCCGGAGAAGGGCGTCGAGCGCATTCTCGATGGTTACGGTCGCGGCCAGGAAAAACTACCGGTCTACAAGATGCCGCATCTGGAAGGTTGGACCGTCGCCGGTAACCAGACCTTCGTCCCGGCCATCGGCCAGCACCGCGTGCTGGTGATGGATTCGCAGAACTGGAAGCAGACCGACGCCATCGATGTCGCCGGTCAGCCGGTGTTCGTCATGGCGCGGCCCGACGCGCGGCAGATCTGGGTCAACTTCGCCCACCCGGACAACCACCGGATTCAGGTCATCGACAGCGAAACGCACAAGCTCATCGCCGACCTCGAGCCGGGACCCGCGGTGCTGCACATGGAATTCACCGCGCGCGGTGACCAGCTCTGGCTGTCGGTGCGCGACGGCAACGAAGTCCAGGTGTGGGACCCGTACCGCCTGCAACTGCTCAAGCGCCTGCCGGCCGAAAGCCCGAGCGGCATCTTCTTCAGCAGTCGCGCGCACGAAACGGGGTTGTGACCATGATGATCGACGATCTCAGCCGCCGCCTGATCGACCGCTATCAGCACGGCATGCCCTTGTGCGCCGAACCCTATCGCGCGATGGCCGACGAGCTGGGTTGCGCCGAAAGCGAGGTGCTGGCGCGCCTGGAACAACTGCAGGAGTTCGGCGGCCTGTCGCGGATCGGTCCGGTGTTCGAGCACAGCCGTGCCGGCGCCAGCACCCTGGTTGCGCTGGCCGTGCCGCAAGCGCGGCTGGAACAGGTTGCCGCGCGCATCAGCGCCTTTCCCGAGGTTAACCACAACTATCTGCGCGAGCACCACTACAACCTGTGGTTCGTGCTGACCGGCCCGGACCGCCCGCATCTCGATCGCCTGCTGGCCGAGATCGAGGCCGATACCGGCCTGGTGCCGCTCGACCTGCCGATGCTGCATGCCTACCGCATCGATCTCGGCTTTCCGTTGGGAGAACCGTCATGAGCATTGCGCTGAACGATCTGCAGGCGATGCACCTGCGCCGTCTGCTGGAGGCCGGCCTGCCGCTGGCGGCACGGCCCTATCGGCAGCTCGCCGAGCAGATCGGCAGCAGCGAGGAGCAGGTGCTCGATCAGGTCCGGCTCTGGCAGGAGGACGGCTTGTTCCGCCGCGTCGGGCTGGTGCTCAAGCATCGCGCGCTGGGTTTTCGGGCCAACGCCATGCTGGTGCTGGACATCCCCGATGCCGAAGTCGATGAGGTCGGGCGCCGGCTCGGCCAGGCCGTTGGTGTCAATCTCTGCTACCAGCGCCCGCGGCGGTTGCCGCAGTGGCCGTACAACCTGTTCTGCATGGTTCACGGGCGTGAGCGCGAGCAGGTCTGCCAGCTGATCGAGACACTGCTCGCCGAGCATGGCCTCAGCGAGGTGCCGCACCAGTTGCTGTTCAGCACCCGCGCCTACAAGCAGTGCGGCGGCCGTTATGCCCCGCCGCTGGCCAGAGAGGCTGCGCATGGATGACTTCGACCGCCAGCTGATCAACCGCCTGCAGCATGGTCTGCCACTCGTGCGGCGGCCGTGGCAGGCGCTGGCCGAGGAGCTCGGGAGCAGCTCCGAGGTGCTGCGCGCGCGCGTGCAGGCGTTGCTGGACGACGGTACGCTGACCCGCTTCGGTCCCATGTTCGATATCGAGCGCTTGGGCGGCGCTTTCACTCTCGCGGCTTTGTCCGTTCCGGAGGAGCGCTTCGACGAGGTGGCGGCGATTCTTGACGCCATGCCGGAGGTCGCACACAACTACCGGCGCGAGCACGCGTGGAACATGTGGTTCGTGCTCGGCTGCGCGACCCCGGAGGGGATCGCCGAAACCATTGCGCGGATCGAGGCGCAGACTGGCTTGCCGGTGCTCAACCTGCCGAAGGAGGAGACCTACCATGTCGGATTGCACTTCCCCGTTTGACGCCCAGTTGCATCGGCGTTTGGTCGAGCTCACCGAGGCCGGGTTGCCGCTGGTCGACGATCCCTGGGCCTGGCTGGCCGATGAGCTGGGGCTGGAGGTGGATGCGACGCTCGCCTTGCTGCAGCGCCTGCAGGCGGGCGGAGCGATCCGTCGGATCGCTGCCGTGCCCAACCACTACCGGCTGGGTTACCGGCACAACGGCATGACCGTCTGGGACGTCGACGATGCCCAGATGGCCCGCCTCGGCCCGCTGATCGGTTCCCAAGCCTTCGTTAGTCACTGCTATCGGCGGCCACGCCGCGACGGTTGGCGCTACAACCTCTTCGCGATGGTGCACGGGCGCGACGCGCGCGACATCGACGCCTATCGCAACCAGATCCGAGCGCTGCTCGGCGAAGCCTGCCGGGCGGACGAAATGCTGGTGTCCAGCCGTATTCTGAAGAAGACCGGCCTGCGCGTGGCCGCTCAGCGCGGCGCCTGAACGTCGGGCTTAGGCGGGTACTCCTGCTGCCTGCCGCTCTGGCATCGGAGCTGGCGCATTTTTGCGCAGGCGCCGGTGATTTTCCCTTCGCGTAATGCCCGACTGTTGTGTTCAGGTTTTTCTTGATTGCCATCAAGCAGGTTTCGATAGGCGCCTTCTTAAACTGGCCACGCCAAGCCATGAGGAGGCGACCATGTCCGAGACCTTCACCAAGGGGATGGCCAGGAATATTTACTTCGGGGGAAGCGTGTTCTTCTTCCTGGTATTCCTAGGCCTGACCTATCACACAGAACAGACCTTTCCCGAGCGAACCAACGAGTCGGAAATCACCGAAGCGGTGGTGCGCGGCAAGGCGGTCTGGGAAAACAACAACTGCATCGGCTGTCACAGCCTGCTTGGTGAAGGCGCCTACTTCGCGCCGGAGCTGGGCAACGTGTTCGTCCGTCGCGGTGGCGATGAGGCCTTCAAGCCTTTCCTGCACGCCTGGATGAAGGCTCAGCCCCTTGGGGCACCGGGTCGTCGCGCCATGCCGCAGTTCAACCTGACCGAACAGCAAGTGGACGATATGGCGGAGTTCCTCAAGTGGACTTCGAAGATCGATACCAACAACTGGCCGCCAAACAAGGAAGGTTGAGTTGATGAACGTCTTTGTTTCCGAATCCTTAGGAGGGCTACGAGATGGGCATCATTAACCCGCATCTCAAATTCCAATCGCAGGCTGTTGCCAAACCTTACTTCGTGTTTGCGCTGATGCTGTTCGTCGGCCAGATTCTGTTCGGTCTGATCATGGGTCTGCAGTATGTGGTGGGTGACTTCCTGTTCCCGCTGCTGCCGTTCAACGTGGCCCGTATGGTCCACACTAACCTGTTGATCGTCTGGCTGCTGTTCGGCTTCATGGGCGCGGCCTACTACCTCATTCCCGAGGAAGCGGATCGCGAACTGCACAGTCCCAAACTGGCCATCATCCTGTTCTGGGTGTTTGCCGCGGCGGGCGTGCTGACGATTCTCGGCTACCTGTTCGTGCCCTACGCCGGTCTGGCGGAGCTGACTCACAACGAACTGCTGCCGACGATGGGACGCGAGTTCCTCGAACAACCGACGATTACCAAGATCGGTATCGTGGTGGTGGCCCTGGGCTTCCTCTACAACATCGGTATGACCATGCTCAAAGGTCGCAAGACCGTGGTCAGCACGGTCATGATGACCGGCCTGATCGGCCTGGCGGTGTTCTTCCTGTTCTCCTTCTACAACCCGGAAAACCTGGCGCGCGACAAGTACTACTGGTGGTTCGTGGTGCACCTGTGGGTGGAAGGCGTGTGGGAACTGATCATGGGTTCGATGCTGGCCTTCGTCCTGATCAAGATCACCGGCGTTGACCGTGAAGTGGTCGAGAAGTGGCTGTACGTGATCATCGCCATGGCTCTGATCACCGGCATCATCGGTACTGGTCACCACTTCTTCTGGATCGGTGCGCCGACCGTGTGGCTGTGGCTGGGCTCGATCTTCTCCGCTCTGGAACCGCTGCCATTCTTCGCCATGGTGCTGTTCGCCTTCAACATGGTGAACCGTCGTCGCCGGGAGCACCCGAACCGTGCCGCCGCGATCTGGGCAATGGGCACTACTGTGACGGCGTTCCTTGGTGCCGGCGTGTGGGGCTTCCTGCACACCCTGGCTCCGGTGAACTACTACACCCACGGTTCGCAGCTCACTGCCGCTCACGGTCACCTGGCGTTCTACGGTGCCTACGCGATGATCATCATGACCATGATCAGCTACGCCATGCCGCGCCTGCGTGGCCTCGGTGAAGCGCCGGACGCTCGTGCGCAGACCGTGGAGATCTGGGGCTTCTGGCTGATGACCATCTCGATGGTGCTGATCACCCTGTTCCTCACCGCCGCAGGCGTGGTCCAGGTCTGGCTGCAACGCATCCCGGCAGATGGCGCCGCCATGTCGTTCATGAACACTACTGACCAGCTGGCCATCTTCTTCTGGCTGCGCCTGATCGCTGGCGTGTTCTTCCTGATCGGCCTGGTCTGCTACCTGTACAGCTTCAAGCAGCGTGGCCGGGTAACGGTCGCCTCGGCAGCCGCCACCGCGGCCTGAGGCGAAGCGTAGTGATGATCGACGGCCCGGCTGGTACTAGCGGGCCGTTTCGCTTTTCAAATGCCTGTACGGAGTAACCCGCCATGGCCTTTACCATCGAAGTGGAAGAGTGGGTCGGCAGTGTCTGGCACCGCTTCATCACCCGCCGCGCCAGCCCGGACTTCCCCGAGGCGTGCGTCGAGCTGGAAAGCATGCAGCGCTCGTTGGCCCTGCTGTTTCGCGCGATGGGCGGGGCCAGCGGCGTCGGTGTCGAAGCTGCCGCAGCGCGGGACATGCTGCTGCGGCGCAACCTGCTGCAACAGGTCGCCGGTACCTGCAAACAGTTGCCGGTGGCCTGGTGTGATCGCAACAACCTTCGGCTTCCGCAAAGCCTCTCGGTGTACCCCGAGGCCGCGCTGAACCAGGATCTCTACCGCTGGCTGGCGCTGCTCGCAGCGCAGGCCGGCGAGATGCGCCACTGGGCGCGTGACAACCAGCGCTGGACTCAACAGTTGCTGGAACAATTTCCCGCCATGCGCCCACGCTATCAGCGGCTGGTCGACGCGCACCTGCTGCTGCGCCCAGACCCGAGCCAGCTGCCCAAGGCCGAGGCCGCGCTGGAGCTGGCGCTGTGTCAGGCATTGCGCGAGCCCGGCAGCGTCAGCCAGTTCCCGCGCAGCGAGCGCGCGCCCTGGCCGCTGCCGTTGTGGCTGTACCCGGCGGAAAACCTCGGCGAGCCGCAAGCCGCCGACCGTGGCGAGGACGGCGAGGGCAATCTGGAAACCCCGCCGGGCGGTGAAGCGCGTCAGCGCAAGCGCGCCAAGCGCGTCGAGGAAAGCACCAGCAAGGGCGGGCTGCTGCTGTTCCGCCTGGAAAATCTGTTCAGCTGGTCCGAACACGTCGAATTGGATCGCTGTGGCGACGATACCGAGGACCTGGACGCCGCGCGCGTCGCCGAGGACCTCGACGAGTTGGCGCTGTCGCGCCAGCGCATGCGTCAGGGCGGCGGACTCAAGCTCGACCTGGACTTGCCGGCGGCGGATTTCGATGACGTGCCGCTGGGTGAGGGCATCAAGCTGCCCGAGTGGGATTACCGCAAGCAGGCCCTGCAGAAGGACTTCGTCAACCTGCAGATGATGCTGCCGCGTGGCTCGGAGGCCAAACCGCTGCCGCTGCATCTGGCGCCGCTGGCACGTCGCCTGCGTCGGCAGTTCGAGCACCTGCGCAATGACCGGCAGTGGCTGCGTCAGCAACCGCAGGGCTCGGAGCTGGATTTGCAGGCCTGGCTGGACTTCCACGTCGAGCGGCAGAACGGCCAGTGTGCCGAGCGTGGGCTGTTCATGGAGCAGCGGCAGAATCGTCGCGACCTGGCCTGTCTGCTGTTGGCCGACCTGTCGATGTCCACCGATGCGCACCTGGACAACGAGCACCGGGTGATCGACGTGATCACCGACAGCCTGCTGCTGTTCGGCGAGGCGCTGTCGGCAGTCGGTGACCCGTTCGCGCTCTACGGCTTTTCCTCGCTGCGTCGCCAGCAGGTGCGCATGCAGGAACTCAAGAGCTTCCGCCAGCCCTATGGTGACGAGACCCGCGGCCGCATCCAGGCGCTCAAGCCCGGCTATTACACCCGCATGGGCGCCGCCATCCGCCAGGCCACCGAGCTGCTCGGTGCCTGCAAGCAGCGGCGCAAGCTGTTGCTGCTGGTCACGGACGGCAAGCCCAACGACCTCGATCTCTATGAAGGCCGCTATGGCGTCGAGGATACCCGCCAGGCGGTGATGGAGGCGCGCAGGCAGGGCCTGCTGCCGTTCTGCATCACCATCGACCGCGAGGCTGGCGACTACCTGCCATATATGTTCGGTGCCAACGGCTACACGCTGATCAAGGAGCCGCAGCAGCTGCCGTTCCGCCTGCCGCAGCTGTACAAGCAGCTGACCCAGCCGTAGCCGCGCAGCACACGGGGCTCATCCGAGGTGAAAACGACAGAGCCGGGCGTAGCCCGGCTCTGTCGTTGCGGCGGCGGGCGTCAGAACGCCAGGTTGGCGGACAGCCAGAGCCGCCGCCCCTCGGGGATGTAGCCGGAGGTCGAGCGGGTGCTGTGGCTGTACTCGCTGACGTAGTCCAGGCCGTTGCTGCCGATGTAGGCGTCGCTGCGCAGGAAGTCCTTGTCGAGCAGGTTGTAGATGGCGGCCTGCAGGGTCAGGTTCTGGCTGGCGCGATAACTGGCGCCGAGGTGGAACAGGCTGTACGCGCCCAGTTCGTTGCCGACCTGATCGTAGACCGCCGCATCGTCACCGCTGAGCGTCGAGCGGGCGTCGAGGAAGCGCAGGGTCTCGCTGCGATATTCGTACGCCAGCCAAGTCTTCAGGCGGTCGGTGGCCTGCCAGTTCAGGCGTGCATTGAGCATGTGGTCGGGCGTGTTGGTCAGTGGCCGGCCCTTGTTGTCGCCACTCTTCTGCTCGCTCTCGGTATAGGTGTAGTTGGCGTTGATCCACCAGGCGTCGGCCAGCGGAATGCGGGTCGCCAGTTCGATGCCCTGGGTCTTCGCTTCGCCGACGTTGACCTGCTGGCTGTAGACGCTCTGGCCGGTGCCGACCAGCCACTGACAGCCGCCGGCACCGGGCGTGGTGGCGCAGTTGACGTCCGGGCCGGACATGATCTTGTCCTTGAACTCGGTGTAGAACAGCGTGCCGTTGGCGTTGAAGCCGGCGAGATTGTCGTAGTACAGGCCGAATTCGTAGCTGGTGGATTGCTCCGGGTCGAGGTCGGGATTGCCGAGGGTCAGGGTGCGGCCCTGGCGCGTCACGCCGTTGATGCCGTCATGCAGGTCGTTGATCGCCGGTGCGCGGTAGCCCTTGCTTACGCCGCCCTTCATGGTCCAGTTGTCGTTGGTGTTCCACACCAGATAGGTG
The DNA here is from genome assembly GCF_021432765.1 of Pseudomonas phenolilytica. NCBI lineage: Bacteria > Pseudomonadati > Pseudomonadota > Gammaproteobacteria > Pseudomonadales > Pseudomonadaceae > Pseudomonas > Pseudomonas phenolilytica. The sequence continues at coordinate 1,891,147 of NZ_CP058908.1, forward strand.
CGCGGCGTGATCTGCCCGCCGAAATCCTCGTGGTCGTCGTAGCGCGCGCCGACGGTGAGGGCGAGGTCGTCGCGGATGCGCCACTCGTTCTCGGCGAACAGCGCCCAGGTGGTCTGCTCGAAGGTGTCCAGCGCGATGCCGTCGTCCAGCTCGGCCTCCCACCACTGGCCACCGAGCGTCAGCAGGTTGGCCTCGCCGAGCGGCATCACCAGCTTGCTGTCGAACACCAGGTTGGTGGCCTTCAGTTCGCGATCGGACCCGGCGATCACCCCGGGCAGTACGGCATTGGTGGGGTTGCCGAGAGTACCAGGGTTGGTACGGCCAATGGTTTCGGTGGTGTTGCGCATCAGGCTCGAATCCAGCGTGCCGAAGGCGAAGCGCCCGGTGTGCGCCAGCGTCGCCGATTCGCGCTCGAAACGCAGTTCGTCGCGGTAGCCCCAGGCGCTGGTGGATGCGGTGGTGCAGTCGTCCTGATCGAGCCCGTCCAGGCTGCCGAGCTGGCAGTTGTCGTTGCCATAGGTCTGGATCGAGCGATCCAGGTCCAGGGAAATGTCGTGATCCTGGTTGGGGGTGAAGGCCAGCCGGCCGCCGGCGCTCCAGTTCTCGGCTTCCACCGGCGACGGGCCGCGGGTACTCAGTGGCAGGTGTGAATCGGAGAATTCCAGGCTGGCGCTCTCGCGGTCGTAGAAACTGCCGCGCAGCGCCAGGCCCAGCTTGTCGTCGATCAGCGGGCCGCTGCTGTAGAAGTTGATCTTCGAGCTATCGCCGTAGTCGCTGTGCTCCTGCACGGTATGCTCGACGCCAACCGACGAGGCCCATTCCTTGCCGACCTTGCGGGTGATGATGTTGACCACCCCGCCGAGCGCATCGGAGCCGTACAGAGTGGACATCGGACCGCGGATGACCTCGATCCGCTCGATCGCCGAGGGCGGCGGCATGAAGCTGGTGGAGGTTTCACCGAAGCCGTTGGGCGCAACGTCGCCGGGAGCATTCTGGCGGCGGCCGTCGATGAGGATCAGTGTGTATTCGCTGGGCATGCCGCGGATGCTGATGTTCAGTCCGCCGGTCTTGCCGGTGTTGCCATGCACGTCCACGCCTTCAACGTCCTGCAGTGCTTCGGCGATGCTGCTGAAGCGCTTTTCCTGCAGTTCTTCCCGAGTGATCACGCTGATGCTCGCTGGCGCCTCGGTGATCTTCTGCTCGAAGCCGGTGGCGCTGACAACCATGCTGTCCAGCGTGACCGGAGAAGACTGGGCCATGACACCAAGGCTGCTGCCGAGCAGGGCGGCGGCGAGGGCGGTACGGGCAAAGGGAACGGACATGCGAACTCCTATCGATGCGCAGTGCAATTTTGCGGCGCATGATAATTACTCGCAGTTGATATGTTTCATCATTCGCGCCTGAGAAGTTCTCTCTTAAGCGCTCTTGCACGCTACAAGCCGCGCGACACGCGGGCTTGCAGCGTTGTAAGAAATTGTTGCGGCGGCTCGGCGGTGCGCTTGCGTCAGGGCAGCTGCACTTCAATCGTGCCATCGGCCGTGACGCTGATCTCGCGGGTGCCGGCTTCGATCTCTGGCGTGGGCATGGCGTCCCGGCTGAACTTCATCGACGCGCTGCGCATCTCCGGCTGGTAACCACCGCCACTGCCGAGGTTCAGGTTGACCAGACGATAGCCCGAGCCGCCCAGCGCTTCGGTAGCCAGCTGGGCGCGGGCGCGAAAGGCCGCCACGGCATCCTTGAGCAGTGCATCCTCGTTCTGCTTGCGGATCGGATCGGACACGCTGAAGTGCATGTCGCCCATCTTCAGGCTCTTCATCAGCTCGCCGGTCAGCTGCGACAGCGCCGCGAAATCGCCGCTCTCCAGGCGTAGCTCGGCTCGCTCGCGCCAGCCGACGATCCGCTGGCCCTTGTCGTCATAGACCGGGTAGCTGCTGCGGCTGCCCTGACTGACGATCACGCCCTTGGCCTGGCGGGCCTGCCGCAGCGCCTGATTCAGCGAGTGGGTAGTCTGCGCGGCAAGCTGGGCTGGATCCTCATGCTGTGCTTCGCTGTAGAGGGTGACGTGCATGCGGTCGTGCGCCACTTCGCTGCTGACTTCGGCGCGCAGCGAGACCTGGTTGTAGCGTGGCTCCGTGGCGCCGGCCGGCAGGCTGGCGCAGCCGGCGAGAACGGCCAGCAGAACGGTGGTGCGAGAAATGGGGTAGTACATGAAGGCTCCTGGGCTTGAACGCCGGCAATCGCGACGGCAGGCGGAAACTTTAACCGTGACGAACGCTCCGTGCAGCGAATCTCTGCGTCGCGTTGCCGCATGGAGATTGTCCGACGGGTGGCTTGGTTATACTCGGCGCATCTTTGGAGACTCCATGTACGCATCCGTTCAGCTGCTTTCGGCCAGCCGTCAGAACCTTCGGCTTCTGATTCTGATACGTGTCCTCGTGCTGGCTGCGCAGGCCGGTGCGGTGGGGCTCGCCTATGCGACCCAGGTGTTGACGCTGCCGTGGGTGGCGCTGGGCATCACGCTCGCGATCTCCGGCTTGGTGTGTCTTGGCGCGGCACTGCGCCTGCGTGGCCCCTGGCCGGTGACCGAGCTGGAATATGCCGTGCATCTGGGCTTCGATCTGCTGATCCACAGCGCATTGCTGTATTACTCGGGGGGCTCGACCAACCCCTTCGTCTCCTACTATCTGGTACCGCTGACCATCGCCGCCGCGACGCTGCCGTGGCTGTATACCCTGGCGCTGGCCGGGCTCGCGCTGGCGGGTTACACGCTGATGCTGGTGTGGTACGACCCGATCACCCTGCCGTCGGTGGAGCGCGCGACGCTGCTGGTCTATGGCATGTGGCTGAGCTTCGCACTGGCTGCCGCGTTGATCACGTTCTTCGTTGCGCGCATGGGCGAACAGTTGCGCAGACAGGCGCAATTGCAGGCCCAACGCCGCGAGGAAAGCTTGCGCGATCAGCAGCTGCTGGCCGTCGCCACCCAGGCCGCCGGCGCCGCGCACGAGCTCGGCACGCCGCTGGCGACCATGAGCGTGCTGCTCAAGGAGCTGCGCCAGGAGTACAAGGAGCCGCAGCTGAACGAAGACCTCGGGCTGCTGCAGTCGCAGGTACAGCTGTGCAAGGAGAGCCTGCGTCAGCTGGTGCGCGCCGCCGAAGCCGACCGGCGTCAGGCGATCGTCGAGCAGACGGCGCGTGAATGGGTCGATGCGGTGCTGCAGCGCTGGCATCTGATGCGTCCGGAGGCGACCTATCGCTTCCAGTGTGTCGGTCGTGGCAGCGCACCGCGCCTGATGCCGCCGGCCGACCTCAGCCAGTCGTTGCTCAACCTGCTGAACAATGCCACCGACGCCAGCCCCGAGGATCTGGACATCCGTCTGGACTGGGATGCGCAATGGATCAAACTGACCATCCGCGATCATGGCGCCGGGGTTCCCCTGGCCATTGCCGAGCAGATCGGCCGCCCCTTCATCACCACCAAAGGCAAGGGCTTCGGTCTCGGCCTGTTCCTCAGCCAGGCCAGCGTGACGCGCGCCGGCGGAACGGTGAAGCTCTACAATCACGAAGAAGGTGGCACACTTACCGAACTGCGCCTGCCGCATGGTTCGGTACGCGCCTGATCTGATCGTGACCCCATTGCGAGGAATGCATACATGACCGACGAGTTGCAGCACGAGGGCGAAGAACAACCCCACCTGCTACTGGTAGATGACGATCCTACGTTCACTCGCGTGATGGCCCGGGCCATGAGCCGTCGCGGCCTACGGGTGAGCATCGCCGGCTCGGCTGACGAGGGGCTGGCACTGGCCCGCCAGGACATCCCGGATTACGCCGTGCTCGACCTGAAGATGGAAGGCGATTCGGGGCTGGTGCTGCTGCCCAAACTGCTCGAACTCGACGCCGAGATGCGCGTGCTGATCCTCACGGGTTACTCGAGCATCGCCACCGCGGTAGAGGCGATCAAGCGCGGTGCCTGCAACTACCTGTGCAAGCCGGCCGATGCCGACGACGTGCTGGCCGCACTGCTGTCGCAGCATGCCGATCTCGACAGTCTGGTGCCGGAAAACCCGATGTCGGTCGACCGCCTGCAGTGGGAACACATCCAGCGCGTGCTCAACGAGCATGACGGCAACATCTCGGCGACGGCGCGCGCCCTCGGCATGCATCGCCGTACTCTGCAGCGCAAGCTGCAGAAGCGTCCGGTCCGGCGTTAAAACCGGCCGCGACGCGGCAGCACTGCTGTCGAAGCTCCAGTTCCCGACGCGGAAGCGTTTACCATAGGCGGCCTCTTCACCAACGAGTCCGCCCATGTTCCCTGTCGTCGTCCAGACCCTGAGCGTCACCGCCCCGGTATTCGCCATGCTGTTTCTTGGCGTGGTGCTCCGGCGCGTCGGCTGGATCGATGCAGCGTTCGTCAACACAGCCTCGGCGTTGGTGTTCAAGGGCACCATGCCGACCCTGATGTTCATCTCGATCCTCAAGGCCGACCTGAACACCGCCCTGCAGCCGGCCTTGCTCGGCTACTTCGTGCTGGCGACCATCGCCACGTTCGCCTTGGCCTGGGGTTGGGCAATCTGGCGCTGTCCGCGGGTGGAGCGCGGAGTCTATGTGCAGGGCGCGTTTCGCGGTAACAACGGCATCGTCGGCTTGGCACTGGCAGCCAGCCTGTACGGCGACTACGGCCTGTCCGCCGGCAGTGTGCTGGCGGGCGTGGTGATCCTGCTCTACAACAGCCTGTCGGCGTTGATCCTGGCACTCTACAGCGCAGGTGCGCGGCCCGATGCGCGCGCGATTCTCATCAGCATCGCGCGCAACCCGCTGATCATCGGGGTCGTTTCGGCCATTCCGTTCGCCTACTGGCAGGTCGCATTGCCGGGCTGGCTGATGACGTCCGGTCAGTACTTCGCGCAGATGACGCTGCCATTGGCACTGATCTGTATTGGCGCGACGTTGTCGCTGGCGGCGTTACGCGACAGTAGCGGGATCGCCCTGAGTTCGAGCCTGATGAAAATGGTCTGGCTGCCGCTTATGGCTACGCTCGGCGCCTGGGCATGCGGATTCCGGGGGGCCGAATTGGGCATCCTGTTCCTCTATTTCGCCAGCCCGACGGCGGCGGCGAGCTTCGTGATGGCGCGCGCGGTTGATGCCAACCATCAGCTGGCTGCCACCATCATCGTCATCACCACTCTGATGGCCGCCCTGAGCATCAATGCCGGCCTGTTCCTGCTCGGCGGGCTCGGCTGGATCTAGCGCGACAGCGCGTGACGCCGTGATCGTGATCGAACAGGTGGCGATCGCGCTAATCGCCCAACAGAGCGCAGAACATTATCGTGGCGTTGTTGCCGGCGCTTGCGCCAGCACCGCTGGCGGGCGCAGCGGCCGGGCGGCAGCGGTTCAGCGCTGCAGCTTCCAGGCGCGAGCGCCGATCACCAGCAGCGTGATCAGGGTCAGCGGCAGAACGAACCACAGCATGGCCTGACTGAACATGGCCAGCCCCGGTGCGTCGGTGCTGTGCATGATCAGCCAGGAGGTGTAGATCACGTAATAGGCGAAGAATAGCGCGCCTTCCCAGCGGCGAATGCAGTAGCCGGCGAAGAAGATCGGCAGGCACGCGGCCGCCACGGCGATCATCACCGGGTAGTCGAAGGCGATGGCGTTGCCCGAGACGCCGATGGGCGTCGGCGAAACCAGCGAGGCGAGGCCGAGCACCGCCAGCAGGTTGAAGATGTTGCTGCCGACCACGTTGCCCACGGCGATATCGCGCTCGCCCTTGATGGCGGCGATGACCGAAGTGGCGACCTCCGGTAGCGAGGTGCCGGCGGCAATGATGGTCAGGCCGATCACCAACTCGGACAGCCCTAGCGCCTTGGCCAGCGTGACCGCCGCGTCCACCAGCAGGCTGGAGCCCTGCACCAGCAGCACCAGACCAATGGCGATGAACAGCAGATGGCGCAGGCTGGCGAAGCGTCCGGCCGGTTCGTGCAGGCCGTATTCGTCTTCAAATTCCTGATTCTCGTTGTTGCGCGACTTCAGGCTGCTGACGATCAGGAAGCCGGTGTACGTCAGAACTCCGCCGAACAGCAGCACGCCATCCAGGCGCCCGTACTGCTGGTCCATCGCGAGAAACCAGGCCAGCAGGCTGGCGCCGATCATGATCGGCACGTCGAAACGGATCAGCTGGCGCGACACCAGCATCGGGGTGATCAGCGCCGAGAGGCCGAGGATGAATAGCACGTTGAAGATGTTGCTGCCGATCACGTTGCCCACCGCGATATCGCCCTGACCGGACACCGTCGATTGCACGCTGACCGCCATCTCCGGCGCGCTGGTGCCGAAGGCCACGACCGTCAGGCCGATGATCAGCGGCGAAATCCCGAACTGCGCGGCCAGCCGCGCCGCGCCGCGCACCAGCAATTCGGCGCCGGCAACCAGCAGCACCAGGCCGGCGAACAGGTAGACGAAGGTCATCAGGGTCACGGAACACACTCCATAGGTGGAAAGGCGGTTAGCGCTGCCGGCGCCAGGCGCGCATGGCGATCAACGCCAGCGTAACGGCAGTCAGGGGGAAGGCAAACCAGAGCATGGCGACGCGCAGGCGTTCAAGGTCGCCCAGGCCGGTGGCGAACATCACCAGATACAGGCTGTAGGCCAGGTAGTAGGCCACGAACAGCAGCCCTTCCCAGCGATTGATGCGATAGCCGGAGAAGAAGATCGGCAGGCAGGCAACGAATACCGCGAGCATTACCGGGAAATCGAATGCCAGTGCATTCGGTGAGATCGACAGGCCGTCGCCCGCCAGCGCGGCACTGGCGCCCAGCACCAGCAGCAGATTGAAGATGCAGCTGCCCACCACATTGCCGACCGCGATGTCTCGCTCGCCCTTGAACGCCGCCAGCAGCGAGGTCGCCAGTTCCGGCAGCGAGGTGCCGACTGCGACGACGGTCAGACCGATCACCAGCTCGGAAAGACCGAAGGCGCGCGCCAGCTCCACCGCGCCGACGATCAGCAGATGAGCGCCGGCCACCAGCAAGCCGATGCCAACGATCACCCGCAGCAGTTGCACGGGCCAGGCCCCGGGCTGCGAATGGAATACCGCGACGAACTCATCGGGACCGGCGCCGGGGCGCTGACGGCGAGCGGCACGAATGAGCAGCGCCGTATAAACAGCCAAGCAGGCGAGCAGCACAGCGCCTTCGCCGCGGCCGACACGACCGTCCCAGGCCAGCGTATAGACCAGCAGCCCCGCGCCGAGCATCAGCGGCACGTCCAGGCGGATCAGCTGGCGGGAAACCCGCAGCGGCGCGATCAGCGCGCAGAGTCCGAGGATCAACAGGATGTTGGCGATGTTGCTGCCGATCACGTTGCCGACCGCGATATCGCCGCTGCCGGCGAGTGCCGCCTCGAGGCTGACCGCGGTTTCCGGTGCGCTGGTTCCGAAGGCGACCACCGTCAGGCCGATTACCAGCGGCGGGATGCCGAGGCGCGCCGCCAGCTGCGTCGCGCCACGGACCAGACTGCCGGCTCCGAAGGTCAGCAGAATCAGGCCGGCAAGCAGATAGGCAAGGGTGAGCAATGTCATGTGGGTGGCGTGCAATGGGCCGGCGGCGGCGTGCTGGCGCCGCGAAGATAGGGCCCGTAGCCGCGTGGCGCGCTCATTCGACGGTTTCGATCCGCACGGCCACCACGCCCCGCTCGATCATGCCGAGCTGCTGTGCGGCGGCGCGCGAGAGATCGATGATGCGGCCACGGCGAAACGGGCCTCGATCATTGATGCGCACCGTGACCTTGCGGCCGTTGGCCAGGTTGGTCACCTGCACTCGCGTGCCGAACGGCAGCGAGCGATGGGCGGCGACCAGCGCGTTCTGGTCGTGACGCTCGCCGCTGGCGGTTCGCTGGCCGTGGTGCATCCGCGCATAGTAGGACGCCTTGCCCTGCTGGCTGAAGCCGCGCTCCACCGGCGCCTGCGGAGCTGCCGGTGCGCGCTGTCGCTCGGCGCAGCCGGTGACTAACGCGAGCAACAGTAGCGGGGCAAGCAGGCGTACGAGGTGCATGAACGATCCGTTCCTTGAAGAATTCTGCCAGTCGCAACCGGGTGCTGGCGCGTCGCGCGCACCGATCGCGAGCGGCCGGCTCGACCAGACGGCGCTCCGCGCGCGGCCGGTCGGGAGAGCCAGCTGCGCGGGACTTAGCCTTCGAGTTTCTTCTTCAGCAGTTGGTTCACCTGGCCGGGGTTGGCCTTGCCCTTGGACGCCTTCATCGCCTGGCCGACGAAGAAGCCGAACATCTTGCCGCGCTTGGCTTCATCGCTGGCGCGGTACTGCTCGACCTGTTCCGCATTGGCCGCCAGCACTTCGTCGAGCATCGCCTCGATGGCGCCGCTGTCGGTAACCTGCTTGAGGCCCTTTTTCTCGATGACTTCGTCGGCATTCTCGCCTTCGCCGGCCGCGAGGGCTTCGAAGACCATTTTGGCGATCTTGCCGGAGATGGTGTCGTCCTTGATGCGCAGGATCAGACCGCCAAGCTGCGCGGCGGACACCGGCGACTGTTCGATCTCCAGGCCGTCCTTGTTGAGCAGGCTGGACAGCTCGCCCATCACCCAGTTGGCCGCCAGTTTGGCGTCACCGCAGACCTGTTGCACGGCCTCGAAGTAGTCGGCCAGTTCGCGACTGGCGGAGAGCACCGAGGCGTCATAGGTGGACAGGCCGAACTGGCTCTCGAAACGTGCGCGCTTCTCGCCCGGCAGTTCCGGCAGCTCGCCGCGCACCTGCTCGATGAAGCTCTCTTCCAGCACCACCGGCAGCAGATCGGGGCAGGGGAAGTAGCGGTAGTCGTTGGCTTCTTCCTTGCTGCGCATCGAACGGGTTTCGTCCTTATTCGGGTCGTACAGGCGAGTTTCCTGCACCACCTTGCCGCCGTCCTCGATCAGCTCGATCTGCCGCTGCACCTCGTGGTTGATGGCCTTCTCGATGAAGCGGAACGAGTTGACGTTCTTGATCTCGGCGCGGGTGCCGAACTCGATCTGGCCTTTCGGCCGCACCGACACGTTGCAGTCGCAGCGCAGCGAGCCTTCGGCCATGTTGCCGTCGCAGATGCCGAGATAACGCACCAGCGCGTGGATGGCCTTGACGTAAGCCACCGCCTCCTTGGCCGAGCGGATGTCCGGTTCGGAAACGATCTCCAGCAGCGGCGTGCCGGCGCGGTTGAGGTCGATCCCGCTCATGCCGTGGAAGTCTTCGTGCAGGCTCTTGCCGGCGTCCTCTTCCAGGTGGGCGCGGGTGATGCCGATGCGCTTGACCGTGCCGTCTTCCAGGGTGATGTCCAGATGGCCCTTGCCAACCACGGGATGATCCATCTGGCTGGTCTGGTAACCCTTGGGCAGGTCCGGATAGAAGTAGTTCTTGCGCGCGAACACGTTGGTGCGGCCCAGTTCGGCGTCGATCGCCAGGCCGAACTTCACCGCCATTCGCACGGCTTCTTCATTCAATACCGGCAGGGTGCCGGGCATGCCGAGATCGACCAGGCTCGCCTGGGTGTTCGGCTCGGCGCCGAAGGTAGTGGCGCTGCCGGAGAAGATCTTCGACTGGGTGCTGAGCTGGGCGTGGATTTCCAGCCCGATCACGGTTTCCCATTGCATGTGTATCGTCCTCAGAATCCGGCCGGAGTGCGGGTGTGCCAGTCGGCGACCTGCTGGTACTGGTGCGCCACGTTGAGCAGGCGCGCTTCCTGGAAGTACGGCGCCAACAGCTGCACGCCCACCGGCAGGCCGTCGATGAAGCCGGCCGGCATGGACAGGCCGGGGATGCCGGCGAGGTTGGCGGTGATGGTGTAGATATCTTCCAGGTAAGCCGAGACCGGATCGGCGTTCTTCTCACCGAGCTTCCAGGCCAGGTTCGGCGTGGTCGGGCCGAGAATCACGTCGACCTCGCCGAAGGCGCTGACGAAGTCGTTCTTGATCAGCCGGCGGATGCGCTGTGCCTTGAGGTAATAGGCGTCGTAGTAGCCGGCCGACAGCGCGTAGGTGCCGACCATGATGCGGCGTTTGACCTCGGCGCCGAAGCCTTCGCCGCGCGAGCGCTTGTACAGGTCTTCGAGGTTGACCGGGTTCTCGCAGCGATAGCCGAAGCGCACGCCGTCGAAACGCGACAGGTTGGAGCTGGCCTCGGCGGGCGCGATGACGTAATAGGCCGGAATCGCGTGCTGCAGGTTCGGTAGGCTGATGTCCTTGACCGTGGCGCCGAGCTTCTTCAGCTCTTCGACCACCGCCAGCACGGCATCGGCGATGCGGCTGTCGAGGCCTGCGCCGAAGTATTCCTTCGGCAGACCGATACGCAGGCCAGTCAGCGGCTGGCTCAGCGTCGCCAGGTAGTCGTCCACCGGCGCGTCGACGCAGGTCGAATCCTTCGGGTCGAAGCCGGCGATGGCGCCGAGCATCAGTGCGCAGTCTTCGGCGGTACGCGCCAACGGGCCGCCCTGATCGAGGCTGGATGCATAGGCGATCATGCCCCAACGCGAGACGCGACCGTAGGTCGGCTTGATGCCGGTGAGGTTGGTCAGCGCCGCCGGCTGGCGGATCGAGCCGCCGGTGTCGGTGCCGGTCGCGGCCGGAACCAAACCAGCGGCCACCGCAGCGGCCGAACCGCCGGAAGAACCGCCGGGCACGCGGGAAGTGTCCCAAGGGTTCTTCACCGCGCCGAAATGGCTGGATTCGTTGGCCGAGCCCATGGCGAACTCGTCCATGTTCAGCTTGCCGAGGCTGACCGCGCCGGCTGCGGCCAGCTTCGCGACCACGGTGGCGTCGTAGGGCGCCTGGAAGTTGTGTAGGATCTTCGACCCGCAGGTGGTCAGCACGCCCTCGGTGCAGAACAGATCCTTGTGCGCTATCGGTGCGCCGAGCAGGGCGCCGTTTTCGCCGGCGGCGCGGCGTGCGTCGGCAGCCTGCGCCTGGCTGCGCGCCCGCTCGGCGGTGACGGTGATGAAGCTGTTGAGCTGCGGGTCGAGCTGGGCGATGCGCGCCAGCAGGGCGTCGCTCAGTTCGACGGCAGAGAAGTCCTTGGCGGCCAGGCCGCGGGCAATTTGTGCCAGAGTCAGTCGATGCATCACTCGATCACCTTGGGAACCAGATAGAGACCGTTTTCCACGGCCGGGGCTATGGCCTGGTACTCGTCGCGGTGGTTGGTTTCGGTCACCTGATCGGCGCGCAGGCGCTGGGTGGCTTCCAGCGGATGGGCCAGCGGCTCGACGCCGGTGGTGTCGACGGCCTGCATGCGGTCGATCAGGCCGAGGATGTTGTTGAGGGTCTCGGTGGTGCGCGGCAGATCGCCTTCATCCAGACCCAGGCGGGCCAGGTGAGCGATCTTTTCCACTTCGCAGCGTTCAAGCGCCATCGCAGGTCTCCAGCGGAAAACGAATCGGGTTGCCATCCGTCGGCCGGCCGACGGAACGCTGGCGGCATGAGCCGCGGCAAGAGGGGGCTTCGAGCCCGGAAAAGCGGTTGATCTTACATGCACAGGGCGCTTCCCGGTAGCGCGTCTGCAGCGCCGAGCATGGCGACGATGGCCTGCCAATTGCGCGCAATGGTGCACGTCTGGCGGCTGTGGGGCGGATTCGCGCCTTGCCCTAACTTGGCACCATTGTTAGAGTTTGCGGCACTTTTTTCCCCACGCGTTTGCCCCAGGGCCCTTTCCCAATGTTCAAGAAACTGCGTGGCATGTTTTCCAGTGATCTGTCGATCGACCTGGGCACTGCCAATACCCTCATCTATGTGCGCGATCGCGGCATCGTTCTCGACGAGCCCTCGGTAGTCGCTATCCGCAGCCACGGCAACCAGAAAAGCGTGGTGGCCGTAGGCACCGAGGCCAAGCGCATGCTCGGCCGCACCCCGGGCAACATTTCCGCGATTCGGCCGATGAAGGATGGCGTGATCGCCGATTTCAGCGTCTGCGAGAAGATGCTGCAGTACTTCATCAATAAGGTGCACGAGAACAGCTTCCTGCAGCCCAGCCCGCGTGTATTGATCTGCGTGCCGTGCAAATCGACCCAGGTCGAGCGCCGGGCGATCCGCGAGTCTGCATTGGGCGCCGGCGCGCGTGAAGTCTTCCTGATCGAAGAGCCGATGGCGGCTGCGATCGGCGCCGGTCTGCCGGTGGACGAGGCGCGTGGCTCGATGGTCGTCGACATTGGAGGCGGTACCACCGAGATTGCATTGATTTCCCTCAACGGCGTGGTCTACGCCGAGTCGGTGCGGGTTGGCGGCGATCGCTTCGATGAGGCCATCGTTACATACGTACGCCGCAACTACGGCAGCCTGATCGGCGAATCGACCGCCGAGCGTATCAAGCAGGAAATCGGCACCGCCTTCCCGGGTGGCGAGATCCGCGAGGTTGACGTACGTGGCCGCAACCTGGCCGAGGGCGTGCCGCGCAGCTTCACGCTGAACTCCAACGAAGTGCTCGAGGCGCTGCAGGAGTCGCTGGCGACCATCGTCCAGGCGGTCAAGAGCGCGCTGGAGCAGTCGCCGCCGGAGCTGGCTTCTGATATCGCCGAGCGTGGTTTGGTGCTGACCGGTGGCGGTGCACTGCTGCGTGATCTCGACAAGCTGTTGTCGCAGGAAACCGGCCTGCCGGTGATCGTTGCCGAGGAGCCGCTGACCTGCGTGGCGCGTGGTGGCGGTCGTGCGCTGGAAATGATGGATCGTCACGCCATGGACCTGCTCTCCACCGAGTGAGCCATAGGCGGCAGTAACCGATGCGGCGAGCCGAAGGCCGAGCCCGACTCTGCTTTCGGCTCGCCGCGTTCAGTTTGTAGCAGGTAGTTTCGAGGGCTTCACGATCAAACCGCTATTTGCCAAGGGACCTTCGCTCGGCGTGCGCCTGCTGGTGTTCGCCGTGCTCTGTGTCGCGCTGATGGTGGTGGATGCACGTTTCGATTCCCTCAAACCCGTGCGTAGCCAGATGGGGCTGGTGCTGACCCCGTTCTACTGGCTGGCCGATCTGCCGGTGCGTGCTTGGAAGGGCGCCACCGAGCAGATCAGCAGCAGCAGCAGCTTGGTCGCGGAGAACGAGAAGCTCAAGGCCGAGGCGCTGCTGCTGCAACGCCGCCTGCAGAAGTTGGCGACGCTCACCGAGCAGAACGTGCGGCTGCGTGAGTTGCTCAATTCCGCGGCGCTGGTCGACGACAGGGTGATAGTTGCCGAGCTGATCGGACTGGACCCCAATCCGTTTACCCACCGGATCCTGATCGACAAGGGCAGCCAGGACGGTGTCTTCGTCGGCCAGCCGGTACTCGATGCCAATGGTCTGATGGGGCAAGTGGTGGAAGTGATGCCGTATGCGGCGCGGGTGCTGTTGCTGACCGACGTTACGCATAGCATTCCGGTGCAGGTGAATCGTAACGGCCTGCGCGCGATCGCGGCCGGCACTGGCGATTCGGAGTATCTGGAGCTGCGCCATGTCGCCGAAACGGCGGATATAAAGGAAGGTGATCTGCTGGTCAGTTCCGGCCTCGGCCAGCGCTTCCCCAGCGGCTACCCGGTGGCGCAGGTGAAGGAAGTGGTGCGCGACTCGGGACAACCCTTCGCCATCGTCCGCGCGGTGCCCACCGCCATGCTCAATCGCAGTCGCTACCTGTTGCTGGTTTTCAGTGACTCGCGCAGCCCCGAGGAGCGTGCCGCTGCGGCTGCCGAGGCGCAGGCCAGCGCCGATCGTCAGGCGGCCGAGCGTGCCGAGAAGACCGCCGATCAGTCCGAGGTTAAAGCGCAAGCCGCGCCGGCCGGCGACAGCCAGCCTGCCGTGCCAGCGGAACCGAGTGCCGATGAGGTGCGGCCATGATTGCCGGGCGTGCGCACAACGGCTGGGTAATCTGGCTGTCGCTGCTGGTGGCCCTGCTGCTCAGCATCGCGCCGATGCCGGCGAGCACCGAGCTGGCTCGGCCGCTTTGGCTCGGCCTGGTGATTGCGTTCTGGTCGCTGGCATTGCCGCATCGCGGTGGCATGGGGCTGGCATTCGTCTTTGGTCTGATGCTGGATGTGCTGGCCGGTACACTGCTCGGGCAGAACGGCCTGCCGCTGATCCTGATCGCCTTCCTCGTGCTGAGCCTGCAGCAACGGCTGCGTATGTTCCCGCTGTGGCAGCAGAGCATGGTGTTGCTGGTCGTTCTCGGATTGGCGCAGCTGGTGCAGTTGTGGCTGAACACCCTGACCGGCAATCGGCCGCCGACGCTCATCTTCCTCGTACCGGTGCCCATCAGCGCCTTGCTCTGGCCCTGGATTTTCGTCGTGCTGCACTGGCTGCGTCGTCGTTTCGACGTCAACTGAGCCCGGCACAGTAACCTTCCGCCGCCGCGGCATTCGGGCAGGCGTTCGACCAAGGCCCGCATTGAACCCCGCTTGGTTTTCTGAAATCATGCCGCCTTCATGGCGCTGGGCCATCATTTGCGTATGGTCCAGGGCTACTTCGATACGGCGCAGACAGAACGCGGGCGAGTGGCTATGGATGCTGAGGTTTTGGTGAGTTCCCGCAGAATGCGGTCGTGGCTGGCAGGCGGCGGCGCCCTGGCGATCCTGCTGCTGGTCGGGGGCGGCTATAGCCAGGCCGAAAGCGCCGCACCGACCGCTACGGGCTCCGCCTTGCAGTCATCTGTCGGTACGGCGCAGGCCGAGATGACGCGTGAGGAGCAGCTGAACCGCAAGCAGCGCGAGCTGGAGGCGGCCGGGCAGGAGAAGCAGCAGCTGCAGGAGCGGCTTCGTAGCGAGAAGGGCTCGCTGGATTCCGCCCTGCTGCAGCTTGCCAGCGCCAAGTCGCTGATCCACCAGGAGATCGAAGACTTCCTCAAACAACCAGCCGGCCAGGAACGCCTGGACGGACTGCTTGCCGACTACCGACGTGGCTCTGAGGCTGAGCAGGCCGCGCGGCAGCGCGTGCAGGCGGCCGAAGAGGAGTTGGGGCGGCAGCATCTGAAATACGCTCAGCTCACCCGTGAAGTGGAGCGCCTGACCGCGCTGCTGGCGTCCGAGGCGCGCGAGCGCAACGCCAAGAAGGTTCAGGCCATTGCCAGACGCCTGGAACGTACCCTGCATTTCAACGAGTCGGTGTCGTTCCGCTGTTCGACCAGCAAGAGCATGGCGGCCTGCCTGGCCGAGCATCGCAACGACAGCCGCATGTCGCAGTGGGTGCAGGAGCGTTACCAGCGCGTGTTGGGTGAGGAGCTGCGCGACGAGATCGACAGCCTGCAGCTGGATCCGAACTGGTATTCCTACCGCGCCAGGGCAGATTTCTCCGAAGCGAGCATGAACCTGGATGGCACGGTCAGTGCCGAAGTGACCATCGAGGCGGCGATCAAGCCGAAGAAGGTCATGCCCTGCGCCATCCTCGGCGTGAGCAGCGAACTGTGCGATGCGCGCAGCTATTCGCTGATCGTGCGCAGCAACCGCTTCAACGATCAGGTGCGTATCAACGACCAGGTTCACGGCGCGACGCCGGTGTCGTTGATCCTCGAGAGCGGCGAGTACGATGTGCAGGTGACGCATGAAGGCGTCACCCAGACGCGCAAGCTGTCGCTGGACGACGATCGCGTCGTCAATTTCCGCTTCTGATTTTCGCGCGCCCGGCCGATTCCGGCCGGGCCATTCGCTTCCCTGATACCGGCGCGTGTGCGACCCTTTCCTGCATTTCTCGACAGGGTCCGCAATGAGCAGCTTGTATCTCGCCTCGGCGTCGCCGCGACGTCGTGAACTCCTGCAACAGATCGGTGTGCCGTTTTCCCTCCTGGCGGTGAGCGTCGACGAGACGCCGCTGCCCGACGAGGCGGCCGAGGACTACGTCCGGCGCGTGGCGCTGGACAAGGCCCGCGCCGGGCTTGCCGTCCTGCCTGACGCGAATGCCTGCGTGCTTGCCGCCGATACCAGCGTGGTGCTGGATCAGCGCATTCTCGGCAAACCGGCGGATCGGGCCGATGGACTGGCCATGCTGGCCGCGCTGTCCGGGCGCAGCCATCGCGTGCTGACCGCCATTGTGCTGGCGAACCGATGCGCCTGCGAGGTGCGCCTGGTCGACAGCGAGGTCGAGTTTCGCTCCATCGATGCGTCGGAGGCGCAAGCCTACTGGGACAGTGGTGAGCCGCGAGACAAGGCGGGCGGCTATGCCATTCAAGGTTGGGGGGCGGTGTTCGTCAGCCAGCTGCACGGCAGCTATTCGGCGGTGGTTGGCCTGCCATTGTGCGAAACGGCGCAGCTGCTCGACCGCTTCGGATTGCCGCGCTGGAGCAAAAGCGCCGGTTAGAGCCTGTGGCTGCGGCGTTTATGTCGTTAGAATCGGCGCAGACCTGACAGCTGCGGCTGCTTCAAATCCGCTTTTCGGCCGAGAAAAACGACAATGAGCGAAGAGATCCTGATGAACATCACCCCCATGGAATCGCGGGTCGCGGTGGTGGAGAACGGCGTCCTGCAGGAGGTGCACGTCGAGCGCACCCAGCGCCGCGGCATTGTCGGCAACATCTACAAGGGCAAGGTGGTGCGGGTGCTGCCGGGCATGCAGGCGGCGTTCGTCGATATCGGCCTGGATCGCGCGGCGTTCATCCACGCTTCGGAGATTTCAGCGCGCGAAGGCAACGCCGTCGAACCGATCAGTGCCCTGGTGCACGACGGCCAGAGCCTGGTGGTGCAAGTCACCAAGGACCCGATCGGCACCAAGGGCGCGCGGCTGACCACGCAGCTATCGATTCCGTCGCGCTACCTGGTCTACATGCCGCGCACCAGCCACGTCGGCATCTCCCTGCGGATCGAGGAGGAGGCCGAACGCGAACGGCTCAAGCAAATCGTCGCCGAATGCGTTGCCGCCGAAGGGATCGAAGAGGCCGGCGGGTTCATTCTGCGCACGGCTGCCGAGGGGGCCGGGCGCGACGAGATTCTCATGGATATCCGCTACCTGCGCCGGCTGTGGGAACAGATCGCCGGGCAGATGAAGACCGCCACGGCGCCTTCGCTGATCTACGAGGACCTGACGCTGGCGATGCGCACGCTGCGCGATCTGGTCAACCCGCGCATCGAGAAGATCCGCATCGATTCGCGGGAGAACTTTCAGAAGGTCAGCCAGTTCGTTGGCGAGCTGATGCCCGAGCTGCGCGATCGTCTCGAACACTACCCGGGCGAACGGCCGATCTTCGACCTCTACGGCGTCGAGGATGAGATCCAGAAGGCGCTGGAGCGCAAGGTGATGCTCAAGTCCGGCGGCTACCTGATCATCGACCCGGCCGAGGCGATGACCACCATCGACGTCAATACCGGCGCCTTCGTGGGCCATCGGACGCTGGAAGAAACCATCTTCAAGACCAATCTGGAGTCCGCTACGGCGATCGCCCGCCAGCTGCGTCTGCGCAATATCGGCGGCATCATCATCATCGACTTCATCGACATGGAAGACGAGGAGCATCGTCGCCAAGTGCTGCGTACGCTGGAAAAACAGCTCGAACGCGACCACGCCAAGACCAACATCATCGGTATCACCGAGCTCGGCCTGGTACAGATGACCCGCAAGCGCACCCGCGAAAGTCTTGAGCAGGTGCTTTGCGAGCCCTGCGCCAGCTGCCAGGGGCGCGGCAAGCTGAAGACCCCGGAAACCGTCTGCTACGAGATCTTTCGCGAGATTCTGCGTGAGGCCCGTGCCTACCAGCCGGAAGGTTATCGGGTGCTGGCCAATCAGAAGGTCATCGACCGGCTGCTCGACGAGGAATCGGGCAACGTCGCCGATCTGGAAAGCTTCATCGGCCGCTCGATCAAGTTCCAGGTCGAGAGCATGTATTCGCAGGAACAGTACGACGTGGTGCTGCTCTGAGCCGAATGCACGTCAGGCCTGAGCCGCGGAGCGCTGCCGGATGAATCGCCTCGCCCGTTTTCTCGCCGTGCTGCTGCGCCAGTCGCTGTCGATTGCGGCGCTGGGGCTGGTCGTCGCGGCGCTGTATGTCAGCCTGGGCCGGCAACTGGTGCCGCTGGTCGCCGAATATCGTCTGCAGGCGCAAGACAAAGCCGCCGAGCTGCTGGCAATGCCGGTCCAGCTGGGACGCCTCGAAGGGCGCTGGCAAGGCCTGGCGCCGCAGCTGCTGGCGCACGATGTGCTGCTGGGCGAGGGCGCGGCGGCGATGCACCTGGAGCGACTGGTGGTGGTGCCGGATATCGCGGCCAGCCTATGGGCGCGCGAGTTACGCCTGGCGACGCTGCGTTTCGAGGGTGTGCGCCTGAGTCTGACGCAGGATGCCGATGGCCGTTGGCGAGTCGAAGGACTGCCGGCGCAAGACGAGCATTCGCCCTCCGATCCCGCCAAGCTCCTGCGCTCGCTGCAGAAGATTCGCGCGCTGGTGCTGCTCGACAGCCAGCTGACCGTGGAGCCCTTTGGTGAGGCGCCACTGACGCTGACTTACGCCAATCTCAGCCTGCAAAGCGATGGCGGAAACCTGCGCCTGGACGGGCGCACTGTATTGCCCGATGGCCAGCCGCTGGCGCTGCAGGCTCGGGCGCAGGTGCAGCCCGAGCGCTGGCGGCAGGCAGCGCTCGACGTATATCTGAGCCTGCCGCAGAGCGACTGGGCGGCCTGGCTGCCGAAGAAGCTGACCGCCGACTGGCGGCTCGACCGCGTGCGGGCTGGTGGCGAGGCTTGGCTCAGCTGGCGGCAGGAGCACCTCGCGCGAGCGGTGCTGCGCCTGGATGCGCCGCGGGTCGAAGCGGCTTATGGCGAACGCCCGGTGCAAGGGCTCGACGATCTGGCTTTGACCGCCTATGCCGAGCGCACCGAGCGTGGCTATCGGCTGCTGATCGATGAGCTCGCCTTCAATCTGGGCGACGCGCGCTGGGGCGAGGCGCGCCTGCTTGTCGAGCACGACGAACACAGCAACAGTTGGCAGCTGCAGGCCGATCGTCTGGGAATCGCGCCGCTGGCGACCCTGACGCAAGCGCTGGCGCCATTGCCGGAAAGCGCCGCGCAGATTCTTGTCGACCTCGCGCCACGCGGTACGCTGCGTGCGCTGCAGGCCCACTATCGCCCCGGATTGACCGGCGCCGAGCGACTGCAGTTCGCTGCGCAGCTCGATCAGGTGACGATCGGCGCGCACCACTGGATCCCCGCGGCCGAACATGTCAGCGGCAGCATCCAAGGCGATCTCGCTGGCGGCGAGGTGCGCATCGACAGCCAGGATTTCGCCCTGCATCTGGCGCCACTGTTCCCCCAGCCTTGGCGTTACCGCCAGGCGCAGGGGCGGCTGCGCTGGAGCCTGGATGAGCAGGCCTTCACCCTGGTGGCGCCCTATCTGAGGCTGGACGGCGAGGAAGGTCAGCTGGCCGGTGACTTCCTCATCCGTCTGAATCGAGACCCGGCCGTCGAGGACTACATGGACCTGCGCGTCGGCCTCACGCAGGGCGATGCGCGCTACACGGAGAAATACCTGCCGACCCGTTCGCCGGCGCTGAGTCCGGCGCTCAGCGAATGGCTGCACACGGCAATTCGCGGCGGCGCCATCGAACAGGGCTATTTCCAGTACCAGGGCAGTCTGCACAAGGACGCCGTCGACGGCGCGCGCAGCATTAGCCTGTATTTCAAGGTGCGCGATGCCGAGCTGGCCTATCAGCCGGGCTGGCCCGCGCTGCGCGAAGGGCGTGGCGAGGTGCTGATCGAGGACAGTGGCGTGCGCGTGCGGCTCGCCGAGGGCCGCATTCTCGACAGCCGCGTGCAGAACGCCACGGCCGAAATTCCGCATGCCGCCCCTGGACAGAAGCCGCGTCTGGCGATCAACGGACAATTGCAGAGCAGTGTCGGTGACGGACTGAAGATCCTGCGCGAGGCGCCGCTAGGTGCCGCCGAAATTTTCGCCGGCTGGCAGGGCGAGGGTGAGCTGGACGGCTCGCTGGCGCTGCTGATCCCACTGGCCAAGGGCGAGCCGCCACACGTCCTGGTCGATTTCGCCAGCCGCGCGGCGACGCTGCGCATGGCCAGTCCCGAGCTGGACTTCGCCCAGCTCTCCGGGCAGTTCCGCTATGACACCGATGCCGGCTTCAGCGCCCGCGACATCCGCGCGCAGCTGTTCGGGCGGTCAGTGCGGGGCAGTGCCGTGGCGACCGGCGACCGGCGCAATCCGGCGACGCGCATCGAAGCGCAGGGCGATATCGCCCTGCAGCGTCTGGCGTCCTGGCTGGGGCTGCCGCGACCGCTGCCCGCCAGCGGCGAACTGCCCTATCAGCTACGTCTGGATCTGGCCGGCGCGGATAGCCGCCTGCAGCTCGACTCTTCGCTGGCCGGGCTGGCCATCGAGCTGCCGGCACCCTTCGGCAAGCCGGCTGGCGAACGGCGCGACACCACCCTGCGCATGACGCTGCAGGGCGCCGAGCGTCGCTACGCCGTGCAGCATGGCGAGCTCGCGTCCCTGAACTTCGCGGCGCCGGCGAGCGACTGGCAGGCCGGGCGTGGTGAATTGCGGCTCGGCTCCGGCGCGGCGGCACTGCCGACAGCGCGCGGTCTGCGCGTGCGCGGGCGGCTGGAGCAGCTCGACTGGCAGGCGTGGCAGAGCGTGCGCGAGCGCTATCTGCCGGCCGGCGGTGGCGCGACGACGGTTCCGCTGCTGCGCGAAGCACAGCTGGATATCGGCCGTTTCGATGGTTTCGGTACGCGCATCGACGCGCTTGCTGTCGGACTGCGCCGTACGACCGAGGCCTGGACGCTCAACCTGGGCAGCGATCTGATCAGCGGGGCGGTACAGCTACCGGATGCCGAGGGCGCGCCGCTCGTGGCGGATCTGCAGCGTCTGCGCCTGCCAGTCGCCGAATCCGCTACCGAGCCGGCGCAGCGTAGCGATCCGTTGGCCGATGTCGATCCGACGCGTCTGCCGGCGATGGACATCACCGTCGCCGAGGTGGTGCAGGGCGAGGCGCCGCTGGGTCGCTGGGCGCTGAAGATGCGCCCGGTAGCCAATGGCGTGGCGTTCTCGGCGTTGGATCTGAATCTGAAAGGCTTGCGCATCGAGGGCGCCGGCGAGTGGCGCGCCGGGCGCAGCGCGTTCAAGGGGCGGCTGTCCGGTGGCAACCTGGCGGATGTGCTGTTGGCGTGGGGCTTTGCACCCTCGACCACCAGCGAGCGTTTCCGCATGGATGTCGATGGCAGCTGGCCGGGTTCGCCGGCCTGGTTCGGCCTGGCGCGCTTCTCCGGGAACATGCAGCCGCGGCTGCGCAATGGCCAGTTTGTCGAGGTCGAAGGGAGCGCGCAGGCGTTGCGGGTATTCGGTCTACTCAATTTCAACTCGATCGGTCGCCGGCTACGCCTGGATTTCTCCGATCTGTTCGGCAAGGGGCTGAGTTACGACCGCATGGGCGGCGAGCTGCAGGCCAGCGACGGAATCTACCGCACCCGCGAGCCGATCACCGTGACCGGGCCATCGAGCAATCTTGAGCTCAATGGCACGCTGGACATGGTGAATGATCGCATCGATGCGAAACTGCTGGTCACGCTACCGGTGAGCAACAACCTGCCGCTGGCAGCGTTGATTGTCGGCGCGCCGGCGGTCGGCGGTGCGTTGTTCGTGGTCGATAAGTTGCTGGGCGACAAGGTTGCCCGGTTCGCCAGCGTTCAGTACAACGTCGAGGGTCCCTGGCAATCGCCGCAGATCAGCTTCGACAAGCCATTCGAGAAGCCCAATTGAGGTGGCTGCGCGTTAGCGTTGCCAACGGTTCTTTCTTTGCATTATCGGTGTTCATTCCATGTCGCTCGCGGTCATTCAGATGGTCAGCCAGGCCGATGTCGAGGCCAACCTGCGCAGCGCGCGGGCTCTGCTCGAACAGGCCGCGGCAGCCGGTGCGCGGCTTGCGGTGCTGCCGGAAAACTTCGCGGCGATGGGCCGTAGCGATCTGCCGACGCTCGGCCGTGCCGAGGCGGCAGGCGAGGGGCCGATCCTGCCGTGGTTGAAACAGACCGCGCGCGACCTCAGGTTATGGATCGTGGCCGGAACGCTACCGTTGCCGCCGGACGATCACCCGCAGGCGCGACCGCACGCCTGTTCGCTTTTGTTCGACGAGCATGGGCAGCGGGTCGCGCGTTACGACAAGCTGCACCTGTTCGATGTGGACGTCGCGGATACTCGCGGTCGCTACCGTGAGTCGGACGACTACGCGCCGGGCGATGCGCTGGTGGTGGTCGATACGCCGCTCGGGCGGCTGGGGATGACGGTCTGTTACGACCTGCGCTTTCCCGAGCTGTACACGGCGCTGCGGCTGGCCGGTGCCGAGCTGATCAGCGCGCCTTCGGCGTTCACCGCGGTGACCGGCGCGGCGCACTGGCAAACGCTGGTGCGCGCCCGGGCCATCGAGACGCAGTGCTATATGCTGGCTGCGGCGCAGGGTGGTGCTCATCCCGGCGGCCGGCTGACCCACGGTCATTCGTCTATCGTTGACCCTTGGGGGCGCATTCTGTGCGAGCAGGCCGATGGCGAGGCTGCATTGACGGCCCGGCGCGACGCCGCGGAGCAATTGGCCATTCGCCAGCGCATGCCGCTGACCGGCCACCGACGATTTGAAGTGCCGTGCCTGGTCACGGCGAGTTTGGAGTGACTATGAGTGAACTGCTGTTGCCCGCCGTCGAGCGGCTTCTGACCCCCGGCGGCCTGGGCATTGATGACCTGCCTGTGCTGCTGGCGGAACTCGCCGGGCCGGGTATCGACGCGGCCGATCTGTATTTTCAGGACCAGGTCAGCGAGTCCTGGGTGCTGGAGGATGGCATCGTCAAGGAGGGCGGCTTCCACCTGGAGCAGGGCGTTGGTGTTCGCGCGTTGTCCGGCGAGAAGACCGGCTTCGCCTACAGCAATGCGATCACCGCCGAGGCGCTGCGCCAGGCGGCGCAGGCAGCTCGTTCGATTGCCCGTAGCGGCCAACAGGGCAGCGTGCAGGTGCTGTCGCGGGCGGCCTTTGCGTCGCTGTACAGCCAGGATAATCCACTGGACGGGTTGAGCCGGGCGGAAAAGGTCGAGCTGCTCAAGCGCATCGATGTCGCCACGCGAGCGCTCGACCCGCGCATCAAGCAGGTTACGGTGAGTCTGGCCGGCGTCTGGGAACACATTCTGGTTGCCGGTATGGATGGCGGCATGGCGGCCGATGTCAGGCCGCTGGTGCGTTTCAACGTCAGCGTGATCGTCGAACAGAACGGTCGCCGCGAGCGGGGCGGTCAGGGCGGCGGCGGACGGCTGGGTTATCAGTATTTCCTCAGCGAGGACCGCGCGATGGGCTATGCGCGCGAAGCGTTGCGCCAGGCACTGGTCAATCTCGAGGCGCAACCGGCACCTGCCGGCAGCCTGCCGGTGGTGCTCGGCCCGGGCTGGTCCGGTGTGCTGCTGCACGAGGCAGTCGGCCACGGACTGGAGGGAGACTTCAACCGCAAGGGCAGTTCGGCTTACAGCGGGCGTATCGGTCAGCAGGTGGCCTCGAAGCTGTGCACCATCGTCGACGACGGTACCCTGGCCGATCGGCGCGGCTCGCTTAGCGTGGATGACGAGGGCACGCCGACGCAGTGCACCACGCTGATCGAGAACGGCGTGCTCAAGGGTTACATCCAGGACAAGCTGAATGCGCGCCTGATGGGTGTGGCGCCCACCGGTAACGGCCGGCGCGAGTCCTATGCGCACCTGCCGATGCCGCGCATGACCAACACTTACATGCTGGCCGGCGAGAGCGATCCCGAAGAGATCATCCGTTCGGTCAAGCGCGGCCTCTACTGCGCCAGCCTCGGTGGCGGCCAAGTGGATATCACCAGCGGCAAGTTCGTGTTCTCCACCAGCGAGGCCTATCTGATCGAAGATGGACGGATCACGGCACCGGTCAAGGGCGCGACGCTGATCGGCAACGGCCCGGAGGTGATGACGCGGGTGTCGATGGTCGGTAACGATCTGGCGCTGGACAGCGGCGTCGGCACCTGTGGCAAGGATGGCCAGTCGGTGCCTGTGGGTGTCGGTCAGCCGACGTTGAAGATCGACGAGATCACCGTTGGCGGAACGGGCGCCTGAAGCCGCTTGAGGCGGCTGGACGGCGCGTGGCCTGGCTTATTTCAGCCCGCGCTTGGTTTCATCAAGGTCGCGGATGTATTTGAAGATCTTGCGGCTCGCCGCCGGCGGTTTGTTGTGCGCGGCCTCATGCTGGGCATGGCGGATCAGGCCGCGCAGGTGCTGGCGGTCGGTGTCGGGGTAATCGGTGACGAAGGCTTCCAGCGTTTCATCGTTGCCGGCGATCAGACGATCGCGCCAGCGCTCCAGGGCATGAAAGCGTTCGTTGTACTGGCGGGTGGAGGCGTCGAGTTGGTCGACCAGCGCCAGGATGGCGTCGATGTCCTGTCCACGCATCAGCTTGCCGATGTATTGGATGTGGCGTTTGCGGGCGATGTGTGCGGTGTGTTTAGGCGCATCGGCGAGCGCCTTGCGCAGCGCGTCGCTCAACGGCAGGCGCTCGATCAGGTCGGGCTTGAGTGTGGTCAGGCGTTCGCCCAGTTCCTGCAGCGCGTGCAGCTCGCGCTTGACCTGGGATTTGCTCTTCTCGTCGAAAACGCCGTCGTCGGAGTATTCAGGCATGGGGATGGTCCATTGGGAAATGCCGCCATGATAACAGCAGCCTTGCCGGGCCGGTTCTGCCGTCGGCGGGCTGAGTCACGATCGAATGCGGGGCTTGGGAGTTCTTATGAGTGAAGTAGAAGGCATCGGTCCGCAGGTTGAGCCGGGCTTGCGCGAGAAAGTCGAGCGCATCATCGAGGAAGCGCGTCGGCAGGGCGCCAGCGCCAGTGAGGTGTCGGTGTCGATGGAGCAGGGACTGTCGACCGCCGTGCGCCAGGGCGAAGTTGAAACCGTCGAGTTCAATCGCGATCAGGGCTTCGGCATTACGCTCTATGTCGGCCAGCGCAAGGGTTCCGCGAGCACCACTGGCAGCGGCGACGCAGCCATCCGCGAAACAGTGGCTGCCGCGCTGGCGATTGCGCGGCATGCGTCCGAGGACGAGTTTGCCGGACTTGCCGACGCTGCGCTGATGGCGCGCGAGCTTCCGGACCTGGACCTGTTCCATCCCTGGTCGGTTTCCCCTGAACAGGCGATCGAAACGGCGCTGCGCTGCGAAGAGGCGGCGTTCGCAGTCGATCCGCGCATCCGCAATGCTGACGGTACCAGCGTCAATACCCATCAGGGGTGCCGTGCCTACGGCAACAGCAACGGCTTCATCGGCAGCTACTGCAGCACGCGCCACAGCCTGAGTTGCGTGATGATTGCCGAGCATGCTGGGCAGATGCAGCGCGACTACTACTACGATGTCAGCCGTCGCGCCGATACATTGGCCGATCCGCTGAACATCGGGCGCCGTGCCGCGGAGCGTGCGGTCAGACGCCTGGGCGCGCGGCCGGTGCCAACTTGCGAGGTGCCGGTGCTATTTTCGGCCGATCTGGCGACCGGACTGTTCGGTCACTTTCTCGCCGCGATCTCCGGCAGCAATCTCTACCGCAAGGCGTCCTATTTGGAGAACGCCCTGGGGCAGACGCTTTTCCCCGAGTGGCTGAGCCTGGACGAGCGGCCGCACCTTGCGCAGGCGCTGGGCAGTGCGTCCTATGATGGCGATGGCCTGGCGACCTATGCCAAGCCCTTCGTGGAAAACGGTCAGCTGATTTCCTATGTGCTGGGAACCTATTCCGGACGCAAGCTGGGTCTGCCGAGCACCGCCAACGCGGGCGGCGTGCATAACCTGTTCGTCAGCCACGGCGAGGAAGACCAGGCCGCGCTGCTGCGGCGGATGGGGCGTGGCCTGCTGGTGACCGAGCTGATGGGGCAGGGGCTGAATCTGGTGACCGGTGATTATTCGCGTGGTGCCGGTGGCTACTGGGTGGAGAACGGCGAAATCCAGTTCCCGGTACAGGAGGTCACCATCGCCGGCAACCTGCGCGACATGTTCCGCCAGATCGTTGCCGTCGGCTGTGATACCGAGACTCGCAGCAATATCCGTACGGGCTCGGTGCTGATCGAGCGGATGACGGTCGCAGGGAAATAAACAGGGTGCCACGGTTGCCCTGACGAATGAGGGGGCGGAACGGCGAGTAGGAATAATCCTGCTCGCCGGGGCGCAAGGCCTATTCGCCTTCCTCGAAATAATCTTCGATCAGTGCGACCAGTGCGCCCAGGGCTGCCTCGTCTTCCTCGCCCTCGGTCTGTAGATGCAGGGCAGTGCCCTTGCTGGCAGCCAGCATCATGACCGCCATGATGTTCTTGCCATCTACCAGGGTGTCGGGGCAGCGTCCGACGCGAATGCTGCATGGATAACGGTTGGCTACGCCGACGAACTTGGCGGCCGCGCGGGCGTGCAGGCCGAGCTTGTTGATGATGGTGACGTCGCGGGCGGGCATGGGGTTGTTCGTCCTAGGCTAGGTCGCGGTGGCGAACCTGCAGATTCTTCAAAGGCGCCTTGAGCGCCTGGCCCAGGCGTTCGGCCAGGTAAACGGAACGGTGATGGCCGCCGGTGCAGCCGATGGCGACCGTGACGTAGGCGCGATTGCTGGCAGCGAAACGGGGCAGCCACTTGCTCAAGTAGCCGTGAATATCCTGGAACATCTCGTCAACATCCGGCTGCGCGGACAGGTAGTCGATGACCGGCTGATCGAGACCGGAATAGTCACGCAGCTCGGCCTTCCAGTAAGGGTTCGGCAGGCAGCGCACGTCGAACACCAGATCCGCATCTACCGGCATACCACGCTTGAAACCGAACGACTCGATGAGAAAGGCGGTGCCGGGCTCGGGTTGGTTGAGCAGGCGCAGTTTGAGCGTGTCGCGCAGCTGATAGAGATTCAGGTGCGTAGTGTCGATCTTGAGGTCGGCGTGGTCGATGATCGATGCAAGCAGCAACTCCTCATCGCGGATCGCCTCAGCTAGCGAGCGCTTGTCGTTGGTCAGCGGGTGGCGCCGACGGGTCTCCGAGAAACGCTTGAGCAGGGTTTCGTCATCGGCATCGAGGTAAATCACGTCGCAGTGGATATGTCGGGAGCGTACTTCGTCGAGCAGTTCGGGGAAGCGCTTGAGCTGACTCGGCAAGTTGCGTGCATCGATGGACACGGCGACCTGCGGCTGCAGCAGCTCGGTGTGAAGCAGGGCGCGTTCGGCCAGCTCCGGTAGCAGGCCGGCCGGGAGGTTGTCGATACAGTAGAAGCCGTTGTCCTCCAGCACGTCGAGGGCGGTGCTTTTTCCCGATCCGGAGCGGCCGCTGACGATGATCAGGCGCATCTACTGGCCGTTTTGCACATCGACCACAACCTGATAAAGGTCGTCGTTGGTGGGGGCCTGGCGCAGGCGTTGGCGGACGTCTTCGCGGTCGAGCATGCTGGCAATCTGGCGCAGCAGTTCGAGATGTTCATCCGTCGCCGCTTGCGGTACCAGCAAAACGAACAACAGATCGACCGGCGCACCATCGATGGCGTCGAAGTCCACCGGTGCCTCCAGGCGCAGCACAGCGCTGAGCGGCGAATTGCAGCCCGCCATGCGGCAGTGCGGAATGGCGATGCCATTGCCGAAACCGGTGGAACCGAGTTTTTCGCGGGCGATCAGGCTTTCGAAGATCGCCTGAGCATCGAGGTCGGGCAGGTCCTGCGCGATCACCTTGGCGATCTGCTCGAGGACGCGTTTCTTGCTGCCGCCTGGGACGTTCACCAGGGAACGCCCAGGGGTCAGGATGGATTCCAGTCGGATCATGATGCGAGTCAGCGAGCCACTACGCCCTGGGTGTGGTCGAGCTGCTTTTCCTTGTGCTTGATCAGCTGGCGATCGAGCTTGTCGACCAGCAGATCGATGGCGGCATACATATCTTCGTGCTCGGCATTGGCCACCACTTCGCGGCCGGCGATGTGCAGCGTGCCCTCGGCCTTCTGCTTGAGCTTTTCGACCTGCAGGATCACCTGGATGCTGATGATGCGATCGAAGTGGCGGGACAGCCGCTCGAATTTCTCCTCGACATAGCTACGCAGGGCGTCAGTCACTTCCAGATGAAGACCGCTGATGTTGATTTGCATACTGCTTCTCCTAATTGCCTGCTGCGAAGGTGGCCGGTACAGAACCTGCCGCCGAAACATTCAACCTGGCCGCACTATAGCCGCTTGCGCTCGCTTGAGGGAGCGATACCAAGCGATTCACGGTATTTGGCGATGGTACGACGGGCAACCTGGATGCCCTGTGCCTCCAGTAAACCAGCGATCTTACTGTCGCTCAATGGCTTTTTGGGGTTTTCCGCAGCGACCAACTTCTTGATGATCGCGCGGATAGCGGTGGAGGAGCACTCGCCGCCTTCGGCCGTACTGACGTGGCTGGAGAAGAAGTATTTCAGCTCATAAATACCCCGTGGCGTGTGCATGTATTTCTGCGTGGTCACGCGCGAGATGGTCGATTCGTGCATGCCTACCGCCTCGGCGATGTCGTGTAGCACAAGGGGCTTCATCGCTTCGTCGCCGTGTTCGAGAAAGCCACGCTGATGCTCGACGATCTGCGTGGCGACCTTCATCAGCGTCTCGTTGCGGCTCAGCAGGCTCTTGATGAACCAGCGCGCTTCCTGCAGCTGGTTGCGCATGAAGGTGTTGTCGGCGCTGGAGTCGGCGCGCTTGACGAAGCCGGCGTATTGCGCGTTGACCCGCAGGCGCGGCATGGCGTCCTGGTTCAACTCCACCAGCCAGCGATCGTTGTGCTTGCGCACAATCACATCTGGCACCACATATTCTGGCTCGCTGGCCTCGATTTGCGAGCCGGGGCGCGGGTTGAGGCTCTGTACCAGCTCGATCACCTGGCGTAGCTCATCTTCCTTGAGCTTCATCCTGCGCATCAGCAGGCTGTAGTCGCGATTACCCAGAACATCCAGGTAATCGCTCACCAGTTGCTTGGCCTGCTCCAGCCAGGCGGTCTGTTCGGGCAGCTGGCGCAGTTGCAGCAGCAGGCATTCGCTCAGGTTGCGGGCGCCGATGCCGGCGGGTTCGAACTGCTGGATACGGTGGAGCACCACTTCAATCTCGTCGAGTTCGACCTCGAGCTCGGGGTCCAGCGACTCGAGCACCTCTTCCAGGCTTTCTTCCAGATAGCCTTGGTCATTGATGCAGTCGATGAGGGTCGTGGCGATCAGGCGGTCGGTATCGCTCATTGGCGCCAGGTTGAGTTGCCAGAGCAGGTGGCTTTGCAGGCTGACGCCGCTTGAGGTGCGGGTGGTGAAATCCCAATCGTCATCGTCACTGCTCGGCAGGCTGCTGGCGCTGGTCTGGTAGATGTCTTCCCAGGCCGTGTCGACGGGCAGTTCGCTAGGAATGCGCTCGCCCCAGTCGCCTTCTTCCAGGTGGTCGGCGTTATGTGCGGGTTCTTCGTAACGATTGTCGCTGCTTGTCTGGCTGGCAGAGGAGCCTTCGCCGTTCTGGTCGGCGGCTTCGGCCATGGGATCGGCGTGGCTGAAGTCATCGCCGTCCTCCTCGCGCTCGAGCATCGGGTTGGAATCCAGGGCTTCCTGGATTTCCTGCTGCAGATCCAGCGTAGAAAGCTGCAGCAGTCGTATGGCTTGTTGCAGCTGCGGCGTCATCGTCAGCTGCTGGCCCATCTTCAGGACTAGCGATGGTTTCATGGCAGAGGACTTCGAACCTTATGTGCCGGCGCAACCGCGCCTATTCCCAATAGGCGCCAGGCGCCGAATGAAAGCAAATTATATGCCTGCCAGCGAAGCCTTTGCCTAGGCCAGAACTGTTGGATTACGCAAAAAACCGACGTGCCGACCGCTCACAGGCGGAACTCGTGGCCCAGGTAGACTTCTTTGACCAACTGATTGGCCAGGATGGTTTCGGCGTCGCCCTCGGCTATCAGCTGGCCGTCGTTGACGATGTAGGCCGTTTCGCAGATATCCAGTGTTTCGCGAACATTATGGTCGGTGATCAGAACGCCGATACCTTTGGCCTTGAGGTGTTGGATGATCTGCTTGATATCGCCCACGGAGATCGGATCGACGCCAGCGAAAGGTTCGTCCAGCAGGATGAACTTGGGCGCTGTGGCCAGGGCGCGGGCGATTTCTACCCGGCGTCGTTCGCCGCCGGACAGGCTCATGCCAAGGCTGTCGCGAATATGACTGATGTGAAACTCCTGCAACAGCGCTTCGAGCGCCTGTTGTCGACCGGCGCGATCGAGGTCCTTGCGCGTCTCCAGGATCGCCATGATGTTGTCCGCCACCGAGAGTTTACGGAAGATCGACGCTTCCTGTGGCAGGTAGCCGATACCGGCGCGGGCGCGGCCATGCATCGGCAGGTGGGTGACGTCCTGCTGGTCGATCAGCACGCGCCCCTGATCGGCGCCCACGAGACCGACGATCATGTAGAAGCAGGTAGTCTTGCCGGCACCATTGGGGCCGAGCAGGCCGACGATCTGCCCGCTCTCGATCGACAGGCTGACGTCGCGCACGACCTGGCGACTCTTGTAGCTCTTGGCGAGGTGCTGCGCTTTGAGAACGGCCATTACTGCGCCTGCTCCGCCGGCTGCTCTTTCTTGCGTGGCTGGATGACCATGTCGATGCGCGGCTGCGGCGTGGTCACCGCGGTATTGGTGGCACGCCCGGCGTTGACGATCTGCCGCTGGGTGTCATAGACGATCTTCTCGCCCTCGAAGGTATTGCCTTCCTGCACCACTTTGGCTTGGTCGATCAGCACGATGCGCTCGTTCGCTGCGAAGTACTGGATGGTCAGGCCGTAAGCCTTGACGATCTCTTTGTCTACTGCCGGCTTCTGCTCGTAATAGGCAGGCTTGCCGATGGAGGTGAAGACCTCGACATCGCCATTGCCGTC
This sequence comes from Pseudomonas phenolilytica, assembly GCF_021432765.1. Classification (NCBI taxonomy): domain Bacteria; kingdom Pseudomonadati; phylum Pseudomonadota; class Gammaproteobacteria; order Pseudomonadales; family Pseudomonadaceae; genus Pseudomonas; species Pseudomonas phenolilytica. Next base: position 1,921,962 of record NZ_CP058908.1, read on the forward strand.
CTGGGTAATAGTTACGGTGTCACCGGTGATCTTCATCGTGCCCTGGGTGATCACCACGTCGCCGCGATAGACCGCGACGCCCTGCTGGTCGTCCAGTTCGGCCGTGTCGGCCTGAACGCGGATCGGCTGGTTGCGATCTTCTGGCAGTGCCGAGGCAGTGGTACCAAGCAACAATGCGCTCAAACCGAGCAGGAGGGGGAGGGTCTTAACGCAGCTCATGCTTGCCTCTTACATTGGACAGCAGGTGCATCCTGCCATCATCCAGATACGCTTTCATTCCCGTGGCCGTCGTGACGCCGTTGGCGGCCTCGATTCTAACGGCTTGCCGGGTTTCGGCATAATCCTTCTCCGGCCACACCGTCATCCGGCTGGTGGTGAGAATGGTGGGGCGGCCCTTGGCGTCGGTACGCTCGACGCGCACCTGGTCGATCAGTTCGACTTCGCTGCCGCCAGCGGCAACTTCGCCGCGCTCGCTGCGAACATGCCAGGGCAGTTCGGTGCCGCGGTAGGCATACAGGTCGGGGCGTGTCAGCAGGCTGACATCGTTGGCTTTGAGGTGCTCCATCTTGTCCGCGGTCAGCTCATAGTGGCGCTTGCCATCCGGTTGGAACTGTACGGTGCGGGCGTTGAGCACGTAGAAATCGATCGGCGATTCCGCCGGGGCGGCCGCTGCCGGCTGCTGCATGAAGCTCTCCGGGCGGATGTTCCAGTAGCCGACCGCCACCAGTAGGGCGGCAATCAGCATCAGCAGGGCGGGAAAGCGCAGTTTGCGAAGCATCGGAACCTCTACAGGTAGGCCGATTGAGCGGCCGCCAGGTTGCCCTGGGCGTGCAGAATCAGCTCGCAGAATTCGCGGGCCGCACCCTCGCCGCCGCGCGCTCGGGTGACGCCGTGGGCATGCTGGCGCACGAAGGCATCGGCGCTGGCCACGGCCATGCCCAGGCCGACCCGGCGGATAACCGGCAGGTCGGGCAGATCGTCGCCCAGATAGGCGACTTCAGCGTAGCTCAGTCCCAGTTCGTCCAGCAGCTCGTCGAGCACCACCAGCTTGTCCTCGCGCCCCTGATAGAGATGCTGGATGCCGAGGTTCTGAGCGCGGCGCTCGACCACGGGAGTCTTGCGGCCACTGATGATGGCGGTGCGCACGCCGGAATTGATCAGCATCTTGATGCCGTGGCCGTCCAGTGTGTTGAACGTCTTGAATTCGCTGCCGTCAGTGAGAAAGTACAGGCGGCCGTCGGTCAGTACGCCATCGACGTCGAAGATCGCCAGGCGGATGTCGCGAGCGCGCTGCAGCAGATCCTGGTGCATCACATCACTCCCGCACGTAGCAGGTCGTGCATGTTCAGCGCGCCGATCGGCAGCCCTGTGGCGTCGATCACCACCAGCGAGTTGATCTTGTGATCCTCCATGATCTTCAGCGCTTCGGCAGCCAGCATGTCGGCATTGGCTGTCTTGCCGCGGGCCGTCATGACATCGTCGATGAGTGACTGGCGCACGTCGATCCCCTTGTCGAGGGTGCGGCGCAGGTCGCCGTCGGTGAAGATTCCCGCGAGGCGTCCATCGTGCTCCACCACAACGGTCATGCCCAGCCCTTTGCGAGTCATTTCCAGCAGGGCGTCGCGCAGCGAGGTGCCGCGCTGGACTTTGGGCAGACGCTCGCCGGTGTGCATCACGTGCTCGACCTTGAGCAGCAGGCGGCGGCCGAGTGCGCCTCCCGGATGTGAAAATGCGAAATCCTCGGCGGTGAAGCCGCGCGCTTCGAGCAGCGCGATGGCAAGTGCGTCGCCGAGTACCAGGCTGACGGTGGTCGAGGACGTGGGGGCAAGATTGAGCGGGCAGGCTTCCACGGCCACGCTGGCGTCGAGATTGACTGCCGCGGCCTTGGCCAGTATTGACTCGGGATTGCCGGTCATGCTGATCAGATTGAGCCCAAGGCGTTTGATCAGTGGCAGTAGGGTGACGATCTCGCTGGTGGTGCCGGAGTTGGACAGCGCCAGTACTACGTCGTCGCGGGTGATCATGCCCATGTCGCCGTGGCTGGCTTCGGCCGGGTGCACGAAGAATGCCGGGGTGCCGGTGCTCGCCAGAGTCGCGGCGATCTTGCGGCCGATGTGACCGGACTTGCCCATGCCCACGACTACCACGCGTCCCTTACAGGCAAGGATCAGCTCGCAGGCATGCACGAAGCGTTCGTCGATGCGGCTGCGAAGCTGTTCGACGGCTTCGGTTTCCAGCTGGATGGTGCGTTGCGCGGTGTCTATCAGTTGGCTGCTCTGACTCATCGTGGGCGAGGTCGGTCGATTAAAAGGGCGGGATTATAGCGCCAATCGAGCGCGCGCTGATGAGAAAAATGCCCATGCACAGATCGCGATTGCAGCGTCGGAGGGTGGGCAAAGTCTGCGCTGACATCTCCGGAAACTCCGGTCGGTTGGGTCGCTGTGAGGGCGGTGCTATAGTGCGCCGCCGAAAACGGTCATGGCAGAAAGTATCCCGCAGCGGTCGGGAGCCGTCTGTTTCGCAGACTGCATGCAAGGAGACCAGATGAGCGCCTGCAATGACTTCGCCGTCGAGCTGAAGGGAGTGACCTTCATGCGTGGTGAGCGAAGTATCTTCGACAACATCGATATTGCCATTCCTCGCGGCAAGGTCACTGCGATCATGGGGCCGTCCGGCTGCGGCAAGACGACCCTGCTGCGCCTGATAGCCGCCCAGCTGATGCCGCATCGTGGCGAGATCTGGGTGGCCGGCAACAACCTGCCGAGTCTTTCGCGTAGCGAACTGTTCGACATGCGCAAGCAGATGGGCGTGCTGTTCCAGAGCGGTGCGTTGTTCACCGATCTCGATGTGTTCGAGAACGTCGCGTTCCCGCTGCGGGTGCACACCCGGCTGCCGGAGGAGATGATCCGCGATATCGTGCTGATGAAGTTGCAGGCGGTTGGCCTGCGCGGCGCCGTCGAGCTGATGCCCGACGAGCTCTCCGGCGGGATGAAGCGTCGCGTGGCGCTGGCGCGGGCTATCGCGCTGGATCCGCAGATTCTCATGTACGACGAGCCGTTCGCCGGTCAGGATCCGATCGCGATGGGCGTTCTGGTGCGGTTGATCCGACTGCTCAACGATGCCCTCGGAATCACCAGTATCGTCGTGTCCCACGATCTCGCGGAGACCGCATCGATCGCCGACTACATCTATGTGGTCGGCGACGGTCAGGTGCTTGGCCAGGGCGTGCCGGCAGAGTTGATGGAGTCTAACAATCCGCGCATCCGGCAGTTTATGACTGGGTCGGCCGACGGCCCGGTTCCGTTTCATTTTCCTGCGCCGGCCTATGCTGACGATCTGTTGGGAGGCGCCGATGCGTAAGCGTTCGCTGTTGGACAGGATCGCCCTGCTCGGTCGCGCGGGGCTCGATGTGCTCGCGGCACTGGGGCGCTCGACGATCTTTCTGGTCCACGCGCTGTTCGGCCGTAGCGGGCTACGCAACGGCCTGGCGCTGCTGATCAGGCAGCTCTACTCGGTGGGTGTGTTGTCGCTGGCGATCATCGTCGTGTCTGGCATCTTCATCGGCATGGTTCTGGCGCTGCAGGGCTACAACATCCTCAGTAGTTACGGCTCGGAACAGGCGGTCGGCCAGATGGTCGCTCTGACCCTGCTGCGCGAGCTTGGGCCGGTGGTTACGGCCCTGCTGTTCGCGGGTCGTGCGGGCTCGGCGCTGGCGGCCGAGATCGGCAACATGAAGTCCACCGAACAGTTGTCGAGCCTGGAGATGATCGGGGTCGATCCGCTCAAGTACATCATCGCACCGCGCTTGTGGGCAGGCTTCATCTCGTTGCCGCTGCTGACGCTGATCTTCAATGTGGTCGGCATCTGGGGTGGGGCAATGGTTGCCGTTGATTGGCTCGGTGTTTATGAGGGGTCGTACTGGGTCAACATGCAGAACAGTGTCGACTTCCGCTCGGATGTGCTCAACGGCGTGATCAAAAGCCTGGTGTTCGCGCTAGTAGTGACCTGGATCGCGGTGTTTCAGGGCTATGACTGCGAGCCGACCTCCGAAGGGATCAGCCGGGCCACGACGCGTACCGTGGTATACGCCTCGTTGGCGGTGCTGGGCCTCGATTTCATTCTGACCGCGTTGATGTTTGGAGATTTCTGATGCGTATCCGCTCACTGGAAATGGGTGTCGGCCTGTTTCTGCTTGCCGGTCTGCTGGCGCTGTTGCTGTTGTCGCTGCGGGTCAGCGGGTTGAGTGTCGGTAATGCCGATACCTACAAGGTGTATGCCTTTTTCGACAATATTGCCGGTTTGACGGTCAGATCCAAGGTGACCATGGCCGGCGTGACCATTGGCAAGGTCACTGCCATCGATTTGGATCGCGATAGCTTCACTGGTCGCGTGACGATGGAAATACAGCAGGATGTCGACATGCTGCCGGTCGATTCCACCGCCTCGATCCTTACCGCCGGGCTGCTCGGCGAGAAGTACATCGGCATCAGTGTTGGCGGTGACGAGGAAGCGCTTGGTGATGGCGACACGATCAGCGACACCCAGTCTTCGCTTGTGCTCGAAGACCTGATCGGCAAGTTCCTGCTCAACTCGGTTAACAAGGAATAAGGAGTGCTTCGAATGATGACTGCCCTGCGTCGCGGGCTGCTGGTTCTGCTGGCCGTACTGCCGCTGTTTGCCCAGGCGGCGGTGAGCCCGCACCAGCTGATTCAGCAGACCACCGATCGGCTGCTGGCCGATCTGAAAGCCAACAAGGAGCAGTACCGCAGCGATCCTTCGGCGTTCTACGATGCGCTGAACGGCATTCTCGGGCCGGTCGTGGATGCCGAAGGCATTTCGCGCAGCATCATGACTGTCAAATACTCGCGCAGCGCTACACCCGAGCAGATGGCGCGCTTTCAAGAAAACTTCAAACGCAGCCTGATGCAGTTCTACGGCAATGCCCTGCTCGAATACAACAACCAGCAGATCCGCGTTTTGCCGCCGACCGGCAAACAGGACGGCAAGCGTACCAGCGTCGGCATGGAAGTGGTCGGGCGCCAGGGCGAGGTCTACCCGGTTTCCTACACGATGGTTAACGACGGCGAATGGCGTGTGCGCAACGTGATCATCAACGGCATCAACATTGGCAAGCTGTTCCGCGACCAGTTCGCTGACTCGATGCAGAAGAATGGTGGCGATCTGGACAAGACCATCGATGGTTGGGCCGAGGTCGTGGCTCGCGCCAAGGACACGTCGGCCGGTCAGCAGGCCAGCGGAAATGAATGACGGACGCATCGAAAGCCTGCCCGGCGGAGCATTGCGTCTGCTGGGTGTGCTTGATCTGCGTACCGGTCCGGTTCTGCGTGAGCAGGGTCGGGAGCTGATTCGTGCAGAGATGGGCGCGGCGCTGGTGCTCGACTGTTCGGCGGTGGAGAAGTCCAGCAGCGTCGGCCTGTCGCTGTTGCTGGCCTTCATGCGCGACGCCCGGGCGGCACAGCGTCAGGTGCGCATCACCGGGATGCCGGCCGACATGCTGGAAATCGCCCGGGTCTCCGGGCTGCTGGACATCCTGCCGCTGGATGCGGTATCTGCGGGGGGCGACACATGAGTCTGCGCTGGGCCGAACGCATGCGCGACCAGCTTCATGGCCTGGCCGAAGCGCTGGGCAACCTGCTGGTCGAGGGGTTTCATTATCTTGCGTTGTTCGCTATCGGTGGCGTGACGGCGTGGGCGGCTTTCCTGGCCTTCCTCGGCATGGTCGAGAAGGGGCATATTACGGTCGACGATATTCTGCTGCTGTTCATCTACCTCGAGCTGGGCGCGATGGTCGGCATCTATTTCAAGACCAACCACATGCCGGTGCGCTTCCTGATCTATGTGGCGATTACCGCGCTAACCCGACTGTTGATCTCTGATATTTCCCATCACCATCGCCCGGACATGGGCGTCGTCTACGTGTCTGGCGCGATCCTGCTGCTGGCGCTGGCGATTCTGGTGGTGCGCTTTGCCTCATCGCGCTTCCCGGCGGTGCAAAGCGATAGCGGCCGCCACGCGCGGCGTCCTGAACGCGACCAGGCGGCCGAGACGCTGGAATGAGACGAACCGCGTCTCGCCAGCGCGGTTCGGGGTTCGCAGCCTCCGGGCTTTTTTGTATGATGGCCGGCCCGTGCGCGTCCTGCGCCGATCGAGGTTGAACATGCAGGCCCTAGAAGTGAAGAATTTTCTGGAAGCGAAGCTTCCCGGAGCTGTGGTGGAAGTGGAAGGCGAAGGCTGCAACTTCCAGCTCAATGTGATCAGCGACGATCTGGCCACCCTGGGGCCGGTCAAGCGGCAGCAGCAGATCTACGCGCATCTCAATCCGTGGATCGCCGATGGCAGCATTCATGCCGTCACCATGAAATTCTTCAGTCGTGCCGACTGGGCCGCGCGCGCCTGAGCGGCGGTCGAGGCGATTCACATTCCAGGCCGCGCGCGTCGCGAAGACCGCGCCACGCCCTTCGACAGAGCTTTCCAGCCTGCGGGTTACGGGAACATTCATGGATAAACTGATTATTACCGGTGGTGCTCGCCTCGATGGCGAGATTCGCATTTCCGGCGCGAAGAACTCCGCCCTGCCGATTCTGGCTGCGACCCTGCTGGCCGACACGCCGGTCACCGTCTGCAACCTACCGCACCTGCACGACATCACCACGATGATCGAGCTGTTCGGACGCATGGGTGTTCAGCCAGTCATCGACGAAAAACTCAGCGTCGAGGTGGACGCCAGCAGTATCAAGACGCTGGTCGCGCCCTATGAGCTGGTCAAGACCATGCGTGCATCGATCCTGGTGCTCGGCCCGATGGTCGCGCGCTTCGGCGAGGCTGAAGTGGCATTGCCGGGTGGTTGTGCCATCGGTTCGCGCCCGGTAGACCTGCACATTCGCGGTCTGGAGGCGATGGGGGCGCAGATCGAGGTCGAAGGCGGTTACATCAAGGCCAAGGCACCGGCTGGCGGCCTGCGCGGCGCAACCTTCTTCTTCGATACCGTGAGCGTCACCGGCACCGAGAACATCATGATGGCTGCTGCCCTGGCCAACGGTCGCAGCGTGCTGGAAAACGCCGCGCGCGAACCGGAAGTGGTCGATCTGGCCAATTTCCTCAATGCGATGGGGGCCAAGGTTTCCGGTGCGGGCACAGACACCATCGTCATCGACGGCGTCAAGCGCCTCGGTGGCGGCCGCTACAGCGTCATGCCCGATCGTATCGAGACCGGCACCTATCTGGTAGCTGCGGCAGCGACTGGCGGCCGTGTGCGCCTGAAGGATACCGACGCCACGCTGCTTGAGGCAGTGCTGCACAAGCTGGTTGAGGCTGGCGCGCACATCGACAGCGGCAGCAACTGGATCGAGCTGGATATGAAGGGCAAGCGGCCGAAGGCCGTCAACGTGCGTACCGCACCTTACCCAGCATTCCCCACCGACATGCAGGCGCAGTTCATTGCCCTCAACGCCATCGCCGAAGGCACTGGCACGGTGATCGAGACGGTGTTCGAAAATCGCTTCATGCATGTTTACGAAATGAACCGCATGGGCGCGCAGATCCTCGTCGAAGGCAATACCGCCATCGTGACCGGTGTCGATCGGCTCAAGGGCGCGCCGGTGATGGCGACCGACCTGCGCGCATCGGCGAGCCTGGTGATCGCCGGCCTCGTGGCCGAGGGCGATACCCTGATCGATCGCATCTACCACATTGACCGTGGCTACGAGTGCATCGAGGAGAAGCTGCAGTTGCTGGGGGCGAAGATTCGCCGCGTTCCGGGCTGATAGCAATCCGCGACGCAGCGGTCGTGTTGCGCTGAAACAGGCTCGGAATGCTCGTTTACGGATTGTAGACTCCGCTTCCTGGCTTGTTCCTGTCATGCATGACGCTCGCTTGCGAGATCGTAGTTGGTCATGTGGTCGCCGTTAAGGTTGACCGTTGCCGTTCAAGGAAAACGCTTCATGCTCACCATCGCCCTATCCAAAGGCCGCATTCTCGACGATACCCTGCCGCTGCTCGCGGCCGCGGGCATCGTGCCCACCGAGAACCCGGACAAGAGCCGCAAGCTGATCATTCCGACCACGCAAGATGATGTGCGCCTGCTGATCGTGCGTGCCACCGACGTGCCGACCTATGTCGAACACGGCGCAGCGGACCTCGGCGTTGCCGGCAAGGACGTGCTCATGGAGTACGGCGGCCAGGGGTTGTACGAGCCGCTCGACTTGAGGATCGCCAACTGCAAGCTGATGACCGCCGGCAAGGTCGGTGCGCCGGAGCCCAAGGGACGGCTGCGGGTGGCGACCAAGTTCGTTAACGTCGCCAAGCGTTACTACGCCGAGCAAGGTCGCCAGGTCGACATCATCAAACTCTACGGCTCGATGGAACTCGCACCGCTGGTAGGGCTGGCCGACAAGATCATCGACGTGGTCGATACCGGCAACACCCTGCGTGCCAACGGTCTGGAGCCGCAGGAGCTGATCGCCACAATCAGCTCGCGGCTAGTGGTCAACAAGGCGTCGATGAAGATGCAGCATGGGCGCATCCAGGCGCTGATCGACTCGCTACGCGCTGCCGTCGAGCGACATTCGCACTGACTTCGCCTCGGCGCCGCTCTGCTCGCGCCTATCCGTGCCATACCGAAAATCTCGGGTGCGCGCGCGGTCGGCTTGCTAATCTAGCGGCGCTTTAGAGCCTGATCTTCGGGTCGTTGTGCGTACAACGACCACGAGCAGTTCCCGATGCCTAGCCAACCATGAGGCCCGCCATGACCGTTCCCGCCGCTATTCGCCGACTCAATGCTGCCGATGCCGATTTCGCCCGGCATCTGGATCATCTGCTGAGCTGGGAAAGCGTCTCCGATGACGGTGTGAATGCGCGAGTGCTGGAGATCATCCAGGCAGTGCGCACCCGCGGCGATGCGGCACTGGTAGAGCTGACCCAACGCTTCGACGGTCTGGAAGTTTCCAGCATGGCCGACCTGATCCTGCCGCGCGCGCGCCTAGAGCAGGCGCTGGAGCGCATCACGCCGGAGCAGCGCAAGGCGCTGGAGCTGGCTGCCGACCGGGTGCGCATCTATCACGAGCGGCAGAAGCAGGATTCCTGGACCTATACCGAGGCCGACGGCACGGTACTCGGACAGAAAGTCACCCCGCTGGACCGCGCCGGCCTCTACGTGCCGGGCGGCAAAGCGTCCTATCCGTCGTCGGTGCTGATGAATGCCATCCCGGCCAAGGTTGCCGGCGTGCCTGAAGTGGTAATGGTGGTGCCGACTCCGCGCGGCGAGGTCAATGAGCTGGTGTTGGCCGCAGCCTGCATCGCCGGGGTGGATCGTGTGTTCACCATCGGCGGCGCGCAGGCTGTAGCTGCGCTGGCCTATGGCACCGAAAGCGTGCCGCCGGTGGACAAGATCGTCGGTCCCGGCAACATCTACGTCGCCACGGCCAAGCGTCATGTGTTCGGCCAGGTCGGTATCGACATGATCGCCGGCCCGTCGGAGATTCTCGTGGTCTGCGATGGACAGACCGACCCGGATTGGATCGCGATGGACCTGTTCTCCCAGGCCGAACACGACGAGGATGCGCAGTCTATTTTGGTCAGCCCGGACGCGGCGTTCCTTGATCGCGTCGCCGAGAGCATTGCCCGGCTGCTGCCGACGCTGGAGCGTGCCGACATTGCGCGTACCTCCATCGAAAGTCGCGGCGCGCTGATCCAGGTCGCCGACATGGCTCAGGCCATCGAAGTGGCCAACCGCATCGCTCCTGAGCACCTGGAGCTGTCGGTGGAAAATCCCGAGCAGTACCTGGAGCAGATCCGCCATGCCGGAGCGATCTTCATGGGTCGCTACACCGCCGAGGCGCTGGGCGACTATTGCGCCGGTCCCAACCACGTGTTGCCGACCTCCGGCACTGCGCGCTTCTCCTCGCCGCTGGGCGTGTACGACTTCCAGAAGCGCTCGTCGATCATCAATTGCTCGGCCGAGGGCGCTTCGCAGCTGGGTAAGGTCGCATCGGTACTGGCGCGCGGCGAGTCGTTGACCGCTCACGCGCGCAGCGCCGAGTACCGCATCAAGTAAGCCGGAGGGTGGAAACGGCCGCAGGCCTTTCCACCACACCTCACTTGGTGGAAAACACCGCGCGGTTTTCCATCGACGCCAAGCATCGAATTCGAGGAGAGAAGGGCGGATGAGCAGATTCTGGAGCCCCTTCGTCAAGGACCTGGTGCCCTATGTCCCGGGCGAACAGCCGAAGCTGAGCAAGCTGGTCAAGCTCAATACCAACGAGAACCCCTACGGCCCGTCGCCGCGGGCGATCGCTGCGATGCAGGAGGAAGTCGGCGACGACCTGCGCCTGTACCCCGACCCCAACGGCGAGCGCCTCAAACAGGCGGTAGCCGACTATTACGGCGTGCAGCCGAACCAGGTGTTCGTTGGCAACGGTTCCGACGAGGTGCTTGCACATGCCTTCCACGGCCTGTTCCAGCACGGACGTCCGCTGCTATTCCCCGATGTGACCTACAGCTTCTACCCGGTTTATTGCGGACTTTACGGTATTGCCTACGAAACTATCGCGCTGGACGAACAGTTCCGCATCGACGTAGCCGATTACGCGCGCCCGAACGGCGGCATCATCTTCCCCAACCCGAACGCGCCGACCGGCTGCCTGTTACCGCTAGACGCCATTGAGCGGCTGCTGCAGGTCAACTGCGATTCCGTGGTGCTGGTGGACGAGGCCTATGTGGACTTCGGCGGCCAATCGGCCATCGCGCTGATCGATCGCTATCCGAATTTGCTGGTGACCCAGACGCTGTCCAAGTCGCGTTCGCTGGCAGGTTTGCGCGTCGGCCTCGCGGTCGGCCATCCGGAGTTGATCGAGGCGCTGGAGCGGATCAAGAACAGCTTCAACTCCTACCCGCTGGATCGCATCGCCATTGCCGGTGCCGCCGCGGCATTCGAGGATCGTGCGTATTTCGAGCAGACCTGCCAGCAGGTAATCGCCAGTCGCGAACAGGTCGTTGCGGCGATGACGGCACTGGGCTTCGAGGTGCTGCCGTCATCCGCCAACTTCATCTTCGCTCGTCATCCCCAGCACGATGCCGGCGGGCTCGCCGCCGGATTGCGCGAGCAGGGCGTGATCGTGCGTCACTTTCGCCAGCCGCGCATCGAGCAGTTCCTGCGCATCACCATTGGCACGCCGGAGCAGAACCAGGCGCTGCTGGCGGCATTGGGCGGGCTCTGCCGGCGGGCATAACTCGAGCCTGTCGGCAGCGGCGCGCTACTCGGGTTTGGTGGGCTTCTGCGTAGTGGCCGCGACCGGCGGCCGCATGCCGACTTCCGCGGTTAAGGTCAGCGGCTTGCCATTGCGCAGGATGTCGATGTCGATCTTGTCACCAGGGCGGGTGCGCGCAACCTGATTCATCGAGCTGCGCCCGTCGCTGGCCTGTTCACCGTCGATGCTCAGGATCAGGTCGCCGGGCTGCAGTCCGGCGCGCTCCGCCGGCCCATCGCGATAGACGCCGGCGACGACGATGCCCGGGCGGCCTTCCTGTCCGAACGACTCGGCCAGTTCCTGCGTCAGCGACTGCACCTCGACGCCCAGCCAGCCGCGGATGACCTGGCCGTGCTGGATGATCGACGTCATTACCTCCAGCGCCAGCTTCACCGGGATCGCGAAGCCGATGCCTTGTGAGCCGCCGGACTCGGAAATGATTGCCGTGTTGATGCCGATGAGGCTGCCGTTGGCGTCCACCAGCGCGCCACCCGAGTTGCCGCGGTTGATCGCGGCGTCGGTCTGGATGAAATCTTCGTAGGTATTGAGGCCCAACTGGTTGCGTCCGGTGGCGCTGATGATGCCCATCGTCACTGTCTGGCCAACGCCGAACGGGTTGCCGATGGCAAGGGCGACGTCGCCGACACGGATGCTGTCGGAGTGCCCGACCTTGATCACGGGTAGTTCGGCCAGGTCGATCTTGAGCACCGCCAGGTCGGTTTCCGGGTCGCTGCCGATAACCCGGGCCAGGGTTTCCCGACCGTCGCGCAACGCCACCACGATCTGCTCCGAGTTGGCGGTGACGTGGTTGTTGGTCAGCAGGTAGCCTTCCGGGCTCATGATCACCGCCGAACCGAGGCTCGATTCCATACGACGCTGACGCGGCAGGCTGTCGCTGAAGAAACGCTGGAACACCGGGTCCTTCGCCAGCGGCTGCTGTTGGGGCTTCTCGACCACCTTGGTGGTGTACAGGTTGGCCACCGCCGGTGCGGCTCCGCTGACGGCCGCTGCATAGGAATTCGGTCCGGGAGTCGTCGCGATGGGTTGCGGTGCGCGCTCCAGGGTGTAGCTCTCAGCGGCACCGCCGACCAGTTGTGGGTAGCGTTGAATGAGCAGCAGCGCGACGAGAATACCTACCAGCAGCGGCCAGCCAATGAAACGCAGGGCATTGAGCATCGCGAAGGATCCGGACAGGTTGCGAGCGCAGGGAGCGCCCCTTTAAGGTGGCGGCATTATACGAAGCTGCAAACGAAATGCAGCTGCGCTCTGCCGTATCGCGGTGTGTGCGAGATGCCTCAGACGAGTGCGCCCGGCCGAGCTTCGCTGCCGCAGAATCTGTTCGCTTTCCCATTGAATTCGAGAGGTGCGCATGTCCGTTGCGCTTACGACACTGGTCGCCGAGTGTGATCGTTATCTGAATGTGGCGAAGATCGCCGACTATTGCCCCAACGGTCTGCAAGTCGAAGGCCGGGCGCAAGTGCGGCGTATCGTCAGCGGCGTGACGGCCAGCCAGGCGCTGCTGGACGCTGCGGTCGAGGTGCAGGCTGACGTGGTGCTGGTGCATCACGGCTATTTTTGGAAGAACGAGGACGCGCGCATCGTCGGCATGAAGCAGCGGCGGCTGAAGACGTTGCTGAACCACGACATCAGTCTGCTCGCCTACCACCTGCCGCTGGATGTGCATCCGGAAGTCGGCAACAACGCGCAGCTCGCGCGGGTGCTGGGCTTGCGCGTCGAGGGGGCGCTGGAGCCGGATAATCCGAAATCAGTGGGGCTGGTCGGCTCGCTGCGTGCGCCCATGTCGCCGGTGGAATTCCAGCGCCAGGTGCACCAGGCGCTCGGCCGCGAACCGCTGTTGATTGATGGGCAGCGACCGATCCAGCGTATCGCCTGGTGCACCGGCGGCGCGCAGGGTTATATAGAGCAGGCGGTGGCCGCCGGCGTCGATGCCTACCTGACTGGCGAAATATCCGAGCCGACGGTACACATCGCGCGTGAGAATGGATTGAGTTTTTTCGCCGCCGGGCATCACGCCACCGAGCGCTATGGCGTGCAGGCGCTGGGCGACTATCTGGCCACGCAATTCGGCATCGAGCACCGCTTCATCGATTGCGCCAACCCGGCCTGACGACCGGATTCTTCGTCTAGCGCAAGCGCCGTTGCGCGCAGATCTGCGGCTATAAATCTATAAGATTTCGATCTAACTGACGCCCTGATTAGAATCGGGGCGCGTGCTAGAGTTGGCGCCTTTCCACGGCCCTGTGCCGTTCATCTGCACAAACCGCGAGTAGATATGGTCGACAAACTGACGCATCTGAAACAGCTGGAGGCGGAAAGCATCCACATCATCCGTGAGGTTGCCGCGGAGTTCGACAACCCGGTGATGCTCTATTCCATCGGCAAGGATTCGGCCGTGATGCTGCACTTGGCGCGCAAGGCCTTCTACCCCGGCAAGCTGCCCTTTCCGGTAATGCATGTCGATACGCGTTGGAAGTTCCAGGAGATGTACCGCTTCCGCGAGCGGATGGTTGCAGAGATGGGGCTGGAGCTGATCACCCACATCAACCCGGATGGCATCGCCCAGGACATCAACCCGTTCACTCACGGTAGCGCCAAGCACACTGACGTGATGAAGACCGAGGGGCTCAAGCAGGCGCTGGACAAGTATGGTTTCGATGCGGCCTTCGGTGGTGCGCGCCGCGACGAAGAAAAGTCCCGCGCCAAGGAGCGCGTCTATTCCTTCCGCGACAGCAAGCATCGCTGGGATCCGAAGAACCAGCGTCCCGAGCTGTGGAACGTATACAACGGCAAGGTCAAGAAGGGCGAGTCGATCCGCGTGTTCCCGTTGTCCAACTGGACCGAATTGGACATCTGGCAATACATCTATCTTGAGCAGATCCCAATCGTGCCGTTGTACTTCGCCGCCGAACGCGAGGTGATCGAAAAGAACGGCACGCTGATCATGATCGACGACGAGCGCATCCTCGAGCACCTGTCCGATGACGAGAAGTCACGCATCACCAAGAAGATGGTGCGTTTCCGCACCCTCGGCTGCTACCCGCTGACCGGCGCCGTGGAATCGACCGCCACCACGCTGCCGGAAATCATCCAGGAGATGCTCCTGACCCGTACTTCCGAGCGCCAGGGCCGCGTGATCGACCACGATCAGGCCGGCTCGATGGAAGAAAAGAAACGCCAGGGCTACTTCTAAGGATTTCGCACCATGTCTCACCAATCCGATCTGATCAGCGAGGACATCCTCGCGTACCTGGCCCAGCACGAGCGCAAGGAGCTGCTGCGCTTCCTCACCTGCGGCAACGTCGACGATGGCAAGAGCACCCTGATCGGGCGTCTGCTGCACGACTCCAAGATGATCTACGAAGATCACATGGAGGCCATCACCAAGGACTCCAAGAAGGTCGGCACCACCGGCGACGACGTCGACCTGGCACTGCTGGTCGATGGCCTGCAGGCCGAGCGCGAGCAGGGCATCACCATCGATGTCGCCTACCGCTATTTCAGCACTGCCAAACGCAAGTTCATCATCGCCGACACCCCCGGCCACGAGCAGTACACCCGCAACATGGCTACCGGCGCATCCACTTGCGACCTGGCGATCATCTTGGTGGACGCCCGCTACGGTGTGCAGACGCAGACGCGCCGCCACAGCTATATCGCCTCGCTGCTGGGCATCAAGCACATCGTTGTGGCCATCAACAAGATGGATTTGATGAACTTCGATCAGGCCGTATTCGAGCGCATCAAGGACGACTACCTGGCGTTCGCCGAGCGCATCGGGCTGCAGCCGACCTCGCTGTTCTTCGTGCCGATGTCGGCGCTCAAGGGCGACAACGTGGTCAACCGTAGCGAACGCGCCCCGTGGTACGACGGCCAGTCGCTGATGGAGATTCTCGAAAGTGTCGAGATCGCCGGCGATCGCAATTTCGACGACCTGCGTTTTCCCGTGCAGTACGTCAACCGGCCCAACCTGAACTTCCGCGGTTTCGCCGGCACCCTGGCCAGCGGCATCGTGCGTAAGGGCGACGAGATCGCTGTGCTGCCGTCCGGCAAGACCAGCAGAATCAAGTCCATCGTCACGTTCGACGGTGAGCTGGAGCAGGCCACGCCGGGCGAGGCCATTACTCTGACGCTGGAAGACGAGATCGACGTCTCGCGCGGCGACATGCTGGTGCATGCCGACAACCGCCCGCGTATTGCCGACAGCTTCGACGCCATGCTGGTGTGGATGGGCGAGGAGCCGATGCTGCCGGGCAAGAAATACGATATCAAGCGCGCTACCAGTTACGTGCCGGGTTCGATCGCCAGCATCATCCACAGCGTGGACGTGAACACGCTGGAGCGAGCTGCGGCGAGCAGCCTGCAGCTCAACGAGATTGGCAAGGTCCGGGTCAGCCTGGATGCGCCCATCGCGCTGGATGGCTACGCGCAGAACCGCACCACGGGTGCCTTCATCGTCATCGACCGGCTGACCAACGGTACCGTCGGCGCCGGCATGATCATCGCCGATCCGGTGGCTCACGGCGCCGGTGGCCACCACGGCACGCTGGCCCACGTCTCCACCGAGGAGCGAGCGACGCGTTTCGGCCAGCAACCAGCCACCGTGCTGTTCAGCGGCCTGTCCGGGGCCGGCAAGAGCACCTTGGCTTATGCCGTGGAGCGCAAACTGTTCGACATGGGGCGGGCCGTGTATGTGCTTGATGGTCAGAACCTGCGGCACGACCTGAACAAAGGACTGCCGCAGGATCGTGCCGGTCGCACCGAGAACTGGCGCCGCGCCGCACACGTGGCTAAGCAGTTCAACGAGGCCGGACTGCTGACGCTCGCCGCCTTCGTCGCTCCAGATGCCGAGGGCCGCGAGCAGGCCAAGGCCCTTATCGGCGCTGATCGGCTGATAACCGTGTATGTGCAGGCATCGCCGCAGACCTGCCGCCAGCGCGACCCGCAGGGGCTGTACGCGGCCGGCGATGACAACATCCCGGGTGAGTCCTTCCCCTACGATGTACCGCTGAATGCGGACCTGGTGGTCGATACCGAAACCGCGACGGTGGAAGAAGGCGCAACGCAGGTGATCCAGATGCTGCGTGAGCGCGGGGCGATCTAAATGGCCGCATAGAAGAAAAGAACGCCCTGCGGATGCAGGGCGTTTCTTTTTACGGGTAGATGACCGTCAGTTCTGCATCGATTCCAATCTGCGTAAACGGTTTGGATCGGCCGTAGGCGTGAAGGTGCAGGTGGCGCTCAGGAGGCTTCGGCGAGAATGCGAAAGAACACACTTTCCAGCGATATTGCCGGCTGGATGGCGAGCAGGTGCCCGCCGGTGTTGTTGAGGTGAGCAATGGCATTGGGGAGTTCGTGCTGTTCCATCTCACATTCGTACTCGCCGGGGCGAAGGGTAACGCAGCTTTTCCCAAGCGCCTGGTCGGCCTGGTAGCGCACAAGGAAATGGTCGGCCCGTTCGGCTGCCAACTCACGCGGTGAGCGGACCGTCAGCAACTGGCCCTTGTTGATGAAGCCGAACCGGTCGGCGATGCGTTCAACATCGTGCAGAACGTGCGATGTAAAAAAGATCGCGCCGCCCTGCTGCTTGTAGTCGTTGAGAATGTCGACCACATCCTTGCGACCCACCGGGTCCAGGCCGGACAGCGGCTCGTCGAGCACCAACAGCCGCGGCTGGACAGCCATCGCGTGGGCCAGCGCCGTGCGCTGCACGTTGCCCTTGGATAGATGCCGAATGCGCCGCTTGGCGTATTCTGCGATGGAAAAGCGTTCCAGCCACTGCATGCACCAAGCTTCGGCGTCGCTACGGTCGATGCCATACATCGACAGCCCCATACGCAGTATTTCCAGCGGCGTGAACT
Source organism: Pseudomonas phenolilytica (assembly GCF_021432765.1). Taxonomy (NCBI): domain Bacteria; kingdom Pseudomonadati; phylum Pseudomonadota; class Gammaproteobacteria; order Pseudomonadales; family Pseudomonadaceae; genus Pseudomonas; species Pseudomonas phenolilytica. The sequence continues at coordinate 1,939,105 of NZ_CP058908.1, forward strand.
GGTCGTAAAGCGCTGGCGCTTCCGGAACGTAAGCCATGCCGCGCCGGGCTTCGGCCTGATGCGCATCGGTGCCGTAGAGCGTCACTTGTCCCTGGTAGTCGTTGATGATGTCCAGCATGATCTTGATCGTGGTGGACTTGCCCGCACCGTTGGGGCCCACGAAGCCGAATACTTCTCCTTCATCCAGGCGGAAGCTTACATCGCGTACAGCCTCGACCCGCTTGCCCTTGGTCCGGAAGGTATGGCTGACGCCCTTGAATTCCACGGCTGCGCTCAAGGCTATTCCTCCAATCCGGCAATCTTCAGTTTTTTCAGTTCGACCTGTCCGCCGCGCAGTTCATAGCCAAGGCGCAATGGATCGGCAGGTAGGTTGTCGAGGATATGCGTTTCGACCAGCTGTTCCAGATGGGTCAGCGGACCATATGTGGACTCGAAACGGCGCTGCGCTTCGCGCAGCATGAGCAGGCCCTGCAGTCGGATGACGCGCTTGTCGAGCATCTCCCGCAGCTGCGGGTCTGAGGTGCTGTCGCGTTGTTGGATCAGGTAATTGAGTGCCAGGCGCTCGTTGGCGAGCTGCTCGGCGCGCAGCATGATCGCCAGCTTGCGCATGGCCGCGGCATTACCTGTTGAACGCTGCGCGCCGATCTCCAGCATACGGGCCGCGGCTTCTTTATCGCGCTGAAAGAAGGAAAGGTTGATGCCATAGAAGAACGGCGGAAATTCATCCCAGAAGCGGCAGTCGACCGCAGCGCGCAGCACGTCATTGCCCTGCTCCACGGCGCCGCCCCAGGTGAGCAGGCCGTTGGCCAGATAGTAATTGTCTTCATGGCAGGCGTTGAGGCGGGCGACTTCGCGCTGGGCACGGACCAAATAACCGGTATCCACGCCGCGATCATCCATGCCAGTCGCAGCCAGGCGCATGGTTTCGAGATCGGCGGCCAGAAAGCGGTCACCGCCATGCAGGACGACCAGCAATGGCGCGGGAATTACCACGCGATCGGCGAAGAAGGCCGGTGTCAGCGTTACCGGTTGTTGGGCGCGCCAAATGGCGAGGGCTGCGAACAGCGCGAAACCCAGCAGGGCGACGCTCAGCGAGCGATGCATACGCATGTCAGGCGAAACGCTTACGCTGCAATGCCCATACCGCCAGTCCCAGCAGGCCGACCGTGTAGACTAGGCAAGACAACAGCAGCCAAGGCCAGTCGGCCGGCAGCAATTCCATTCGGCCATACAGGGCGATCATGCGCACATCCAGCGCGCCCAGGTCGGGCAACAAGTAGCCCAGAAGCCCGATGCCGGATCGATAATTTTCCGCATCGGTTACCACAGCGGTATTGCGGGTCAGCAGCTCGACAATCGCGCCGAACGAGCGCGCCACCAGCATGAAACCGAACGTGCCGATCAGGACGAAACTCGGTGTGGACGCGACCACCGCGAGCAAACTGGCGACTGCCGCAAGCAACTGTAGATCAACGGCGATAAAAGCAATCGTAACCAGATACTGGGGGCCCAAGGCAACCGGCGTTGCTTGTGCGTAATTCTGGCCAATCAACCAGACCAGCAGCGCCAGCGCGGCGGCCAACAGCACCAACAATCCGAGCGTCAGGGCTACAACGGCGGCGAAGCGACCCAGCAACAGATTGCGTCGCGGATTAGGATAGGAAAGCGTATTGAGGATATAGCGACGGTCAAATTCGCGCGACAGCAGTTCCTGGGTCGTCAGGACGAGTATCAGAGGCAACAGTAGTCGTAGCAATGACAGGCCGATATCCAGCGCCACGGTGGCGGGCTGACGACCGCTGAACTGTGCGGAAAGAAACACTGCAATGGTCAGTGCCAGCAGAGAGCTTGCCGCTAGCCAAGCAAAGCGAGCGCGAGATGCGAGGCGAAAGGCGATTACGACATCGGGAGAGGCTGCCATGAGTAAATTACCATGTGCGAATCTTTCGGAATTTTAGCTCCAATGTTGATTCGTTGTATTATTCAATGCTGGTGGATTATCTCGCTTTGCTTGCTGCTAAGATATTTATTGAGTTCTTGGCGTCTGCCCATGCGGAGGTGTCATTGCTGGTTGCTTGGAGCTCAAAAAACCTAGGAATGGCAATCGCGATTAGCGTAGAAATTATGGCAACAGTAATTAGCACTTCAATGAAGGTGAATGCTGATGAGTGCTTCATTTTAGTCTCATGGAGAAAGGGGCTGCGCGCCCCTTTCTGGTTTGGTAACGTTAGAGCGCCTTCGCGTATGTTGCATTCTTCACTTGCGCTGCTAAGCGTAGTTCCATTATTACTTAACAGCGGCTTCTAGCGGAGTTGCGCTATCGCAAAAGCCAGACAGGCTTTTTGCAGCAACGCTTCCGCCAGCGGTGGTTGCAAATGCAGCTTTGCCGAAATTTTGAGACTCGAACGTGTCATCGGTGGATTTGCAGGACGAGTCATTCCATACCGAGTTACCCGCTTCGTCTTTGTCTACTACGGCGCACTTGATCGTTTCGATTTTACGGTTGCCGCCTTTATGACAGGTGGCGACTTTGATTACATTGTTTGCTTTTTGGCAGGAGAAGGCGCCAAAGACATTGCTCGAAAGATTAATGGTTACTTCCTGGGAGAGAAGCTCGCAGCCCGCAGCGTCTGCAGTAATTGGAGTGCCGGATTTGATTTCTGCTGCATAGCCGTTTGCGGCAAAGATGCTGGTGGCCATAGCCAAGCCGATTAGGTATTTTTTCATGTTATGTGCTCCTTAAAGCTGGGCGGCTGCTAAAACGCTGATGGAATTTTTTGCATCGGCCGTTGCGACAGTGTCATTGGATTTTGCGCGGTATTCGTTGAACTGCGGAATAGCGATAGCAGCCAGAATGCCGATGATTGCAACTACGATCATCAATTCAATCAGGGTGAAACCTTTTTGCTTCTTGGACTTCATGGAAAAGCTCCTGTGTTGGTAAGGTCTTGGACCCGGCGTAACAGGAGCAGCTTCTATGCCAGGCGTGGCGGGATAGTTCGAGGTGAGGTCAAGGGTGTGCGCTGGCTCACTATTTGGTCTTCCCGATCTGGATTGGTTTTACGTGGCGGGCGCCGTGTGGCGGCGTTTACCCGTTTTTCGTCGCCATCCTTGCTCGGCCACGGTGCTCCTCCACGATTCTTGATAGGCCTGGGCGCCGAGGCGGGCGAATGGCAGTCACTACGGCTGCGCTCGTCAGCAAGTGACAAAAAACGCCACACGGTTTCTGTCGGTTTGGCTCGCTCTCGGAACTGCGTTATAAGGCAGCGATTCTTTCCCGCCTCTGGTTCGCTTTCATGAACGAAACTGTTTCCCTCGGTGGTCTCGCGCGGCAGTTGGTGCTGGCGGGCCAGTTGGATGAAAAGGCTGCGATGCAGGCGCAGCTGCAGGCACAGCGCAATCAGTCGTCGCTTGTGACGTGGCTGGTACAGAACAAGCTGGTCAAGAGTCGTGTGCTTGGGGAGATCGCCGCCGACCAGTTCGGCGTGCCGTTCTTTGATCTCTCGGCGCTAGATAAGGATACCCAGCCGCGCGATCTGGTCAGCGAAAAGCTGGTGCGCCAGCACCGTGCTCTACCGTTGCAACGCCGTGGCAATAAGCTGTACGTGGCAGTGTCGGACCCGACTAATCATCAGGCCATCAGCGATATCCAGTTCAATACCGGACTCTCTGTCGAGGGCGTGCTGGTCGAGGATGACAAGCTGGGCGAGGCCATCGAAAAGTTCTTCGAGTCGGCCGCTACGGCACTCGACGGTTTGAGCAGCTCGGATCTGGAGGATCTGGATGTTGAGGTGGCCGGAGAGGCGAAAGATGATGGCGCGGAGCACAGCGAGGCCGATGACGCGCCGGTGGTGCGCTTCGTCAATAAGATGTTGTTGGATGCCATCAAGGGTGGCTCGTCCGACCTGCACTTCGAGCCTTACGAGAAGACCTATCGCGTGCGCTTTCGTACCGACGGCATGTTGCACGAGGTTGCTCGCCCTCCAGTGCAGTTGGTCAGCAGGATTTCGGCGCGATTGAAGGTCATGGCCAGCCTGGATATCGCCGAGCGGCGTAAGCCGCAGGACGGGCGAATCAAGATGAAGGTGTCAAAAACCAAGTCCATTGATTTTCGCGTGAACACGCTGCCCACGCTGTGGGGCGAGAAGATCGTGATGCGGATTCTGGATTCGGCCAGCGCGCAGATGGGGATCGATGCCCTGGGTTATGAGGACGACCAGAAAGAGCTGTACATGAACGCCCTTAAACAGCCGCAGGGCATGATCCTGGTGACTGGCCCCACGGGATCGGGCAAGACGGTTTCGTTGTATACCGGCCTGAACATCCTCAATACCGTTGACGTGAACATCTCTACCGCGGAGGACCCGGTGGAGATCAACCTGGAGGGGATCAACCAGGTCAACGTCAATCCGCGTCAGGGAATGGATTTTGCTCAGGCGTTGCGTGCTTTTCTGCGCCAAGACCCAGATATCATCATGGTCGGCGAGATTCGTGACCTTGAAACCGCCGAGATTGCTATCAAGGCGGCGCAAACCGGGCATATGGTCATGTCGACGCTGCACACCAATAGCGCAGCGGAAACGCTGACGCGTCTGCGTAATATGGGGGTGCCGGCTTTCAATATTGCGACTTCGGTCAACTTGATCATTGCGCAGCGGTTGGCGCGCAAGCTTTGCCCGGCGTGCAAGAGGGAGGTTGACGTGCCGCGCGAGGTGCTTCTCAAGGAGGGGTTCCCGGTTGAAAAGATCGGCACATTCAAACTATTTGGTCCAGTGGGCTGCGATAGTTGCAAGGGTGGCTACAAGGGGCGTGTCGGTATTTATGAAGTGGTTAAAATCACGCCAGCGTTGCAGCGGCTTATCATGGAAGAAGGTAACTCCATCGATATCGCCCAGCAGGCGCGCAAAGATGGTTTCAATGATTTGCGCACTTCGGGACTGGTCAAGGCCATGCACGGCGTCACCAGCCTGGAGGAAGTCAACCGCGTGACCAAGGATTAACCATGGCGGAAAAAGCGTTGAAAACCAGTGTGTTCACCTGGGAGGGCACCGATAGAAAAGGTGGCAAGGTCAAAGGTGAGTTGACTGGTCAAAGTCCGGCGCTCATCAAGGCGCAGCTTCGCAAGCAGGGCATCAATCCGCTAAAGGTCCGCAAGAAAGCCGTTTCGCTGTTCGGCTCGGGTAAGAAGATCAAGCCGATGGATATCGCGCTGTTCACCCGGCAGATGGCGACGATGATGAAGGCGGGGGTTCCACTTTTGCAGTCGTTCGACATTATCGGCGAGGGTTTCGACAATCCCAACATGCGCAAGCTGGTGGACGAGATCAAACAGGAAGTGGCCGCGGGTAACAGTTTCGCCGGTTCGCTGCGCAAGAAGCCGCAATATTTCGACGATCTGTATTGCAATCTGGTCGAGTCTGGCGAGCAGTCCGGTGCGCTGGAAACGCTTCTGGATCGCGTAGCGACCTACAAGGAAAAAACCGAAGCGCTCAAGGCGAAGATAAAGAAGGCCATGACCTACCCGATCGCGGTGATCGTGGTGGCGATCATCGTTTCGGCGATTCTGCTCATTAAGGTCGTTCCACAGTTCGAGAGCGTATTCGAAGGGTTTGGCGCCCAACTACCGGCTTTCACCATGATGGTGGTCTACCTTTCGCGTTGGTTGCAGGAGTGGTGGTACGTAGTATTCGCGGTTATGTTTGCCGCAGCATTCGTATTCAAGCATGTCTACAAGTCATCGGAAAAATTTCGCGACTCGCTCGATCGGCTGCTGCTTAAGCTGCCGATCGTTGGAGATATTCTCTACAAGTCGGTAGTGGCGCGTTACGCGCGAACACTGTCTACCACGTTCGCGGCGGGTGTACCGCTGGTGGATGCGCTGGATTCGGTCGCCGGCGCCACGGGTAACGTGGTGTTTCGCAATGCGGTGGCGAAGATCCGTAGCGATGTTTCGTCGGGCGTTCAGCTCAATTTCTCCATGCGTACCACTGGGATCTTCCCAACGATGGCCATTCAGATGACGGCAATCGGCGAGGAGTCCGGCGCGCTGGATGAAATGCTGGATAAGCTGGCGAGCTTCTACGAGGCCGAGGTCGATAACATGGTGGACAACCTGACCACCCTGATGGAGCCGATGATTATGGCTGTCCTGGGTGTGTTGGTTGGGGGGTTGATCATTGCGATGTACTTGCCGATCTTCCAGTTGGGCAGCGTGGTCGGCTAATCGATGATGCTTGAATTTCTGGCCAGCCATGCGCTGGCCTTTGTTTTGTGTGCGGCGCTGCTTGGGCTGTTGGTAGGCAGCTTTCTCAATGTCGTCATCTATCGTCTTCCGATCATGATGCAGCGCGAGTGGCAGGCGCAGGCGCGGGAGTTTCTGGAGCTGCCGGCCGAGTCGGCTGAGGCGACGTTCAACCTATTCCTGCCTCCTTCGCGATGCCCGCATTGCGCACATTCGATTCGGCCATGGGAGAACATTCCGGTACTGAGCTGGATGGCGCTGCGGGGCAGATGTTCGTCTTGCAAGAAGCCTATCCCTGCTCGTTATCCGCTGGTTGAGCTTGCTTGCGGGCTTCTCTCGGGTTACGTGGCCTGGCACTTTGGCTTTACTTGGCAGGCTGGCGCCATGCTATTGCTGACCTGGGGGCTGCTGGCGATGAGCCTAATCGATATCGATCATCAGCTATTGCCGGATTCGCTGGTGCTGCCGCTGCTCTGGTTGGGGCTAATCGTTAATAGTGGTGACCTTTTTGTGCTGCTAGGAGACGCCCTGTGGGGAGCGATCGCCGGATACCTAAGCCTGTGGACGGTTTACTGGCTCTTCAAGCTGGTTACCGGCAAGGAAGGCATGGGGTACGGCGACTTCAAGCTGCTTGCGATGATTGGCGCCTGGGGAGGCTGGCAAGTGCTGCCGCTCACCATTCTGTTGTCCTCGCTGGTGGGGGCGGTGCTTGGCAGCGTCCTGCTGCGCGTGCGCGGTGCTGCGCACGGCACGCCGATTCCTTTCGGGCCTTATCTGGCCATTGCCGGGTGGATCGCGTTGCTGTGGGGTGATCCCATTACTCGTGGCTATTTGCAGTTCGCGCATATATGAGCCTGCGCTGCTTTAATGGTGGGCCGCAAGGCTGGCTGCGGCTTGCACTGGGCGCGGTGATTGAGTACTACTGCGAAACCATTGATTTGCGTGGATGTGTTGATGAGGCCTTGGATTCTCGGCTTGACCGGCGGTATTGGCAGCGGCAAGACTGCGGCGGCCAATCACTTCGCTAGTCTCGGCATACATGTGGTGGACGCCGATCAGGCTGCTCGTTGGGTGGTGGAGCCGGGGCGTCCGGCGTTGCAGCAAATTGTCGAGCATTTCGGCGCGGGCATGCTGCATGAGGGAGCTTTGAATCGAGCAGCGCTTCGCGAGCGGATCTTTGTGGATCCAAGTGAGCGCGTGTGGCTCGAGCGGTTGTTGCATCCGCTGATTCGTGCTGAGGTTGCCACACATCTGGCCAAGGCCGAATCGCCGTACGCGATCATGGTTTCGCCCTTGCTGGTGGAATCAGGGCAGTACCGGGAGGTCGATCGAGTGCTGGTGGTGGATGTTCCGGAGGCACTGCAGATCGAGCGCACCGTAGGGCGGGACCAGGCGAGTGAAGAGCAGGTCCGGGCTATTCTGAAAGTGCAGGCATCACGCGAGGAGCGACTGCGCCACGCTGACGATGTGTTGCTGAATGATCGTGACCTAACTTGGCTGCAGGCAGAAGTGGAGCGCTTGCATCGTTTTTATCTAACGTTACGGGGAGGTCGACCGTGACCGCGACCATGGTCTTGTGCCCTACCTGTGGAGCGCAAGTGGAGTGGGGTGCGCAGAGTCCGTACCGGCCGTTCTGTTGCGAGCGCTGTAAGCTGATCGACTTGGGGGCGTGGGCTGCCGAGGAGCATGCGATCCCCGGGGATGGCGTGGAAGACGAGCTGTTCTCCGCGGATCTGTCGTCGCGCCAGCATTGATTACGTGCTGTGCGGCGCTCCGTTTGGGGTGCGGTTGCTAGCGTTCTTCGTCCTTCCAGGGCGCTTGCAGGTAGCGGCTGCGGTTGAAGCTTTCCAGCCAGTCTGGATAGAACACCACCATTGCGGTAACGGCGGTGCCGTTGATGAACGCTTCCGGAAACATCACCAGCCAGAGATAGCCCGCAAAATCTTCGAGCCACGGTGGCATGGGAAATCTGCCGTCCATCAGCAGGATGCCAAGCGAGGCCAGCACGCAGAACATTGCGGCCAGCGCTGCTGGGAAGAATCCGGAAAAGAAGATAAACACGAACAGGTTGCGCGGTTGTGCCCGTTCGACCAGGCGGGCGCAGATTACGGTGACCAGTACGGGAATAAGCACCAGCAGAACGCCGTTCATTCCTAGTGCGACTGAGTGCTGGTGGCCGGTAAGGGTCAGGCCGAGCTGGGCGCTGAACGCGGCGAGGATCGCCAGCGGCCAATCCAGCAGGAGCGTAACGGCGGTCAGTCCGATGAAGTGGAAGGACAGCCCCGAATCGAAGTCGCGCCGTACCAGCCAGAGTAGGAAAATCGCCAGCATTGCGCCAAACAGCAGGTGCTGGCGCCTCGTGTCGCTGAACAGTTCGATCCAGGGGGCGCGCCAGGCAGCCCAGAGCAGGGCTAGGGCATAGATCAGCCAGCCCGCGAAAAGGCTGGTCGGCGCGAGCAGGTGCGCGGAAATCATTCGAAAGGCAATCCTCGGTGTTTGGCCTGCGGGCTTCGGGTTTGGTAGGCGCGCAGCTTAGCGGCGTGGTAGCGCAGGTGTCATTGGTGGCACGCTGTCGAAAATGCCAACGCGGTGCTGGGCGGCGTCGCAAAAGGCGGTTGCTATTTCTCCGGCAATCAGGATAATTCCGCAGCCTGTCGCCGGGGATGCCTAGCCTGGTGACACAAACAAGGCAGGGGATGCCTAGCCTGCCGAATCACCGCCGTAGCGGACGCGCTGACCCGAGCCCCCGATAGCGTCTGTTTCCGGCTGTCCTGGCCTTGCCAGGGCGAGCACCATTCAGTAAGATTCGCCGTCTTATTTTCAGGGCGGCCCCTGAGGCTATAACGAATGAAGACTTTTACTGCTAAACCGGAAACCGTCAAGCGCGACTGGTTCGTCGTCGACGCTGCCGGCCAGACCCTGGGTCGTCTGGCAACCGAAATCGCTAGCCGCCTGCGTGGCAAGCACAAGCCGGAATACACCCCGCACGTCGATACCGGCGACTACATCGTCGTGATCAATGCTGAGCAGGTGCGTGTTACCGGTGCCAAGACTTCCGACAAGATGTACTACTCCCACTCCGGCTTCCCGGGTGGCATCAAGTCGATCAACTTCGAGAAGCTGATCGCCAAGGCGCCCGAGCGCGTGATCGAGACCGCGGTAAAAGGCATGCTGCCGAAGAACCCGCTGGGTCGCGACATGTACCGTAAGCTGAAGGTGTACAAGGGTGCCAGCCACCCGCACACTGCCCAGCAGCCCCAAGAACTGAAGATTTAACGGAATAGTTCATTATGTCGGCGACTCAAAATTACGGCACTGGCCGTCGCAAGACTGCAACCGCACGCGTTTTCCTGCGTCCGGGCACTGGCAAGATCTCGATCAACAATCGTGAGCTGGATAACTTTTTTGGCCGCGAAACCGCTCGCATGGTGGTTCGTCAGCCGCTGGAGCTGACCGATACTGCCGAGAAGTTCGATGTATACGTTACCGTTCTCGGTGGTGGCGTGACTGGCCAGGCTGGCGCCATTCGCCACGGCATCACCCGCGCACTGATCTCCTATGACGAGACCCTGCGTAGTCCGCTGCGTAAGGCTGGCTTCGTCACTCGCGATGCTCGCGAAGTGGAGCGTAAGAAGATCGGTCTGCGTAAAGCGCGTAAGCGTCCGCAGTACTCCAAGCGTTAATACGCTTGCCAAAAGAAGCGCCCGGCTCCGCAAGGTCCGGGCGTTTTTTTTATGGGCGAGATATTCGCTGCGACAGCATGTCGCGCGCCAGAAGCCGCGATCTTGTAGGGCTCCAGCCGATTTGTGTCAGGCTATTACCTTGTCAGGTGGGGGGCTTTTCTTTACCATTTGGCGAATTTTTCGCGGCCCGATTTTACGTAGTAAATGCCTGCTTCCACGCAGGTCATAAGAAGCTGATGGGAGACGACTGAATGAGCAATGACGGCGTGAATGCTGGTCGGCGTCGCTTCCTCGTAGCCGCCACTTCGGTGGTAGGTGCTGCAGGAGCGGTGGGCGCCGCGGTCCCGTTCGTGGGATCGTGGTTCCCGAGTGCCAAGGCCAAGGCTGCCGGTGCACCGGTGAGAGTGAATGTCAGCAAGATCGAGCCGGGACAGCAGATGGTCGCCGAGTGGCGGGGTCAGCCGGTATTTATCGTGCGTCGCACCGAGGAGGTGCTCGGCAATCTGGAGAAGCTGACTCCACAGGTGGCCGACCCTGAATCCAAGGCTTCGGTGCAGCCGACATATGTCGACCCGAAGAACCGCGCGATCAAACCGGAACTGCTGGTGGTCGTTGGACTTTGCACCCATCTGGGATGCGCGCCGTCTTTCCGTCCTGAGGTGGCTGCGGCTGACCTCGGTGCTGACTGGCTGGGCGGCTACTTCTGTCCTTGCCACGGCTCCAAGTACGACATGGCTGGGCGTGTCTACAAGGCGCAACCCGCTCCGTTGAACCTGCCGGTGCCCCCGCACTCGTACGAAACCGATAATGTCATCATTATCGGCGTGGACCAGGAGAAAGCCTGATGAGCAAGTTCATGGAATGGGTCGATGCCCGCTTCCCCGCGACGAAAATGTGGGAAGACCATCTGTCCAAGTATTACGCGCCGAAGAACTTCAACTTCTTCTACTTCTTTGGCTCGCTAGCTCTGCTGGTGCTGGTCAACCAGATCCTGACCGGTGTCTGGCTGACGATGAGCTTCGAACCTTCGGCCGAAGGCGCCTTCGCGTCCGTCGAGTACATCATGCGCGACGTGGAGTACGGCTGGATCATCCGCTACCTGCACTCTACCGGCGCTTCGGCGTTCTTCGTGGTGGTGTATCTGCATATGTTCCGTGGGCTGCTCTACGGTTCGTACCAGAAGCCGCGCGAGCTGGTGTGGATCTTCGGCATGATGATCTACCTAGCACTGATGGCCGAAGCCTTCATGGGTTATCTGCTGCCTTGGGGCCAGATGTCCTACTGGGGCGCTCAGGTGATCATTTCGCTGTTCGGTGCGATTCCGGTCATCGGCGATGACCTGACCCAGTGGATCCGCGGTGACTACCTGATCTCCGGCATCACGCTGAATCGTTTCTTCGCGCTGCATGTCATCGCGCTGCCGATCGTGATTCTAGGCCTGGTCGTGCTGCACATCCTGGCTCTGCACGAAGTCGGTTCGAACAACCCGCTGGGCGTCGACATCAAGAAGACCAAGGACGAAAACGGCGTACCGTTGGATGGTATTCCGTTCCATCCGTACTACACCGTCAAAGACATCGTCGGTGTGGTGGTGTTCCTGTTCGTTTTCTGCGCCATCGTGTTCTTCTTCCCCGAAATGGGTGGCTATTTCCTTGAGAAGCCGAACTTCGAAGTAGCTAACGCATTCAAGACGCCCGCGCACATTGCGCCGGTCTGGTACTTCACTCCGTTCTACGCGATTCTGCGCGCGGTTCCGGACAAGCTGCTCGGCGTAGTGGCGATGGGGGCTTCGATCGCGGTGCTGTTCGTGCTGCCGTGGCTCGACCGCAGTCCAGTCAAGTCCATGAAATACAAGGGTTGGATGAGCAAGATCGCGCTGGTGGCCTTCTGCGTCGCCTTCGTCATCCTGGGTGTTCTGGGCGTTCTCGCGCCTACTCCGGAGCGCACGCTGCTGGCTCGGATCTGTACTGTTATTTACTTCGGATACTTCGTTCTGATGCCGTTCTACACCCGGCTCGAGAAGACCAAAGTGGTTCCGCAAAGGGTGGATGGCTGATGAAAAAGCAATTTGCTGCATTGATTCTCGCGATTCTGCCGGTCTTTGCGTTCGCTGCCGGCACCGAGGCTCACCTGGACAAGGTCGAGATCGATCTGACCGACAAGGCCGCGATGCAGGATGGTCTGAAGACCTTCGCCAACTACTGCATGGGCTGCCATGGAGCGCAGTACCAGCGTTATGAGCGTGTCGCTACCGATCTCGGCATTCCGGAAGACGTCATGATGAAGAATGTCGTCTTCACCGATGCCAAGTTTGGTGATCATATGAAGACCGGTATGAAGGCCGAAGACGCCAAGGTCTGGTTCGGTGCTCCGCCGCCGGATCTGACGCTGGTCGCGCGTGTTCGCGGTAATGACTGGCTCTATACCTACATGCGTAGCTTCTACGAGGACCCAGCTCGTCCGTACGGCGTCAACAATACTGTGTTCCCGAACGTCGGTATGCCGCACGTATTGGCACCGTTGCAGGGCCGTCGCGTGATGGGTTGCAAGCAGGTGCAGGTCGTTGAGGACGGGCGCAAGCAGTTTGATCCGCTGACCGGCACGCCGATCACTCAGGAAGCTTGCGATCAGCTGGTTGTGGAGCCGGGTACCGGCACGCTGACCGAGGCGGAGTATGACGAGAAGATCAAGAATCTGGTGACCTTCCTGGCTTACTCGGCCAACCCGGTCAAATTGGAAAGTCAGCGTATCGGCACCTATGTGCTGCTGTTCCTGGCATTCTTCTTCGTCTTCGCCTACCTGCTCAAGCGCGAGTACTGGAAAGACGTTCACTAAGTACTCTGCTGTTCAAGCTGTACCTAACGCGCGCCCATTGGGCGCGCGTGTTTTTTTGCCTTCGGATAATCGCATGAGGAAGGACCTATGGCCGCAGCCAACCGGTTGATCTGCTATTCCGATCCTGCCGATCATTACTCTCATCGAGTGCGCCTTGCGCTTGCGGAGAAGGGCGTCGCTGTCGAGGTCATTGACGTTCAGGCGGGGCAGTGCCCGGCGAGGCTGGCCGAGCTGAACCCCTATGCTGGTGTACCAACGCTGGTTGACCGTGATCTGGTGCTGTATGAGCCAGGGGTCATCCTCGAATATCTAGAGGAGCGTTATCCGCATCCGCCGCTGCTGCCGGTCTATCCGGTGGCGCGCGCCCACACGCGGCTGCTGGTGCATCGTATTCAGCGGGACTGGTGCTCATTGGTTGATCGCATTCTGGATCGGCGTACCCATGAAGAGGCGCGCACGCAGGCGCGCAAGGAACTCAGGGAAAGCCTGAGCGGCGTTTCGCCGATTTTCGCCGAGAAGCCGTACTTCATGAGCGACGAGATGAGCGTCGTCGATTGCGGCCTGTTGCCGATTCTCTGGAGGCTGCCGCTGCTCGGAGTTGAGCTGCCGCGAGCGTCCCGGCCGTTGCTTGACTACATGGAGCGCAACTTCGCCCGCAAGACTTTTCAGGATAGTGTTTCATCCATTGAGCGCACTATGCGTTGAAGGAGGACTTTCACATGAATTCGAGTCGCCCTTATCTGGTCCGAGCGCTTTACGAATGGATTGTTGATAACGATTGCACGCCCCATCTGTTGGTCGATGCCGAATACCGTGGGGTGCAGATTCCAGCCGGTTTTGCCAACGATGGCCAGATCGTGCTCAATGTGGCACCGAGTGCGGTGCGTAATCTACAAATGGGCAACGAGGCAATAAGCTTCGAGGGACGCTTCGGTGGCGTCTCGCACTCCTTGCACATTCCCGCTGGTGCGGTGATGGCCATCTACGCGCGGGAGAACGGACAAGGTATGGTCTTTGAAATCGAGCCGACATTCCCGGACGATTCGCCTGCCGATGGGAGCGGCCCGATGGATGGTGAGGGCGGCCAGCGCCCGGCGGGTCGACCGAGTCTGAAGGTTGTTAAGTAGGGAGCGGCGGAATCGGGGTGGGGCGACCAGGCGCGCTGTAACGCGGGAGTTGCTGAGTGCTCCCGGTTCCGGACGGCGACCGTTTCGTTTCTGCTCAGTGGCAGTCGGGTTGCTTTGCACAGCCCGGCCACCTGCCGCTCAATCGCTAATCGATATATTCAAATAGCTTGACGATGCGTTGTACGCCGCCGACACCCTGCACCAGACTGGTGGCGCGATTGCCTTCCTGGCGGGTCACCAAGCCCAGCAGATAGACAATACCGTTCTCGGTGATCACCTTGATGCGCGAGCCGGGAACACTGTTATCGGCGAGCATCTGAGCTTTGATCTTGGTTGTCAGCCAGGTGTCGTTGCTGCGCGCCAGGGCCGATGACGGTTGCAGTACCTGCAGCTCGTTATGGACGCGCTTCACGCGCTGCACGGAACTGGCCGCCTGCTCGGCCATCTGCTTGAGATCGCTGCGCGGCGTTTGTCCGGCCAACAGAACGACACCGTTGTAGCTGGCGACAACAATATGCGACCCCTGATCAAGGTCGGCGTGGGCCTTGGCGATATTGACCGCCGCCTTGGTTTCGATCAGCGAGTCGTCGATGGTGCTGCCGATGGTGCGAGTGCCGCGATTATCTGCAATCGGCTCATCGCGCGTGGCGTTCAATACCGAACTGCAGCCTGTAGCGAGCAGGCATAGGCCAAGAAATGCTGGCAGGCGCAGCGCTTTCATTCTTCACTCCCAAACAACTGATTATCTATCAGGTCACACAGGCAATGGATCGCCAGCAGATGGACCTCTTGGATGCGTGCGGTGACGTTGGCCGGTACCCGGATTTCGACATCTTCGGGAAGCAGCAGCGAAGCCATGCCGCCACCGTCTCGTCCGGTTAGAGCCACCACAAGCATCTCCCGGTCGTGCGCGGCCTGGATGGCCTGAATCACATTCGCGGAGTTACCGCTGGTGGAAATGGCCAGCAGAACATCGCCCGGCTGGCCCAGCGCGCGTATTTGCTTGGAGAAAACTTCGTTGTAGCTGTAGTCGTTGGCGATAGAGGTCAGCGTCGAACTATCAGTCGTCAGCGCGATGGCGGGCAGGCTCGGGCGTTCGCGTTCGAAGCGGTTCAGCAATTCGGAGGAAAAATGCTGGGCATCGCCGGCCGATCCACCATTGCCGCAGGTGAGAATCTTGCCCTCGCTTAGCAGTGCGTTGACCATCGCCTGCCCGGCTTGTTCGATGCTGGGCGCGAGAACGTCCATCGCTTGCTGTTTGGTGTCGATGCTGGCCTGAAAAAGCTGCCGAATACGGGTTTGTATATCCATCGATGGATGACCTTCAATGATGGGCAAGCCAGGGGAGGCCTGCTGTAAGCGTGCTCGATGCCGCGCTGTGGTAAGCGTTCAGCTGTCAAAGGCGTTGCGGATCCAATGCTGATCCGTGATCGGCTCGTTGGCGTCCAGTGCGATGACGTCGAAGCGGCAAGGATGTCTGGCCCAGCGAGCCTCTTTCTGCAGAAACAGTTCGGCGGCTCTGATCAGCTTTTGCTGTTTTCGGCCATCGACGCTGGCTGCAGCGCCACCCCAGGCCGCGTGGCGTCGGTAGCGAACCTCGACAAATACTACTGTATCGCCGTCCAGCATGACCAGATCGAGCTCGCCGCTGCGGCAGCTCCAATTCTGTGTCAGCAGACGCAGCCCCTGACGGACGAGATAATCGTGCGCCAAGGCTTCGGTGCTGCGTCCTCGTGCCAGATGCTCGCTCATGGTAGAGGATTGAGTG
Organism: Pseudomonas phenolilytica; assembly: GCF_021432765.1. Classification (NCBI taxonomy): domain Bacteria; kingdom Pseudomonadati; phylum Pseudomonadota; class Gammaproteobacteria; order Pseudomonadales; family Pseudomonadaceae; genus Pseudomonas; species Pseudomonas phenolilytica. Next base: position 1,954,759 of record NZ_CP058908.1, read on the forward strand.
GCAGGCGCTCGACTTGACCGTCGCGGAATTGTGCCCAAGGCAGCTGTCGTTCGATGCGTTGCTGCGGATTGAGACTTAGTGTCCCCGACAGTCCATCCAGTCGTGTGTTCGGCAGGGCCAGCAGCTGATTTAGCCGCGGGGCGAGGAGGTAGGCATCGGCACCCATTGCGTATAGACGTCCCAGACTGCCCGCGGCTTGCGGCCACTGTCGCTCGATCTGCTGGCGCAGCGGGAGCTGCGGATCGAGTAGCCATGGCGTTTCAGCGAAGCGGATGCCGTCGAGATCGAGATACTGGGTGCGGTTCTGATTCGCCGCGTGCAAGTGGGATGTGGCGTATACCGGGATGTCGCCGGCGTACTGGAAGATCAGTGTCGGGCGGACCTGCTGAGCTTGCTGCGGGGTGGCCGCAAGGAATATGAAGTCGACATCCTGGCGGCGTGTGGGCTGGCTGGTCACATCCTTGCCGAGCGTGTTCTGCACGCTTTGCGCGCGCGATTCGCTGTTGCGCAGCTGGAGCAGTGCGGCGATCTGGTTGGCCAGTTCGACGGGTTCTGCCAGCGGCTCGGCGGCGACCAGCGTACCGCCGGCGTCCTCCCAGCTCTGGCGAAAGGCTGCGAGGATTCGCGCACCCCATTCGCCGCGTGGGGCTAAGGCTATAGCGCGGCGATGGCCGTCCGCCCATGCGCGCCGGGCCACTTCGCGCGCTTCGTCTTCGGCTGCCAGACCGAACTGGAACAATTGCGGCGGTGTGGTCCGGCCCGCGTCGCTGTAATTGAGCGCCAGCGTTGTGATCGGCAGTCGCTCGCGCTCGCTTAGCTGGCGGACCAGATCTTTTTCCAATGGACCGATGATGAGTTGGACGCCATCTGCTTGCGCCTGCTGGTAGACCGCGTCCAACGAGGTAATGCGCGAGCTGTCGTAGAGTTCGATCCGTAGGTCGGTTGCGCCTGCTTGCTGGGCCTGCAAGTGTGCGGCAAGGAAGCCGTCGCGCAGTGCCTGCGCTACGGACGCCAGCTGGCCCTGCATGGGCAGCAGCAGTGCGACGTGCGTAAGCGGCTGATCGGCGAGCTGGCGTAGCTGCTCGAGCGCCGCAGGTAGCTGTTTGGCGGCGGGGTGTTGAGGGTGCTGCGCAATCCAGCTGTCTATCGCTCGTTGCTGCTGCGCAAAGGTGCCGGCCTGCTTCACTGCTGTTGCGAGGGACAGCCAGCCGTCGAGATCGGTATCGCCACCAGCGCCTTGGCTTTCCCCGGCTGGCAGCGCGGAAAGCAGGCCCCAGATCGCCTCATGATTTTCCTTTGCTGCGGTGCCGCTGAGCAGCGGAGCGGTGAAAATGCGCTCGCGTGCGGCGGCCAGCGTCTGTCCCGTGGCTTCCAGTGTCCGGGCGCGAACCGTCTGGCTGCGAATTTGCTGGTCGACCGGTAGCTCGCCGAGGCGCTCGAAAGCCGGATGTGCAAGTGCTTGCTGAGCCTGTTGTGGTTGCCCTTCGATCAGTGCAATTTCGGCCAAAAGGGTACTGGCGAAGATCTGCTGGGCGGGCTTCAGGCTGTCCAGTGGCACCTGCTCGAGAATGCCGCGGGCACGCGCTGCCTCGCCCTTGGTGAGGCTCTGATCGGCCGCCGCCAGGCGCAGCTCGGCGGCTTTCGCAGGGTCGCTCTGGTCGGCCTGCTGCAACAATTGCTGCGTCGTCGCCTGCGGTGTGCGCGGCAGCTCGCCCAGCGTGGATGAGGGGGAGCTGGCGCAGGCCGTGAGTAGTGCGGCGAGGCCGAGAATCAGCAGCGGGCTTAGGCGAGCCATCATGTAGTTGTTCCTGAAAGGCAATGGCGAAATGCGCGGATTGTACCCAAGCACCGGCGCGGTCGCGATGTTACGGCCGGCAATAGGGCTACAATGCTTGCTTTTGTGATGAGGTAAGCCCTGTGACTGCCACGGTCGCTGCGAATTCCGGTGCGGGTACGCTCTATGTGGTCGCTACGCCCATCGGCAATCTGGAAGACATCAGCGCGCGGGCGCTGCGAGTTTTGGGCGAGGTCGCTCTGATCGCTGCCGAGGATACTCGCCACTCGGCGCGTCTGATGTCGCATTTCGGAATCGCCACGCCATTGGCGGCTTGCCATGAGCATAACGAGCGTGACGAGGGGGGGCGTTTTCTTGAGCGTTTGCAGACGGGCGACGATATCGCGCTGATTTCGGATGCCGGCACGCCGCTGATTTCGGACCCCGGTTATCATCTGGTGCGGCAGGCACGTGCGGCCGGTATTCGCGTGGTGCCGGTGCCGGGGGCGTGTGCGTTGATTGCGGCGCTGTCGGCGGCCGGGTTGCCCTCGGATCGCTTCATCTTCGAAGGATTTCTGCCGGCCAAAGCTGCCGGGCGCAGAGCGCGGCTGGAGTTGTTGAAGGAGGAGCCGCGCACGTTGATCTTCTATGAGGCACCGCATCGGATTTTGGAGTGTGTGGACGATCTCGAAGCAATCTTTGGCGCCGATCGGCCTGCCGTTCTCTGTCGTGAGCTGACCAAGACGTTTGAAACATTAAAGGGGCTGCCGCTCGGGCAGTTGCGCGCCTGGGTCGCCGGCGATAGCAACCAACAGCGTGGTGAGTGCGTGTTGCTGGTAGCCGGTTGGCAGGCGCCGGAGGGCGACCAGGCTGTCAGTGCCGAGGTGGTGCGTGTGCTCGATTTGCTACTGGGTGAGCTTCCGCTCAAGCGGGCTGCAGCTCTGGCGGCCGAGATCACCGGCGTACGCAAGAACCTGCTCTACCAGCTGGCACTTGAGCGCAAGACTTGAAATGGCTGCAGCGCCAGGTGGTCCGTAACGACCGCTACGCATCGGTCCGCCTTGCAGCGCCCTGCGCGCGACGGTACTCTGACGGCCGGAGAGTCGATCGGACAGTCGCTGTCTCTTTTTGTTCCGGCAAAAGGGGAGGGAGGAAAGTCCGGGCTCCATAGGGCGAAGTGCCAGGTAACGCCTGGGAGGCGCGAGCCTACGGAAAGTGCCACAGAAAATAACCGCCTAAGCGCTTCGGTGCCGGTAAGGGTGAAAAGGTGCGGTAAGAGCGCACCGCACGGCTGGCAACAGTTCGTGGCTAGGTAAACCCCACTTGGAGCAAGACCAAATAGGGATCCATTGGCGTGGCCCGCGCTGGATCCGGGTAGGTTGCTAGAGGCAGTCAGCGATGGCTGTCGTAGAGGAATGACTGTCCTCGACAGAACCCGGCTTACAGATCGACTCTCCGATTTTTCTGCGCTCCAACAACTCCGCAATTATTCCGAAAGATTATTGCTCTTAACAAAGCACTTTAACTTTGTTGAGTAACTCCTTCCGCCATCTCGTCTTTGATTTTCAGAATCCGTCCTTTTATTCCGTCTGTCCCGCTTAGCGACGCTAAATAACCGCGCCATAAAGGTTTTTCCCGTCGGGCTCGCCTTGACGGTGGGGGGCGGGCATTTCTATAGTGCGCCCAAGTGGTAGAAAGTGGCACGAAGTGGTTTATTTGGGCATGGATAGCTAATTCAGGGGAAGCGCAGCCGTGTTTCGCGGAGCCAACGCCATCAGTCTCGACGCCAAAGGCCGGCTGGTTATGCCCAGTCGGTATCGTGACGAGCTGAATTCGCGTGGCGAAGGCCAGTTGATCGTCACGATCGACGCGGTTGACCGCTGTCTGTGCATCTATCCCTTGCCCGAATGGGAGCTGATCGAGGCGAAGCTGCGTGAGCTGCCCTCGCTGCGCGAAGAGACCCGCCGGCTGCAACGTCTGCTCATCGGTAACGCTGTGGACGTGGAGATGGACGGCAGCGGTCGCGTGCTGGTGCCGCCGCGCCTGCGCGAGTACGCCCGGCTCGACAAGCACGCGATGCTGGTTGGGCAGCTGAACAAGTTTCAACTGTGGAACGAGGACGACTGGAACGCGATTTCTGACGCGGATCTGGCGGCCATCAAACAACCCGGCGGTCTGCCGGAAGAACTACGTGACCTAATTCTGTGAGCCAGATCAGCGAGCTGCGACATATCACCGTGTTGCTCGACGAAGCCGTCGCGGCGCTGGCCGTGCGGCCAGACGGTCGCTATCTGGACGGTACGTTCGGGCGCGGTGGGCACAGCCGGCTACTGCTCGAACAGCTTGGCTCGGAGGGGCGGTTACTGGGGTTCGACAAGGACCCGCTAGCGATCGCTACGGGGCAAGCACTGGCGGCCGAAGACGGCCGCTTTGTCGTTGTGCAGCGAAGCTTTGCGGAGCTCGGTGACGAAGTGGCGCAACGCGGCTGGACCGGTACGCTGAGCGGTATCCTGCTGGATTTGGGGGTTTCCTCTCCGCAGCTGGACGATCCGGAGCGCGGTTTCAGTTTCCTCAACGACGGCCCGTTGGACATGCGCATGGACCCGTCGCGCGGCGTCAGCGCGGCCGAGTGGATCGGTCAGGCAAGCGAAGAAGACATTGCCCGGGTCTTCAAGGATTACGGCGAAGAGCGCTTCGCCAGGCGCATGGCGCGTGCTGTGGTACAGCGGCGCGCGGAAAAGCCGTTCGAGCGCACGGCTGACCTGGCCAAGGTCCTGACCGACGCCAATCCCGCCTGGGAGAAAGGCAAGAATCCGGCGACTCGTGCGTTTCAGGGCCTGCGCATCTATATCAACAACGAGCTGGGTGACCTTGAGACTGGTTTGGACGCTGCCCTCGAAGCGCTCGAGGTCGGTGGTCGGCTGGTGGTGATCAGCTTCCATTCGCTGGAAGATCGCATCGTCAAGCAGTTCATGCGGCGTCACGCCAAGGGTGAGGCGGACCAGTTGCCGCGTGGCCTGCCGGTCATGCCGAAGCCATTCGAACCGCGCTTGAAGTTGATCGGCAAGGCGCAGTTTGCCTCCGAAACCGAAGTCCGCGCGAATCCCCGTTCGCGCAGCGCCGTCATGCGCGTCGCGGAGAAAGTGCGATGAGTCGCCGGCTTTCCGCGATGCCGCGTGGCAGCCTGCTCATGCTGGTGCTGTTCGTCTGCGTGCTGCTGTCTGCGATTGCGGTTGCCTACAGTGCACACTGGAATCGTCAGTTGCTCAACGAGATGTATGCCGAGTTGAGTGTGCGCGATAAGGCGCAGGCCGAGTGGGGAAGGCTGATTCTAGAGCAGAGCACCTGGACCGCTCACAGCCGTATCGAGGCGCTCGCTACCGAGCAATTGAAGATGCACATCCCCGCGGCGGCGGATGTGCAGTTGGTGGCGCCATGAAACTCGACGGCGCGCTGTATCCCTGGCGGTTTCGTATCGTTCTGGCCCTGCTTGCGCTGCTGGTCGGCGTGATCGCCTGGCGTATCGTCGATCTGCAGGTGATGGATCAGGCTTTCCTGCAGGGGCAGGGTGATGCGCGCAGCGTGCGGCATATTCCTATTCCGGCGCATCGAGGGCTGATCACCGACCGCAACGGCGAGCCGCTGGCCGTCAGTACCCCTGTCACGACTCTGTGGGGCAATCCCAAGGAGCTCCAGGCCGCGCGCGCGCGTTGGCCGGAACTGGCCGCTGCGCTGCGGCAGGATCCCGCCGCATTGAGCGAGCGTCTGCAGCAGCTGGCAACGCGCGAATTCACCTACCTGGTACGCGGCCTGACGCCCGAACAGGGCCAGGCCGTGCTCGACCTGAAGATTCCCGGCGTTTATGCGCAGGAAGAGTTCCGCCGCTTTTATCCGGCTGGCGAAGTGACTGCTCATCTGGTGGGTTTCACCGATATCGACGATCGCGGCCGCGAGGGCATGGAGCTGGCCTACGACGAGTGGCTGGCGGGTGTGCCGGGCAAGCGGCAGGTGCTCAAGGACCGTCGCGGGCGCCTGATCAAGGATGTGCAGGTCGTCCAGAACGCCAAGCCGGGCAAGCCAATGGCCCTTTCAATCGATCTACGTCTGCAATATCTGGCTCACAGCGAGCTGCGCAATGTCGTGCAGGAGTACGGCGCAAAAGCCGCCAGTCTGGTGATGGTTGACGTCGAGACCGGCGAAATCCTCGCGATGGCCAACCAGCCGACCTACAACCCCAACAACCGCCGCAACCTGCAGCCAGCAGCGATGCGCAACCGCGCGATGATCGATGTGTTCGAGCCTGGCTCGACTGTCAAGCCGTTCAGCATCGCCGCTGCTCTGGGAACCGGCAAATACCAGCCCGATTCGGTGGTCAATACCTTGCCGGGCTGGATGCGCATCGGTCGCTACACCATTCGCGACGTCTCGCGTGGCGGCATGCTCACGCTGACCGGCATCTTGATGAAGTCGAGCAACGTCGGCATCAGCAAGATCGCCCTGGATATCGGTGCCGAACCGGTCTACACGGTGATGCAACAGGCCGGTTTCGGCCAGGACACCGGTCTGGGCTTTCCTGGCGAGCGCGTCGGCAATCTGCCCAATCATCGCAAGTGGCGCGATGCCGAAACCGCCTCGCTGGCCTACGGCTACGGCCTTTCCGTGACTGCGGTGCAGCTCGCGCATGCCTATGCCGTGCTCGGCAACGAAGGCGTCAACGTGCCGCTGTCGCTGCTGCGTCTGGACCGTACGCAGGAAGGCGTGCAGGTCATCGACAAGCAGATTTCCAGCACGGTGCTGCAGATGCTGCAGGCCGTCGTCGAGGAAGAAGGCGGTGGCGGTGCGCGCGCGCAGGTGCCGGGTTACCACGTCGGTGGCAAGAGTGGCACCGCGAAGAAGATCTCCGGTACCGGCGGCTACACCAAGGACGCCTACCGTTCGTTCTTCGCCGGCGTCGCGCCGCTGTCCAACCCGCGCATCGCCGCCGTGGTGGTGGTCGACGAGCCGAGCAAGGGGCAGTACTACGGCGGCCTGGTGGCCGCGCCGGTGTTCGGCAAGGTGATGGCGCGGGCGCTGCGGCTGATGAACGTGGCTCCGGACAATCTGCCACCGCCGGCGCCGGTCCAGACCGCCGAGGCCACCACGAGCAAGGGAGGGCGTGGCTGATGCCGATGCCATTGAACCAACTGCTGCCCCAGGCCGACAGTTCCGTGCTGATCCGCGAGCTGACCCTCGATAGCCGGAAGGTGCTCCCGGGCGACCTGTTTCTCGCCGTTCCCGGTCTGCAGCACGACGGTCGCAGCCATATCGCCGACGCCATTGCACGTGGCGCCGCGGCCGTTGCCTATGAATCCGAAGGCGCTGCGCTGCAGCCTGCCGGCACTGATGCGGTGCTGGTGCCGGTTCGCCAGCTCGCCAGCCAGCTGTCGGCAATCGCCGGCCGCTTCTACGGCGAGCCGAGCCGCAGCCTGCATCTGCTCGGGGTGACCGGCACCAACGGCAAAACCAGTGTCAGCCAACTGATCGCGCAGGCGCTGGATCGTCTCGGCGAGCGCTGCGGCATCATCGGTACGCTGGGCCACGGCTTTCATGGGGAGCTGGAGCAGGGCTACCACACCACGCCGGACGCCATCGGCGTGCAGGCGACGCTGGCCAGCCTGAAGCAGCACGACGCGCGCGCCGTGGCGATGGAGGTCTCCTCGCACGGGCTGGAGCAGGGCCGCGTGGCCGCGCTGGCGTTCGACGTGGCGGTCTTCACCAACCTGTCGCGTGACCATCTGGATTACCACGGCAGCATGGAAGCCTACGCGGCGGCCAAGGCGCGTCTGTTCGACATGCCGGGTCTGCGCTGTCGTGTGATCAACCTGGACGACGCCTTCGGCCGTCGACTGGCTGCGCAGCCGCAAGAGTCGCGCCTGATCACCTACAGCCTGGAGGACGCCTCGGCCGATCTGTATTGCCCGGATCCGCAGCTGGACGACGACGGCATTCATGCGCGACTGATCACGCCGCAGGGCGAGCGCTCGCTGCGCAGCCCGCTGCTGGGGCGCTTCAATGTCAGCAACGTGCTGGCAGCCGTCGGCGCGCTGTTAGGCATGGACTGGCCGCTGGATGAAATTCTCGCCGTGCTGCCGGAACTGCACGGTCCGGCCGGTCGCATGCAGCGTCTGGGCGGCGGCGACCTGCCGCTGGTGGTGGTCGATTACGCCCATACGCCCGATGCGCTCGAAAAGGTGCTCACCGCATTGCGTCCACATGCGCGCGGACATCTGGTTTGCCTGTTCGGCTGCGGGGGCGAGCGCGACCGCGGTAAGCGTGCGCTGATGGCGCAGGTCGCCGAACGGCTGGCCGATCGGGTGGTGGCGACCGACGACAATCCGCGCAACGAGCCGGCCGACCAGATTCTCGAAGACATTCGCCAGGGCTTCGCCCAGCCGGAGCGGGTTCAATTCCGCCCGGGACGTGGAGCCGCGATCGCCGCGGCGATTGCCGCCGCGCAGCCGGAGGATGTGGTGGTGCTAGCCGGAAAGGGGCACGAGGACTATCAGGAGATCTGCGGCGTGCGTCAGCCGTTCTCCGACCTGGATGAGGCTCGCAAGGCCCTGACCGCCTGGGGGAAGCATGATGCGTGATGCCATGCGCCTGAGCGCGCTGACGCTCCCACTCGCTGGCCGGCTGGTCGGCTCTGATGCTGTCTTTACTGCGGTCAGCACCGACAGCCGCGCCATCGAACCGGGGCAGCTGTTCGTCGCCCTCAGCGGTGCGCGCTTCGACGGCCATGCCTATCTCGCCGAGGTGGCGGCCAAGGGCGCAGTCGCGGCACTGGTGGAGCGCGAGATGCCGGACGTGGCGCTGCCGCAGCTGGTGGTGGCAGATACCCGTCTGGCACTTGGGCGGCTCGGCGCGCTGAACCGCGACGGCTTCGATGGCCCGGTGGCGGCGATCACCGGCTCCAGCGGCAAGACCAGCGTCAAGGAAATGCTCGCCAGCATCCTGCGTGCCGCCTACGGCGAAGACGGCGTGCTGGCCACCCGCGGCAACCTGAACAACGACCTCGGCGCGCCGCTGACGCTGCTGGAGCTGGGTTCCCGGCATCGTGCCGCGGTCATCGAACTGGGTGCCTCCCGTCTCGGCGAAATTGCCTACACCGTCGCGCTGGTGCGCCCGCAGGTCAGCGTGATCACCAACGCCGGTACCGCCCACGTCGGTGAGTTCGGCGGACCGGAAAAAATCGTCGAGGCCAAGGGTGAGATTCTCGACGGCCTGCCGGCGGACGGTATCGCTGTGCTCAATCGTGACGACAAGGCGTATTCACTATGGGCTGCACGTGCCGCCGGCAAGCGCATCGTCAGCTTCGGTCTGCAGAGCCCGCTGGCGGATTTCCATGCCGAGTCGATTGCCTTCGATATCCGCGGTTGCGCCAACTTCGTTCTGAACGGCCCGCGCGGCACCGCACATGTCCAGCTCAACCTGCTGGGACGCCATAGCGTCGCCAATGCCCTGGCTGCCGCCGCCGCGGCGCATGCGCTGGGTGTCGCACCGCAGGCCATCGTCGATGGGTTGCAGAACCTGCAGCCGGTCAAAGGGCGCGGCGTCGCGCAGATGCTCGGCAGCGGCATGCGCCTGATCGACGACAGTTACAACGCCAACCCGGCTTCCATCTGCGCGGCGATCGACGTTCTCAGTGGTTTCGCCGGGCGCACCGTCCTCGTCCTCGGCGACATGGGTGAGCTGGGTGAATGGGCCGAAACGGCGCACCGCGACGTGGGTGCCTATGCACGCGGCAAGGTCGATGTGCTCTACGCGGTCGGTCCGCTGATGGCGCATGCGGTAACGGCATTCGGCGCCGGAGCCCGGCATTTCGCCGATCAGGCAAGCCTGATCGAAACGCTGCGTAGCGAGCAGGGCAACACCACCATTCTGGTCAAGGGCTCGCGCAGTGCGGCGATGGACAAGGTTGTCGCCGCCCTGAGCGATGTCGTCATGGAGAAACATTGATGCTGCTGCTGCTCGCCGAGTACCTGCAACAGTTCCACAAGGGCTTCGCGGTCTTCCAGTACCTGACCCTGCGCGGGATTCTTGGTGTGCTTACCGCACTGGTACTGTCGCTGTGGATGGGCCCCTGGCTGATCCGCACCCTGCAGCTGCGCCAGATCGGCCAGGCGGTGCGGACCGATGGCCCGCAGTCGCACCTGTCGAAGTCCGGTACGCCGACGATGGGCGGGGCGCTGATTCTCAGCGCCATCGCCATCAGCACGTTGCTCTGGGCTGATCTGTCCAATCGCTACGTCTGGGTTGTGCTGGCGGTAACCCTGCTGTTCGGAGCCATCGGCTGGGTCGATGACTACCGCAAGGTGATCGAGAAGAACTCGCGTGGCCTGCCGAGCCGCTGGAAGTATTTCTGGCAATCGGTGTTCGGCCTCGGTGCCGCGGTCTTCCTCTATACGACCGCGCAGACGCCGGTGGAAACCACGCTGATCCTGCCGCTGTTGAAGAACATCGAGATTCCGCTGGGCATCGGCTTCATCGTGCTGACCTACTTCGTGATCGTCGGCGCGAGCAACGCGGTGAACCTCACCGACGGCCTCGATGGCCTGGCGATCATGCCGACGGTGATGGTCGGTGGCGGTCTGGGCATCTTCTGCTACCTGTCGGGCAACATGAATTTCGCCGAGTACCTGCTGATCCCCTATGTGCCGGGTGCGGGTGAGCTGATCGTGTTCTGCGGTGCGCTGACCGGCGCCGGCCTGGGCTTCCTCTGGTTCAACACCTATCCGGCCCAGGTCTTCATGGGGGACGTTGGTGCGCTAGCGCTTGGTGCCGCGCTGGGCACCATCGCCGTCATCGTCCGCCAGGAAGTGGTGCTGTTCATCATGGGCGGTGTGTTCGTGATGGAAACCCTGTCGGTGATGATTCAGGTCGCCAGCTTCAAGCTGACCGGCAAGCGCGTGTTCCGTATGGCGCCGATCCACCACCATTTCGAACTCAAGGGCTGGCCCGAACCCCGAGTGATCGTGCGCTTCTGGATCATCACGGTGATCCTGGTGCTCGTCGGCCTGGCCACATTGAAACTGAGGTAATAGAGAGTGCTGATCGCTTCCGACCAGTTCCGCATCGTTGTCGGCCTCGGCAAGAGCGGCATGTCCGTGGTTCGCCATCTGGCGCGCCGTGGTCTGCCGTTCGCGGTCGCCGACACGCGCGCGAATCCGCCGGAGCTGGCCACGCTCAAGGCACAGTACCCCGGCGTGGAAGTGCGCTGCGGCGAGCTGGACGTCGAATTCGTCTGTCGCGCCAGCGAACTGCTGGTCAGCCCCGGCCTGGCCATCGCCACCCCGGCGTTGCAGGCGGCTGCCGCGCGCGGCGTGAAGCTCTCCGGCGATATCGACCTGTTTGCCAGGGAAGCGAAAGCGCCGATCGTCGCCATCACCGGCTCCAATGCCAAGAGCACCGTGACCACGCTGGTCGGCGAGATGGCGGTCGCGGCCGGCCGCAAGGTCGCCGTGGGCGGCAACCTTGGCACGCCAGCGCTCGATCTGCTGAATGATGAGGTCGAGCTGTACGTGCTGGAGCTGTCCAGTTTCCAGCTCGAAACCACCGACCAGCTGAACGCCGAGGTCGCCACCTGCCTGAACGTCAGCGAAGACCATATGGATCGCTACAGCGGGCTGCCGGCCTACCACCAGGCCAAACACCGCATTTTTCGCGGTGCCCGGCAGGTGGTGATCAACCGTGACGATCGTCTGAGCCGCCCGCTGATCGGCGAGGATGTGCCGGTCTGGTCGTTCGGCCTCGGCAAGCCGGATTTCAAGGGCTTCGGCCTGCTCGAGGAGGGTGGCGAGAAGTATCTGGCGTTCCAGTTCGAGACGCTGATGCCGGTCGGCGAGCTGAAGATTCGCGGCGCGCACAACCAAGCCAATGCGCTGGCGGCGCTGGCGCTGGGGCATGCGGTTGGTCTGCCGTTCGACGCGATGCTGCAGACGCTGCGTTCGTTCGCCGGTCTGGCGCATCGCTGCCAGTGGGTCGGTGAGCGCGGCGGCGTGGCGTTCTACGATGACTCCAAGGCCACCAATGTTGGCGCTGCGCTGGCAGCTATCGACGGGCTGGGTGCGGATATCCCCGGCAAGCTGGTACTGATTGCCGGTGGCGACGGCAAGGGCGCGGATTTTTCCGCCCTGCATGCACCGGTGGCGCGCTACTGTCGCGCTGTCGTTCTGCTCGGACGCGATGCCGACGTGCTGGCCGCCGCGCTGGACGGCGCCGCGCCGCTGCTGCGCGTGCGCACGCTGGAAGAGGCCGTACAGCAGGCGGCGACCTGCGCCACGACCGGCGATGCGGTGCTGCTATCGCCGGCCTGCGCCAGCCTGGACATGTTCAAGAACTTCGAGGAGCGCGGCCGCCTGTTCGCCGCTGCGGTGGAGGCGCTCGCCTGATGTTGGCCTTCCTGCGTGGTGCGCCTTCACCGCTGTTCGGTCCTCGCGGCCTGGATCTGGACTTCCCGATGCTGGCTGGCTGCTTGGCGCTGCTCGGCCTTGGGCTGGTGATGATCACCTCGGCCTCGTCTGAAGTGGCGGCGGTGAATTCGGGCAACGCGCTGTATCACATGACTCGCCACATGGTGTACGTGGTGCTCGGCCTGGGCGCCGCCGGCCTGATGCTGCTGGTGCCGGTTTCGACCTGGCAGCGGCTGGACTGGATGCTGCTGCTGGCGGCCTTCGGTCTGCTGATCCTGGTGCTGATCCCCGGTATCGGTCGCGAAGTGAACGGTTCGATGCGCTGGATCGGCTTCGGCGCATTCAACGTGCAGCCGTCCGAGCTGGCCAAGGTGTTCGTGGTGATCTATCTCGCCGGTTATCTGGTACGCCGCCAGGAAGAGGTGCGCGAGAGTTTCTGGGGCTTCGCCAAGCCGTTCTTGGTGCTGCTGCCGATGGCCTTCCTGCTGCTGATGGAGCCGGACTTCGGCGCCACCGTGGTGATGATGGGCTCGGCGGTGGCCATGCTGTTCCTCGGGGGCGTCGGCCTGATCCGCTTCAGTCTGCTGGTTGCCGCGGCGGTTGGTGCGGTGTTCGTGCTGGTGCAGACGCAGGAATATCGCCTGCAGCGCCTGATTACCTTCACCGATCCGTGGGCCGACCAGTACGGCGCCGGCTACCAGCTGACCCAGGCGCTGATCGCCTTCGGTCGCGGCGAATGGTTCGGCGTCGGGCTGGGCAACAGTGTGCAGAAGCAGTTCTACCTGCCCGAGGCGCACACCGACTTCGTGTTCTCCGTGCTGGCCGAGGAGCTGGGCATGGTCGGCGCGTTGCTGACCATCCTGCTCTTTGCCTTCGTCGGCGTGCGCGCGTTGTACATCGGCTTGCAGGCCGAGAAGGCGCGCCAGTTCTTTGCCGCCTACGTCGCCTGGGGCATGGCATTCCTCTGGCTGGGGCAATTCCTCATCAATGTCGGGGTGAACATTGGCCTGCTGCCGACCAAGGGACTCACGCTGCCGTTTCTCAGTTATGGCGGCAGCTCGCTGGTGGTGACCTGCGCGAGCATGGCGTTGCTACTGCGTATCGAGTGGGAAAGCCGCACGGTGCTCGGCAGCGAGGATGTCGAGTTCAGCGAAGCCGACTTCGAGGAGGCGCCAGCCGCCAAGGAGGTCGTCCGTGGCCGCTAACGTACTGATCATGGCCGGCGGGACCGGCGGCCACGTGTTTCCGGCGCTGGCCTGCGCCCGCGAATTCCAGGCTCGCGGCTACGCGGTGCACTGGCTGGGTACGCCGCGTGGTATCGAGAACGAGTTGGTACCGGCCGCCGGTCTGCCACTGCATCTGATCCAAGTCAGCGGATTGCGCGGCAAGGGCATCGCTTCACTGATCAAGGCACCGCTGCAGCTGATTCGCTCGCTGTTGCAGGCGCGTCGCATTGTGCGCGAGCTGCAACCGGTCTGCGTGCTGGGGATGGGCGGCTATGTCACCGGTCCGGGCGGTCTGGCGGCCTGGCTCGCTGGCGTGCCGCTGATCATTCACGAGCAGAACGCCGTCGCCGGCACTGCCAATCGCAGTCTGGTGCCGCTGTCGCGCCGTGTCTGCGAGGCGTTCCCGGATACGTTCAAGGCCAGCGACAAGCGTCGCACCACCGGCAATCCGGTACGCGAGGAGCTGTTTCTCGAAACGCCGCGCGACGCCCTGGTCAACCGCCGTCCGCGCCTGCTGGTGCTCGGCGGCAGCCTGGGCGCCGAGCCGCTCAACAAGCTGCTACCTGCTGCGCTGGCGCGTGTGCCGGGCGAGCTGCGTCCCGAGGTGTTCCACCAGGCCGGTAAGCAGCACGCTGACATCACAACCGAGCGTTACGCCGAAGCTGGCGTCGCCGCCGACGTGGCGCCGTTCATCAAGGATATGGCGCGCGCCTATGCCTGGGCCGATCTGGTGATCTGCCGCGCTGGCGCGCTGACCGTCTGCGAGCTGGCCGCCGCGGGTCTGCCGTCGTTTCTGGTGCCGCTGCCGCACGCGATCGATGACCACCAGACGCGCAATGCCGAATATCTGGCGAAGGAGGGCGCGGCCGTCCTTCTGCCGCAAGCCAAGACCGATGCTGCCGTCCTCGCCGCGCAGCTTGAAGAGGTACTGATGCACCCGGAAAAACTCAAGGTCATGGGCGCCACCGCTCGCCGGCTGGCGCGACCCGATGCGACGCGGCGCGTCGTCGATATCTGCCTGGAGGTGGCCAATGGCTAAGTCCCCGGCTGCGGTAAAGGCTGAAGTCCGGCGCATGCGGCGCATTCGCCGCATCCATTTCGTCGGCATCGGCGGCGTGGGCATGTGCGGCATCGCCGAGGTGCTGCTGAACCTGGGCTACGAGGTTTCCGGTTCGGATCTGAGGGAATCGGCCAGCACCGAGCGCCTGCAGAGTTTCGGCGCGCATATCTTCATCGGCCATCAGGCCGGTAACGTCGCCGGTGCCGACGTGCTGGTGGTGTCCAGCGCCATCAATGCCAGCAATCCCGAGGTCGCACTGGCACTGGAACAGCGTATCCCGGTGGTGCCGCGCGCGGAAATGCTCGCCGAGCTGATGCGCTACCGCCACGGCATCGCGGTGGCCGGTACCCACGGCAAGACCACCACCACCAGCCTGCTGGCTTCGGTGTTCGCCGCCGGCGGCCTGGATCCGACCTTTGTCATCGGTGGCCGGCTGACCGCGGCGGGCACCAACGCCCAGCTCGGCGGCAGCCGCTACCTGATCGCCGAGGCGGACGAAAGCGACGCCAGCTTCCTGCATCTGCAGCCGATGGTGGCGGTGGTCACCAATATCGACGCCGATCACATGAGCACCTACGGCGGCGACTTCGGCAAGCTGAAGAAAACCTTCATCGAATTCCTGCACAACCTGCCGTTCTACGGGCTGGCCGTGCTCTGCGTGGACGACCCGGTGGTGCGAGAAATCCTGCCGCAGATCGGCCGGCCGACCACCACCTACGGCATTAGCGAAGACGCCGACGTGCGCGCCATCAATATTCGCCAGGAAGGCATGCGCACCCATTTCACCGTGCTGCGCGCCGGCTGCGAACCGCTGGACGTGACGGTGAACATGCCCGGTACCCATAACGTGCTCAACGCGCTGGCGACCATCGCCATTGCCACCGACGAAGGCATCGATGACGAGGCCATCGTTCAGGGGCTGTCGCAATTCGCGGGCGTGGGGCGGCGCTTTCAGGTCTACGGTCAGCTGCCGGTTGAGGGCGGCAGCGTGATGCTGGTGGACGACTACGGCCACCATCCGCGCGAAGTGGCTGCGGTGATCAAGGCCGTGCGTGGCGGCTGGCCGGAGCGCCGACTGGTGATGGTCTATCAGCCACATCGCTTCAGTCGCACCCGCGATCTCTACGACGATTTCGTGCAGGTACTGGCCGACGCTAATGTGCTGTTGCTGATGGAGGTCTACCCGGCCGGCGAGGAGCCGATTCCGGGGGCCGACAGTCGCCAGCTCTGCCACAGCATCCGTCAGCGCGGCCAGCTCGATCCGATCTATGTCGAGCGAGGCGCCGACCTGGCCTCGATCATCAAGCCGCTGCTGCGCGCTGGCGACATTCTGCTTTGCCAGGGGGCTGGCGATATCGGCGGCGTAGCCCCGCAACTGATCAAGAGTCCCCTGTTTGGCGATGCCAAAGGCACCGCGAGGAAACAACCATGAGCGCCCTGCATTCGACCCGTGACCCGCAGGCGTTCGGCCGGGTTGCCGTGCTGTTCGGCGGCAAGAGCGCCGAGCGCGAAGTATCGCTGAAGTCCGGCGCGGCCGTGCTGCAGGCACTGCAGGCAGCCGGTGTGGATGCCTTTGGCATCGATGTCGGCGACGATCTGCTGCAGCGTCTTGATCGCGAGCGTATCGACCGGGCGTTCATCGTTCTGCACGGACGTGGCGGCGAGGACGGCAGCATGCAGGGTCTGCTGGAGTGCGCCGGCATCCCCTACACGGGCAGCGGCATCCTGGCGTCGGCGCTGGCAATGGACAAGCTGCGGACCAAGCAGGTCTGGCAGAGCCTTGGCCTGCCGACTCCGCGTCACGCCGCGCTGGCCAGTGTCGAGGACTGCCACGCGGCGGCTGTCGAGCTGGGGTTCCCGCTGATGGTCAAGCCGGCCCACGAAGGGTCGAGCATCGGCATGGCCAAGGTGGACGACGTCGAGGCGCTGATAGCCGCTTGGCGCGAGGCCAGTCGCTTCGATTCGCAGGTGCTGGTCGAGCAGTGGATCCAGGGCCCGGAGTTCACCATTGCAGTGCTGCGCGGCGAAGTACTGCCGCCGATTGGCCTGGGCACGCCGCACAGCTTCTACGACTACGACGCCAAGTACCTGGCCTCCGACACCCAGTACCGTATTCCCTGCGGGCTCGATCCGGTGCGTGAACAGCAGCTCAAGGACTTGTCGGCTCGCGCCTGCGAAGCGGTGGGCGTACGCGGTTGGGCACGGGTCGACGTGATGCAGGACGCCAACGGCGACTTCTGGTTGCTGGAGGTGAATACCGTACCGGGGATGACCGACCACAGTCTGGTGCCGATGGCGGCACGGGCCGCGGGTCTGGACTTCCAGCAACTGGTGCTGAGCATTCTCGACGACAGCGTCGGGGCGGAGAACTGAGATGATCACCACGCTGCGTCACTCGCAACCGGGAGGCGGCCGTGCGCTGCGCAAGCCGGCGCCGCGTGGGGCCAGCCGGCTGGTGGCCCGCGAGCCGCTGTCCGCACGGTTGCCGCGACCGAATCTGACGGGGCTCAAGCGCGCTGTCTGGCCATTGCTGCTCGTCGGTCTGGCCTTCGGCCTGTACGAGCTGGGTGAGCGCCTGCTGCCCTACGCTGACCGGCCGATCGCCAAGGTCAGCGTGCAGGGTGAGCTGAGCT
This sequence comes from Pseudomonas phenolilytica, assembly GCF_021432765.1. Taxonomy (NCBI): domain Bacteria; kingdom Pseudomonadati; phylum Pseudomonadota; class Gammaproteobacteria; order Pseudomonadales; family Pseudomonadaceae; genus Pseudomonas; species Pseudomonas phenolilytica. The sequence goes on from NZ_CP058908.1 coordinate 1,971,900, forward strand.
ACGTGGCGCGCGAGGCGGTGCAGCAGCGTATTGCGCCGTTCGTCGAGGCGAGCTTTTTCAAGGTTGATCTGAACGGCATGCGTCACGATCTCGAGCAGATGCCTTGGATCGCCCATGTGGAAGTGCGCCGTGTGTGGCCGGACCAGGTGCAGGTGAATCTCGAGGAACAGCTGCCGATTGCCCGCTGGGGCGACGAAGCGCTGCTGAACAACCGTGGGCAGGCCTTCGCACCGAATAACCTCAATCATTATGAACACTTGCCGCAATTGCATGGTCCGAAGCGGGCTCAGCAACGGGTCATGCAGCAGTACCAGATGCTCAGCCAGATGCTGCGGCCGCTGGGCTTTTCCATCGCGAGCCTGGAACTGCGCGAGCGTGGCAGCTGGTTCCTGACCACCAGCCAGGGCATCGAGCTGCTGCTGGGACGGGACCACGTGGTGGAAAAAATGCGTCGCTTCAATGCCATCTATCAAAAGGCGTTGCAGGCGCAAAGCGAGAAAATTGCAAGGATCGACCTGCGTTACGCCAACGGCCTCGCCGTCGCCTGGCGCGAACCGATCCCGACTGCGACGGACATGACCGTCGCGGCGAAGAATTGAGGAATGAAACACATGTCTAGCGTGCAAAGCGGCAAGATGATCGTCGGTCTCGATATCGGCACCTCCAAGGTGGTCGCGCTGGTGGGCGAGGTCACGGCCGACGGCGATCTGGAAATCGTCGGTATCGGTACTCACCCGTCCCGTGGCCTGAAGAAGGGCGTGGTGGTGAACATCGAGTCGACCGTGCAGTCGATCCAGCGTGCCATCGAGGAAGCCCAGCTGATGGCTGGCTGCCGCATTCACTCGGCGTTCGTCGGCCTCGCCGGCAACCATATCCGCAGCCTTAATTCGCACGGCATCGTCGCGATTCGCGACCGTGAGGTCAGCACCGCCGACCTGGAACGGGTGCTTGATGCCGCCCAGGCCGTGGCAATCCCGGCCGACCAGCGCGTGCTGCACACGCTGCCGCAGGATTACGTGATCGACAATCAGGAGGGTGTGCGCGAGCCGCTGGGCATGTCCGGCGTACGCCTGGAGGCCAAGGTGCACGTGGTGACCTGTGCCGTGAACGCCGCGCAGAACATCGAGAAATGCGTGCGTCGCTGTGGCCTGGAAGTGGACGACATCATCCTCGAACAGCTGGCCTCCGCTCATGCGGTGCTGACCGACGACGAGAAGGAACTGGGCGTGTGCCTGGTCGACATCGGCGGCGGTACCACCGACATCTGCATCTTTACCGAAGGCGCGATTCGCCACACCGCGGTAATTCCGATCGCCGGCGATCAGGTCACCAACGACATCGCGATGGCCCTGCGCACCCCCACGCAGTACGCCGAGGAAATCAAGATCCGCTACGCCTGCGCGCTGGCCAAGCTGGCCGGTGCCGGCGAAACCATCAAGGTGCCCAGCGTCGGCGATCGCCCGCCGCGCGAGTTGTCGCGCCAGGCTCTGGCCGAAGTGGTCGAACCACGCTATGACGAGCTGTTCACGCTGATCCAGGCCGAGCTACGGCGCAGTGGCTACGAGGATCTGGTACCGGCCGGCATCGTGCTTACCGGGGGTACGTCGAAGATGGAAGGCGCGGTCGAACTGGCCGAGGAAATCTTCCACATGCCGGTACGCCTGGGCGTCCCGCATACGGTCAAGGGGCTCAATGATGTGGTGCGCAACCCGATCTATGCGACTGGCGTTGGCCTGTTGCTGTACGGCGTGCAGAAGCAGGTCGATGGCGTCGGTCCGCGTGGCACCGGCAGCCTGAACGAAGAACCCAAAACGTCTGTTCTGGATCGGCTCAAGGGCTGGATTCAGGGCAATTTCTAATCAGTACGCGGCAACCCAAAACTAGAAAGCTGGAAGGAGAGAGGGCCATGTTCGAACTCGTAGATCATACCCCGCAGAGTGCAGTCATCAAGGTCATCGGCGTCGGCGGTGGTGGCGGCAACGCCGTCAATCACATGGTGCGCAACAACGTCGAAGGCGTGGAATTCATCTGCGCCAACACCGATGCGCAGGCGCTGAAGAAGATCGAAGCGCGCACCGTGCTGCAGCTCGGTTCGGCCATCACCAAGGGCCTGGGCGCCGGCACCAATCCAGACATCGGTCGCCAGGCGGCGATGGAAGATCGTGAGCGCATCGCCGAGGTGCTCGAAGGTGCCGACATGGTGTTCATCACCACCGGCATGGGTGGCGGTACCGGTACCGGCGCTGCGCCGATCATCGCTTCGGTGGCCAAGGAAATGGGCATCCTCACCGTTGCTGTGGTCACCCGTCCGTTCCCGTTCGAGGGCCGTCGCCGCATGCAGGTGGCCGACGAGGGTATTCGCGCGCTGTCCGAATGCGTCGACTCGCTGATCACCATTCCCAACGAGAAGCTGCTGACCATCCTCGGCAAGGACGCCAGCCTGCTGTCCGCCTTTGCCAAGGCTGACGACGTGCTGACCGGTGCGGTGCGCGGCATCTCCGACATCATGCAGCGTCCGGGTCTGATGAACGTCGACTTCGCCGACGTCAAGACCGTCATGGGCGAGATGGGCATGGCGATGATGGGTACCGGCTGCGCTACCGGCCCGAATCGTGCGCGCGAGGCCACCGAGGCGGCGATCCGCAATCCGCTGCTGGAGGACGTGAATCTGCAGGGCGCCCGCGGCATCCTGGTGAACATCACCGCCGGCCTGGATCTGTCGCTGGGCGAATACGCCGCGGTTGGCGAGATCATCGAGGCCTTCGCTTCCGACGAGGCAACCGTCAAGGTAGGCGCAGTGATCGATCCGGATATGCGTGACGAGCTGCACGTCACCGTGGTGGCTACCGGCCTGGGGCCGCGCAATGAGAAGCCGGTCAAGGTCATCGACAATACCCTGCAGGCTTCGGTTGCTCCGTCCGCACCGGTTGCACCGCGTCAGGAGCAGGTGGCAGTCAACTACCGTGACCTGGAGCGTCCGACTGTCATGCGCAATCAGGCCCATGCCGCGGCCACTGCCGCCAAACTGAACCCGCAAGAGGATCTGGATTATCTGGACATCCCGGCGTTTCTGCGTCGTCAGGCCGATTGACTGAAGTTATCAGGAGTATTGTTGTGATTGGTGTTCAGCAAAGTTGGCATCTGCTATTATCGCCGGCAATTGTTGAAAACAATTCGCAACTAGTGCAATAGCGAACCAAAGGCCATGATCAGACAACGCACCCTGAAGAACATCATTCGCGCCACTGGCGTCGGCTTGCATTCGGGAGAGAAGGTTTACCTGACCCTGAAACCGGCGCCGGTGGACACCGGAATCGTGTTCTGTCGCACCGATCTCAACCCGCCCGTGGAGATTCCCGCGCGGGCCGAGAACGTCGGCGAAACCACCATGTCCACGACGCTGGTCAACGGTGACGTCAAGGTCGACACAGTGGAGCATCTGCTTTCGGCAATGGCCGGGCTGGGAATCGACAACGCCTACGTCGAACTCTCCGCCTCGGAAGTGCCGATCATGGATGGCAGTGCCGGGCCGTTCGTATTCCTGATTCAGTCAGCCGGCCTGCAGGAGCAGGACGCGCCGAAGAAGTTCATTCGCATCAAGCGCGAAGTCACCGTCGAGGAGGGCGACAAGCGTGCGACCTTCCTGCCGTTCGACGGCTTCAAGGTGAGCTTCGAGATCGATTTCGACCATCCGGTGTTCAAGGGCCGTACCCAGACCGCCAGTGTGGATTTCTCCAGTACTTCCTTCGTCAAGGAAGTCAGCCGTGCGCGAACCTTTGGCTTCATGCGCGACATTGAATTCCTGCGCTCGCACAATCTGGCGCTCGGCGGCAGCGTGGATAACGCCATCGTGGTGGACGAGAACCGCGTGCTCAACGAAGACGGCCTGCGTTATGAGGACGAGTTCGTCAAGCACAAGATCCTGGATGCTATCGGCGATCTGTATCTGCTGGGCACCAGCCTGATCGGCGAGTTCCGTGGCTTCAAATCCGGGCATGCATTGAACAACCGCCTGTTACGCACCCTGATGGCCCAGAAGGATGCGTGGGAGCTGGTCACTTTCGATGACGCTCAGACCGCCCCGATCTCCTACATGCGTCCGGCGGCAGCCGGCTAAGCAATACCTCCTTCCTTAAGTATTCTTGAGCCACCTTCGGGTGGCTTTTTTTATGCCGTGGTGAACGCGTTGCCTTGCTCGGGCTCGCGCGCAGGCGGTTTTTCGACCGGTGGCGGCTGGCGCGGGTCGTCGATCGGTAGCGGCTCGCCCGGCTCCTCGCGCTTGGGGTTGGTAGTGGGATCGGGTGTGGTCGGGCAGTCAGGCGCGTGCATGTGTTCGCTCAGCTCAACGCGTGCAGCAATTCGGCTTTGCGCATCTTCGAGCGTCCGCGGATGCCGCGCTCGCGGGCCTTCTGCAGCAGTTCGTCGCGCGTCATTTCGGCGAGAGACGTACTGGCTGCGCCGCCGCGCTGACGTGTCGAGCCGCGATTGGGCGAGGTGCCGGCGCGCGTCTGCGCGGCGCGGTGTGCCGAGTCCTTGCGGTCAGCGCGCTTGGCCGTCTCGCTTTTCTTGCGGCCCGCGCCGCCCTTGCGCTCGCCGCCCCCGGATTGCTTGTTGACCGTGGCCCAGGCGCGCGCTTCGGCCTCCTTCGGCGCTACGCCGCGTTCTTCGTAGCTCTCCTCGATGTGTTCGGCCTTGCGCTGCTGCTTGTCGGTGTATTTGGATTTGTCACCGCGGGGCATCGGAACCTCCTTCGCGCGGTTGCGCGCGGGTGTCTTGATTGGGGGTGGGGGTTACGCGCCAGACACGGTTGCCGACATCATCGGCCACCAGCAGCGCGCCGCTGCGGTCGATCGCGACGCCGACCGGACGCCCCTGAGCGTCGCCGTCCGGGTTGACGAAACCGGTCAGCACGTCCTCGGCCGGACCGGCGGGCCTGCCGTCGCGAAACGGCACGAAGACCACCTTGTAGCCGCTGAGCGGCTTGCGGTTCCAAGAGCCGTGCTGTCCGACGAAGGCGCCTTTGGCATAGCGTCCGGGCAGCAGGTCGCCCTCGTAGAAGGCCAGACCCAGCGACGCGGTATGCGCGCCCAGTGCGTAGTCGGGCACGATGGCCTTGGCGACCAGGTCCGGGCGCGGCGGTTCGACTCGCTTGTCCACGTGCTGGCCGTAATAGCTATAGGGCCAGCCGTAGAAGCCGCCTTCCTGAACCGAGGTCATGTAGTCGGGAACCAGATCGCTGCCGATCTCGTCGCGCTCGTTGACGGTAGTCCACAGCTGGCCGCTGTCGGGCTGCCAGGCCAGCCCGTTGGGATTGCGCAACCCTGAAGCGAACAGGCGCAGCGTTTTGGCTTGTGGATCGACTTCGAGAATCGCTGCGCGGTTTTCCTCAGCCTGCATGCCGTTTTCCGCGACATTGCTGTTCGAGCCGCTGGTGACGTACAGCCGCGTGCCATCCCGGCTGGCGATGACATTCTTGGTCCAATGGTGGTTGATCGGCCCTGCCGGGAGGTCGACGACCTTCTCGCCAGCGGCCAGCTCCAGGCGCGTGGCGCCTTCCCGGTATGGAAAGCGCAGCAGGGCGTCGGTATTGGCGACGTACAGCTGGTCGTCGACCAGTGCCATGCCGAACGGCGAGTTGAGTCCTTCGAGAAAGACGCTGCGCTGTTCCGGTCGGCCGTCACCGTCGCGGTCGCGCAGCAGGGTGATGCGATTGGCGCTCGGTGTTCGCGAGCCGGCGCGGGCCATTACCTTGTTCATGATCCAGCCGCGGATGCCCTGGCTACCTTCCGGTTTGGGCGGAGCATCTGCTTCGGCAACCAGAACATCGCCATTGGGCAGCACGTGAATCCAGCGCGGATGCTTCAGGTCGTCGGCAAACGCGGCGACTTCCAATCCGGGCGCGGCCTGCGGTTTGCCGCCTTCGGGCCAGCCTTTGGCCGGGGCGATGTTGACGGTCGGCAGCAGCGTCTTGTTCGGAGCCGGTAGCGCCGGATCAGGACCATAGCCGGCTTCGACTGGCGTTTTCGCGGTATCGCCGCAACCGCCCAAGGCGAGGGCGAGTGAGGTGGCGATCAAACAGGGGCGGGCAGCGGGCATGGTCTCGGCTCCGGGACGCGGACTGTCTGATTTACGACCCCCCTGGCGGCGTCATCGTTCGCGCGTTCGTCAGGACGGCGGCGTGTCTTTCCGCTTGTGTGCCGCGTGACGTTCCACCGACGGCATGAGCAGCAGCACCAGCAATGTCAGCAACGTGCTCAGCACTGCGGTCGCCTCGTGACCGAGGCCGGCGGCGACACCGATGGCCGCCGTCATCCAGATATTGGCGGCGGTGGTCAGCCCCTGCACGTCTTCGATGGAGGTGCCCTTGAGGATGGTCCCTGCGCCGAGAAAACCGATACCGGTGATGATGCCCTGCATCACCCGCGAAACCTCCACGCCGGCATGCGCCGGCACCAGTACGAACAGTGCGGCACCGAGTGCCACCAGCATGTGCGTGCGCAGGCCGGCGGCGCGGCGTTTGAGTTCGCGTTCGTAGCCGAGCAGGCCGCCCAGCAAGGCAGCGAGCAGCAGGCGCGTGGCGATGCGCACGGCCTCGTCCAGATCGGGGATATCCGCGAATTCCGCGGCGATCGTCCGGGCAACGATGTCCCACCAGTCCATGTCAGCCTCCGATTCGCGCTGCGCTTTCTCGTTAGGAGTGGCGGCGCGCACGGACGTTCGCTATTCGCTGACCTCGAAGCGCAGCATGCCGATCATCTGGCCCGCCTCCGTCACGACCCGTACGCGCCACTTGCCGGTCGATTGTGGCGGGAAGTTGCGCTTGTGCGTCCAGGCGCGGTAGCCGGCCTCGCGGCCGCCGCTGATGTCCAGGGCGATGCGGTCGACCTGACGTCCTTCGTGCAGCCACTCGTGGTAAATGCGCTCTTTCAACCCGCGCGGGGCATTGATCGCGGTGAAGGCGTAGAGGCCGGTGGCGTGCAATTGAGCGCTGCTGAGCTGGCGCAGACCCTTGCCCGGCTTGCGCTGACGGTCGTCCAGGTGAGTCGTTACGGCGACATCGGTGAGCCACAGCGTCGCCGGCGGCACCCAGGTGCGCCCGAGCCAGCCTGCGCCCGCGAGCGCGACGGCCAGGCCGGCGATGCCAAGCAGGCTGCGCCAGCTCCACTGGCGGAACAGGCTGCCCAGGCTGGGCAAGGCCAAGAGCACCGTCACGGCGAGCGCCAACTGATAGCTCTGTGGCGTGGACAGATGAAGGATGATCGGTAGCGCGGTGAGCAGCACGGCGAACAGCGTCACGGCATGAAAGCCCAGGTAGACCCAGCGGCGGGGCGCCAACCAGCGGTAGTACAGCGGATCGATCAACGAGATCAGCGCCGCGCCGCCAAGCAGCCCGGTGAACACCGCCTGCCCGCTGTTCCAGGTCGTGGTGATGGCGAAGAACGGGATGATGAAGAACAGGCTTTCCTGGTGGACCATCTGCGTCGCATAGCGCAGCAGCGGCGCCGGCAACTGCCAGCCGAACCAGCGCTTCAGGCTGCGCCGCAGGCTGTGTTCGAGGGTCAGCCAGACCCAGCTCACCAACATGATGACGGCGATGCCCTTGGCCAGCCCGGCATGGCGCTCGACCAGCAGGAAACTGGCCACGCCCGAGCAGAAACCGAACAGCGCAACGGTGCCGGGGAAACGGCGGATGAGCGCGCTGATTCGGTCGATCAGCAGCGCCAGGCGGGATTTCAGGCGCATGCGAGGATCACTTCGAGCCGGTGGGTTTATCCGTTTGGACAGTGCAGGAATGCTGGGATTGCATGCGGCAGACGTGCTGCCCGCACATGCGGGCGGCACAATGGCCCGCTGCGACGGGCCGGTCAAGGGGGTTGTCAGGGTGTCGTCGCGGCACGCTCGGGCATTGCCGACGAGTGATGACTGCTGATCAGCCAGCGCGCCTGCTGCGGATCCCATCGGTAGGTGAAGGTATAGCGTGCCTGCACCGCCGAACCATCACCGAAGCGGAAGGTGTAGAGCCCGGTATCCAGCGCGGTGCGGCAGTCGATGCGGATCATGCGCGAGTCGATGCGCCCGTCCGGACGCTTGGCCATGAAGTGCGAGAAGTAGTCTTCCTTGCCCTCCGCGGTTTCGCGTGGGGTATTCGACAAGGTCGGCAGCAGCAGCGAGTCGGTCGCATAACGTTGGACTACTCGCTTGGGATCGCCGCTGCGCAGGTCTTCGTTCCATTGCGTGAACAGTGCGGCGATATCGTTCTCGCTGGTGCTCGGACAGGCATCGTCGGCGGCCTGCACGGTGAATGGCAGCAGTGCCGCCGTGGAGATGATCAGGGAGAGGGCGTATTTCATTCTTTTTTTCCGGATCGGTTGTTGGAAGCGAACAGTGTCCGTCGCCGGCAAGGCCGACCCGGTTGTGACCGCACGGTCGCCTCGGCAGTGCCCGCTCCGGTCGGGACAAATCAGCGCACCAGGCTTATCCACTCGTGCTGTGCGCTACCTTGTGGATAACGTCTGCATGGATGCGTGCACCTCAATCGTGGCGGGCGCTTGCCGCAATTGCTCGCTTTCTGAGCAGGTGCGTCGAATGGACATCATCGCGAGGGGCAGCGCGAGTTCCGTTATCCACGAATGCTGTGCAGTGATTTGTGGATAAGGTGGGCAAACAGCGCCGTACACCCCGCAGCATGAGGGCTACGGCGCATTGGGTAATATTTGAGCAACGATATCTTTGGGGTTATTCGTCCGCGCAGGTACCGCTGACAGCCGAGGCATAGTTGGCGAAAAGGCATTGCAAGATGGCATGACTGATCATGGCGTGACTCCGGGCTGCGACTGGCAGCTGAAGGTTACGCCTGGACCCGGCCGAGGACTGGTTGATTTAGGCCATGGCGGTAATAGCCATACGGCAATCGTGTTATCCCCGCGATCTGTGCAGCGTTCTGTGGATAACCTTTGGAGCAATGCTCGCCGAGGTGATGGCGCCTGGCCTGTGAAGGACTGCTCGATTTTTGATCGATCCGCTTTTTTGGCTTGATACCTCTAGTTAAATCAGCTGCTTGCAGTTTTCCAGCGAGCGCTGCTATGTGGGCGCGCGTGAAATTTTTTATCCCCGAAAACTGTGGATGCCGCTGTGGATAAACTGCTGGAAAAGCGGGCGAAGCGCCGTGGCATCGGGGCTGCGGGCCTGCGGTACAAAAAACGATCAGTGGACATGATCGACCGTTATGCCGGTCTATTCATTTCGAGGCGTTTGATTGTCGCGGCACCGGGCGACGGGGAGACTCGCGGCATTCATGACCGAGGAGCAGTCCATGTCGCAACCCATTCGTTTTGAAGACAAGGTGGTCATCGTGACCGGAGCCGGTGGCGGCCTGGGGCGCGCCCACGCGCTGCTGTTCGCCCGGCACGGCGCGCGGGTGCTGGTCAACGATCTGGGCGGGACTGCTGAGGGCGAGGGTGCCAGCAGCTCCGCCGCAGACCGGGTCGTCGAGGAGATCCGCCAGGCCGGCGGTACCGCTGTGGCCAACCATGACTCGGTGACCGACGGCGAGCGTATCGTCGAGCAGGCGCTGGATAGCTTCGGGCGTGTCGACGTGGTGGTGAACAACGCCGGCATCCTGCGTGATCGCACGTTCCACAAGATGGAGGATGCCGACTGGGATCTGGTCTACCGCGTGCACGTCGAGGGCGCCTACAAGGTCACGCGCGCCGCCTGGCCGCTGATGCGCGAGCAAGACCACGGGCGGGTGATCTTCACCGCGTCCACCTCCGGCATCTACGGCAACTTCGGTCAGGCCAACTACGGCATGGCCAAGCTCGGCCTCTATGGCCTGACCCGCACGCTGGCGCTGGAAGGACGCAAGAGCAACATCCTGGTCAACGCCATCGCGCCGACCGGGGGCACGCGGATGACCGAGGGGCTGATTCCGCCGCAGGTGTTCGAGCAGCTCAAGCCCGAGCTGGTAAGCCCGCTGGTGGTGTATCTCGCCAGCGAGCAATGCCAGGACAGTGGTGGGTTGTTCGAGGTTGGCGGTGGCTGGATGGGCAAGGTGCGCTGGGAGCGCAGCCTGGGCGTCGGCTTCGATCCGCGCACCGGTTTCGCGGCAGAGGACGTCGCCTCCAACTGGTCGCGCATCTGCGACTTTCACGAGGCAGCGCACCCAGCGGACAACCTCGAGGCGCTGCGGGAAATGATGGCCAACCTGCAGAAGTACGCCGGCTGACCATCACCGTGGCATTGGCTGCCGCGCGGCCCTCAGGCCGGCTGCGGCAGCGGTTTGTCTTCGTCCTGCAGCAGACGCAGGGCCTTTTCCCGCGCCTGGGTCAGATCGCGTACGTATAGCAGGCGACCCGGCAACCGGTGGATGCCGGCACGCCGCAGCTTCAGCCGCACGCGCGCATTGCTGCCGCTGAGAATCAGCGTGACGCCGAGCCGCCGGTAATCCACCAGCACGTTCTCCAGCGCCGCCAGGGCGGTCATGTCCAGCATGGGCACGGCGCTGATGTCGACGATGACCACCCGCACGTCGGGATTGAAGCGGCGCAGTGCGCCCAATGCCTTTTCCGCGGCGCCGAAGAACAGCGGACCGCGGATGGCATAGGCCGCCACGTGCTCCGGCAGGTCGGCCAGGACGCGACGCTGATCGCGTGACAGTTGACCGGTGTCGGTCAGCTCGCTCATGCGTTTGATGAACAGCCCCGCGGCCAGCAGCAGGCCAACGCCCACCGCCAGTACCATGTCGAACAGCACGGTCAGCACCAGGCAGGTCAGCAGCACCAGCACGTCGCTGCGCGGCGCGATGCGCAGCACATGCACAACGTGCGGCGCTTCGCTCATGTTCCACGCCACCATCAGCAGCAGCGCCGCCAGCGCCGCCATCGGCAGATAGCTGAATAGCGGTGCCAGCCAGAGAATCGCGACCAGCACCACGCCCGCATGGATGATCGCCGCCAATGGCGAGAAGGCGCCGGCGCGGATGTTGGCGGCGCTGCGTGCAATGGCGGCAGTGGCGGTGATGCCGCCGAACAGCGGGGCGATCAGATTGCCCAGGCCCTGGCCGATCAGTTCGCCATTGGGTTCATGGCTACTGCCGGTCATGCCATCGGCGATCACCGCGCAGAGCAGCGATTCGATGGCGCCCAGCATGGCGATAGCGAACGCCGGTGCGAGCAACTGGCGGAACAGCTCGTAAGTCAACTGCAGCGGCTGGCCGTCCGCGCCCGGGAGCAGCCACGGCCAGGTGAAGTCCGGCAGCAGCGGCGGGATGCCCGGATGACGGATGCCATCGAGCTCATAGCTGAAACGTTCGCCCAAGGTAGCGACCGCCAGGCCGGACGATTCCAGGGCGAGGCCGACCAGTGCGCCGATCGTCAGTGCGACCAGATGGCCGGGCACGCGCGGCACCCAGCGTGGCCAGAGAATCAGAACAGCCAGGCAGACGATAGCGACCAGCCCATCACCTATCTGCGCCCCCGGCAGCGAGCGCGCCAGCAGGACGACCTGGTCGACGTAGTGTTGGGGCTGTTCGCTAAGCGTCAGGCCGAACAGGTCCTTGACTTGCAGTGTGGCGATGACGATGCCGATGCCGGCGGTAAAGCCCAAGGTGACCGGATAAGGAATGAAAGCGATCAGCCGGCCGGCGCGCAGCACACCGAGCGCGATCAGAATCAGCCCGGCGAGCATGGTGCACAGCAGCAGGCCGCCGACGCCGAACTGCTGGGTGATCGGCAGCAGGATCACCACGAACGCGGCGGTCGGACCGCTGACGTTGAAGCGCGAACCTCCGGTCAGCGCGATCAGCGGCGCGGCTATCAACACCGTGTACAGGCCGTGCTGCGGCGGCGCGCCAACCGCGATCGCCAGCGCCATCGCCAGCGGAATGGCGATGATGCCGACGGTCAGGCCGGCGCTGAGATCGCCACGCAGCTGCGTCGGGCCGTAACCCAGGCGCAGCGTCTGACGCCAGGCGGCGAATAGAGGCGGTAGGTTCATGCCGTGACGCTCCTTGTACGCAATGCAGCAGTATAAGCACCGGCGTGGCGCTCGGATCGATGGTAATCCCCTGTCCGGGTACGCCGCTGCGAGTACGACCTTGGTCGCAAGCCGCCCTGGCGCGTTGAGCGTGCCGGCCGCGAGGAGTAAACTGCCGCCCCGGTGAGAAACCGCGGAGCAGAATCGACATGCGTAAAGACAAGAAGCAGGTGATTGGCGAGGAGATCGGCGACGAAGCGATCAAACTGTTTCTTCTGCCGGAACCGGCTGACGATACGCCGCCGTCGCTGCACAAACTGATCAAGGCCTATCGCGGGCTGCGCATCGATGACTTCGAGCGCTACATCGGTTTCTTCCAGGCCGCCGGCTACGACCTCGGCGCACGTGACGCCAAGGGGCGGGATTTCATCGAGCTGGTCGCCGATCAGCATCAGGCGCGGCCATACATCGAGGTGATCGAAGCGGCTCTCGGCTGACGAGGCTGCACCTACGCATTGGATATCCGGTGATCGGTGAGCGCGTGGCGCGCTCGGTATCGATCGCCAGCAGGATTCGCAAATCGTTTTTTTCGCCGCATCCGGCTGTAGAGCCCGGGTCTAACCCCGCTCCGGTCCGATCGAGGCGTCAGGAAGGAAGCCAAAAGCCGTCCTTCCAACAGCTGGCAGGCGTTCTTCTCGCCTGTTCTCGGGCACAGATATCCCGAGCAGCGGATACAGAGACTTCCTCCGTTTCTGGCCGTCTGGCTGGTGGGGTTATACGCGGCCGCGTACTGCGGACGTGACAGTTTAATGCTGTGATTCTGGAGAACGCGTTAATGACGCAACACGATAGCGAAGCAGTGGATATGGTGTTGGTGGGGGCCGGCATCATGAGCGTTACCCTCGCGGTACTGCTCAAGGAACTCGACCCCAGCATCAAGCTTGAGATCGTCGAACTGCAGGAATCCGGAGCCATCGAAAGCTCCAATCCCTGGAACAATGCCGGTACCGGCCACGCGGGGCTTTGTGAGCTGAACTACACCCCCGACAGCAAGGACGGCACGATCGATATCAAGAAGGCCGTCCATATCAATACCCAGTTCGAGGTCTCGAAGCAGTTCTGGGCATATCTCGCCGATCGCGAAGGCTTCGGCTCTCCCCGCGACTTCATCAATGCCGTACCGCATCTGAGCTTCGTGCGCGGAGCCAAGAACATCGATTTCCTCAAGCGCCGCTTCGATGCGCTGACGACCCACCACGCGTTCGCCGACATGGTTTATTCCGAAGACCGTGCCACGCTGGCCGAGTGGATGCCGCTGATGATGCCGGGACGCGCGGCCGACGAGCCGATTGCCGCGACCCGTGCGATGAACGGCACCGACGTCAACTTCGGCGCAGTCACCAACCAGATGCTCAGCTATCTGTCGCGCAGCGCCGGCGTCAAGGTCTCCTACAACCAGAAAGTCACCGGCCTGGCGCGCACCGCGACCGGCTGGAAGGTCGACATCAAGAACACCCGCAGCGGCGAGTCCCGTGAAGTGGCTGCCGGCTTCGTATTCCTCGGCGCCGGTGGCGCCGCTCTGCCGCTGCTGCAGATGTCCGGCATCGAGGAAGGCAAGGGTTTCGGCGGCTTCCCGGTCAGCGGTCAGTGGCTGCGTTGCGACAACCCGGAAATCGTCGCTCAGCACCAGGCCAAGGTCTACAGCCTGGCCGCGGTCGGCGCCCCACCGATGTCGGTGCCGCACCTTGATACCCGCGTAGTCGATGGCAAGAAGTCCCTGCTGTTCGGCCCCTACGCTGGCTTCACCACCAAGTTCCTCAAGCGTGGTTCCTTCATGGATCTGCCGCTGTCGATCCGCCCCAGCAACATCGGCCCGATGATGGCGGTGGCGCGCGACAACATGGATCTGACCCGCTACTTGATCAAGGAAGTGATGCAGTCCATGGAAGATCGCCTGGAAACCCTGCGCGGTTTCTATCCCGAGGCGAAGGCCGAGGACTGGCGTCTGGAGATCGCCGGGCAGCGCGTGCAGATCATCAAGAAGGATCCGAAGAAGGGCGGCATCCTGCAATTCGGTACCGAACTGGTTGCCGCGAAGGACGGCAGCATCGCCGCGCTGCTCGGCGCCTCGCCGGGTGCCTCGGTGACGGTTTCGATCATGCTCGAGCTGATCGAGCGCTGCTTCCCCGAGCAGTACCGGTCGCAGGCCTGGTCGACCAAGCTGGGCGAGATCTTCCCGGCACGCGAAGACCAGCTGCAAAGCGACGCGACGGCCTATCGCGAGATCAGCGCGCTGTCGGACAAGCGCCTGGGCCTGGCGGACTGATCACTGCCGCGTTCTTTGGCTGAACGAAAAACCGCCCTGTCTCCTGGAGGCAGGGCGTTTTTTTTGCAGGTGTTGCGACCTTGGCCGGTTCAGCGGCCTGCGAGGATCGCGTCGGCCGGCAACGGGCGGCCGATCCAGTCGAGCCGGACTTCGCCTACTTCGATCCAGCGGTGGCCCCGCGGGCGGTTGGTGGCGGTGCACAGCATGCGACAGCAGCCTTGCTCGTCGACGAATGCGTAGTGCTGGCGTGAGCGCAGGCGCAGCAGGCGGCGCAGGAAGTTCATAATCGGACACCTCAACGGAAGCGGTGCGCGCTTTATCGCAGGTGTCGATGACAGGCGAATGACGGAACGCGCCGGCCGGCCGGTCGGTCTGAAGCGCATCACTGTCGGGGTACGGAAGCGCCCGGTATACTGCGCCGCGTTCGTCATCCCCCTCACTTGGAGAAAAACAGCATGCTGCAGCGCCTGTTGTTCGGACTTGTCGCGGTTATTGGACTGGCTCTCGCAGGCTGTGCCCACAGCCCGCAGCAGCTCGATCCCAGCCCCAAACTGCTGGGCACCATCAATCCGGTCGGCCAGGGCCAGCCGGTCGTCGTGCGGGTTGTCGACGGACGTCCGTCGCCCACGCTGGGTACGCGTGGCGGTCTGTACCCGGAAACCAGCGCGGTGATCGTGCCGAGCGAGAAACTGCTGCCCAAGCTGCAGGCGCAGACCGAAGCGGCCGTGCGCCTGCTGGGCTTCACACCTTCGCCCAATGCCTACAACGCACCGCAACTGACGCTGACCCTGGCCGAACTGAAGTACCAGTCGCCCAAGGAAGGCCTGTACGTCACCGAGGCCAACATCGGCGCAACCCTGCGCGTCGACGTGCAGAACTCCGGTCGCCGCTACAGCGGGCGCTATGGCGCCTCGCTGAATCAGCGCTTCGGCATGGCGCCCAACGAGCAGACCAATACCAAGCTGGTCAGCGACGTGTTGAGCGATGCGCTGACCCGCGTGTTCAAGGACCAGAGCATCGGTCAGTTGCTGGCCCAGTAAGTGCTGACGAGGCACTTGCCGCACCCATGAAAAAGCCCGCAATTGCGGGCTTTTTCGTTTCCTACGAGTTGGTGCTGGCGGAATGAACGCCCGGTCCCCGGGGCGTTCTTCCTGTGCCTCAGCGGACGCCGGCGTTGCGCAGGGCGGCCGGGGTGTACTGGTTGGAGTTGGCCTTGTAGTTGTAGGTGTAAGGCGTCTTCTCCTCGTTCTTCATGCCCATCACCAGGTAGCGCCCGGAGATCAGGTCATACAGGGTTTCCACGGCATACAGCGGCACCTGCACGTTGTAGACCTGCTGCGCATGCGCCTCGGCAACGCGCCACAGCTGGTTGCGGCCGTCGTAGTGGTCGATCACTGCGGCCTGCCAGGTGTCCTCGTCGATGAACAGGTGGCGCTTGGCGTAGATGTGGCGGTCGCCCGGCTTGAGCGTCGCCTCGACTTCCCAGACGCGGTGCAGCTCGTAGCGCGTCAGGTCCTGATTGATATGGCCGGGCTTGACGATGTCGTCGTACTTCAGCTGCGGCGAGTCCAGGCGGTAGGAGTTGTAGGGAATGTACAGCTCGCGCTTGCCGACCAGCTTCCATTCGTAGCGATCCGGCGCGCCGTTGAACATGTCCAGATTGTCGGCGGTGCGCAGTCCGTCGGCCGCCGTGCCGGGGCCGTCGTAGGCCACCTGCGGAGCGCGGCGCACACGGCGCTGGCCGGCGTTGTAGATCCAGGCCATGCGCGGTTCTTTCACCTGATCGAGGGTCTCGTGCACCAGTAGCACATTGCCCGCCAGGCGCGAGGGCTCGGTCACCTGCTGCTTGAAGTAGAACAGCACGTTGCCATGCTTTTCGGCGTTGTAGTCGGTCAGGGTATTGGCGTAGACCACCTCGTCGATGAATTTGACGAGGCTGTAACTACCGTTGACCTGCGGTGTGGCCTGTGCGATCACGCGGCGCACGGAGGCACCGCGATAGCGGGTGATGTGGTTCCAGACCACCTGCAGGCCGTCCTGCGGGATCGGGAAGGCCAGTGCCGTGTCGAAGTTCTCCAGGCCGTTGCCGCCACGCACCAGCGTGGTGTTGCGCGCGTTGCGCGCCGCGGCATCGTAGATGTGCTGCGGCAGCGCGGCGCTGCGGCGGGTTTCGTATACCGGCAGGCGATAGGTTTGCGGATAGCGCTTGAGCATGGCGATCTGGCCGGGGCTCAGGTTGTCCTGATACTGCTCGTAATTCTGTGCGGTGATGGTGAACTTTGGCTGGTCGGCGGCGAACGGATCGCCGACGAAACCCTCGGCGCTCACCGGCGCGGCATCCACGGAAAGGCCGCCGGTCCAGGCCGGAATGGTGCCGGCGGCATTGCCGGCGCGCTCGGCGCCCACCGGGGTCAGGCTGTCGCCGAGCTTGGCGGCGTCCGCCTCGGATACCGCCGCGCTGGCGCTGCCGGCCAACAGGGCGAGTGAAAGAGTCCCCAATTTGAAAAGTGTCGTGCGCATCGTTGTGGTCCTGTGATCCTTGTTGTTGTGTCCCGGCGAAATGCCTGCGCAGTGCCGCATGCGAACCCTCATCGCGCGCGGCGCAGGCTGGTGGCGGGCCCCTCGAATTGCCTTCGCCGCCTGGGCGGAGGCTCTAGTTCGCCCCTTCGGGGGTATTCGGAGGGTGAGGGTGGGGAGCCCCCCACGTCAAGCCGATCCGGCGAAGGGCGGAGCATCAGCGGCATCAATAATGCAGCCGTGCCTCTTGCCAATTGGCACGGCACGGCATGGACAGCGGGAGCGCCGGCGCGGCGCCCCCTTCAGAGGGGCAGGCCGGCGTTCAGACGGTACTGGTTGCGGACCGGGTTGGCGTACTGCTGGATCAGGTAGGGTTGCTGCTCGGGCGGGCAGGCGGCCAGGCGCGCGCCCCACTGCGCCTCGGCGCGTTGCAGCTCGGCCGGTTCGAACAGCTCGGCCGCGCTTGGCACGCTGATCGCGGGATCCTGCGCGTCCCACATGCGGTACGCCAAGTAGTGCACCGGAAACAGCCGGTAGCCGCAGAGAATTTCGCGGTCGAGGGCGGAGGCCAGCTCCTTCGGATCATCCGCCACCTGGCTCATCGGTGCGCCGAAGTGCACGTGTACCCGGCCCTTGTAGCCGGTGATGCCGAGCGCGATGCTGGCGTCGTCCTCGCCCGGCGCCTTGGTGTAACTGCCGGTGGTGGCGCGGGTATACAGCTCGCGCGCCTTGGCCAGGTCGCAGGGGTCGTATTCGTAGCTGATCGCCACCGGTGTCGGTTGCAGCGCCGCCAGCACCTCGGCGAAGGGCTGGTCCTTGCGGCTCATGTGCAGCATCTTGAGGATCGCCGAATCGGTGCGATCATCACCGTCCTTGGCACGTCCCTCGGCCTGGGCGATCCATACCGATTCGCCGTCCTCGCGAATGGAGTGGTTGATGTACGCCGAGAGCACCTGGTAGGCCGCGAGCTTCTCGCGTCGCGCGGTGATCGAGCGGCGCACGATGAAGCTCTTGTTCAGTCGCATCAGATCGCTGACGAAGGGGCGTTGCAGGAGGTTGTCGCCGATGGCGATGCGCGGGGTGCGGATGCCGGCGTGGTAGACCGCGTAGTTGACGAACGCCGGGTCCATCACGATGTCGCGGTGGTTGGCGAGAAACAGGTAGGCGCGTCCGCGTTGCAGGTGTTGCACGCCTGAATAGGTCACCCCGTCGGTGGCACGTTCGATGGTCCGGTCGACGTAGGCTTCGATCTTGTGCTGCAGCGCGTCGACCGAATCGATCGTGGCGAATTCGCGGCGCAGACGATGCGCGATGATCGGCTTGAGCAGCCAGCCGAAGGTGTTGGCCAGCCGCGGGAAGCGAAAGCGCAACAGGATGTCGAGAAAGTCCCGATCGGTGAACAGGCGGGACATGACTGCCGGTACTTCGGCGTCGGCATAGGGTCGGATGGCTTCGAATTCGTCCATCATGCTCTCTGGTTGGAAGGAAACGGCGCAAGACCGTGCGACCTCACTGCAACACGGACGCGCTATACAGTAGGAGGGCGACGGTGCATGGCTCGCGCCAACGCGGATGCGCCCCGAGCCTGCTGTCCGGCCGTGCCTGCCGGGTTGTCACGGCGAGTTGCGGTAGTGGGCTGAAACTGGACGGCGATTATAGCGGCAAGTCACGAGGGAGACGTCCATGCTGGAATCACAGCTTTACCAATGTCCGTACTGCGGCGAACCGGCTGAGGCGCTGCTCGATCTGAGCGGCGGCGATCAGCAGTACGTCGAGGATTGTCCGGTGTGCTGCCGGCCGGCGGTATTCGACCTGAGTGTCGACGGCGAAGGGTGGCAACTGCAGGTTCGCCGGGAGGACGAATGATGCAGCGCATCTACGAGCCGCGAGACCTGCTGGAGGCGCAGATGCTCACCGGCATGCTGGCCGATGAAGGCATCGAGGTGTTTGTTGCCGGCGGCCATTTGGTCGGGGCGGTGGGCGAGCTGCCGGCGATCGGCCTGCTCGGGCTGATGGTGGCGGACCACGACGCGGCGAAGGCGCAGCAGCTGATCGCCGCGTACAATGGTGCGCTGCCGCTGCCGGAGAATGAACCGCAGAGTTATCCCGGCGAACTGATCTGCTGACGAGTGCCGTTATGTGTGGCCGCTATGCCTTTTTCCGCTGGAGCCCGGCGTTTGCCGCGTTGTCCGGGTTTCCCGCCGATCAGGCGCCGCACTGGAACCTCGCGCCTGGTGCCCAGGTGCTGCTGTTGCGCCGGCTCGACGGCGGCCTCACGCTTGACCGCGTGCGCTGGGGGCTGACGCCGGCCTGGCTCAGCGACCTGACCCGCACGCCCGCGCAGGCACGCGCCGAGACGCTGGCCGAGCAGCCGATGTTCCGCGAAGCCTTCCGCCTGCGTCGCGGGCTGCTGCCGGCCAACGGCTTCTACGAGTGGCGCGGCACGGCGCGCAAGCGCCCGTACTGGATGACCGCCGAAGGCTCGCTGATGTACTTCGCGGCGCTGTGGGAGGCCTATCCGGTCGAGGGCTACACCTACCTCAGCGCCGCGGTGGTCACCGTCGCGGCCGCTAACCAGCGGCGACCGTTGATTCTCGATGAGGCCGCGCAGGCCGCCTGGCTCGACCCGCAGGCTTCGCCGCAGACGCTGCAGGCACTGCTCGGTCAGGTGCAGCCGCCGCTGCGCGAGCGCCCGCTGGCGACGTTGGTCAACGACCCGCGCCTCGATGCACCGGAGTGCCTGACGCCGGCCAACTGAGGCGGCCGAACGGCGCTCAGCCGGTCGCCAGACCAGCGCCGGCAGCCGGCCAACAGCCTTGGTTGCCTGAGCGGCGACGCCGCTCTAATCTACCGCGCAGATTCCCCGGAGAACGCTCCATGCCCAAGCTGCAACCCTTGTCCGTGCTGATCGCCGCCGCGCTGCTGGCCGGCTGCCAGGCCGTCAACACCACCAGCGGCGGCGCCGTCGGCGTCGACCGTAAGCAGTACATGTTCAGCATGCTGTCGACCGAACAGGTCAACCAGATGTATGCCCAGTCGTATCAGCAGACCCTGAGCGAAGCCTCCAGCAAGGGCGTGCTGGCCAAGAGCGGACCGCTGACGCGGCGTGTCGACGCCATCGCGCAGCGCCTGATCGCCAAGGTTCCGGTTTTCCGCCCGGATGCGGCGCAGTGGGACTGGGCGGTCAACGTCATCGACAGCCCGGAACTCAACGCCAATTGCGGCCCGGGCGGCAAGATCATCTTCTACACCGGGCTGATCGAGAAGCTTCAGCTCAGCGACGACGAGATCGCCGCGGTGATGGGTCACGAGATTGCCCACGCCTTGCGCGAGCACGGCCGCGAGGCGATGTCCAAGGCCTATGGCGTGCAGATGGCCACCCAGCTCGGTTCGGCGATGGGGGTCGGTAGCGGCAGCCTGCAGCTGGCGAACATGGGCGTCGAATACCTGATGACGCTGCCCAACAGTCGGGGCAACGAAAACGAGGCGGATCTGATCGGTCTCGAGCTGGCCGCGCGGGCCGGCTACAACCCCAACGCGGCGCTGACCCTGTGGGAGAAAATGGCTTCGGCGGGCGGTTCGGCGCCGCCTGAGTTCATGAGCACCCACCCGTCTTCCAGCACGCGTACCGCGACGCTCAAGGCCAACATCCCGAAAGTGATGCCGCTGTACGAGCAGGCGCGTCGCTGACTGTCGTCCGGCCGCCGCTCAGCTGGCCGGGATAAACCCGGAGAGCGCGCTATGCAGCCCGAGCTGCAGGCGCGCATTTTCCAGATCGATCAACGTGCTGATTTCCTCGATGTCACCGGCGCTGTTCAGCGTCCAGGTGCTGATCGCCGCGATGGCGAGAATCTTGTCGCTCGCCGGCCAGCCCAGCAGCGGTTGAGTCAGGGTGCCCATCACCGTGCTGGTGGTGATGACCTTGTGGCCTTCGCAGAGACACTCATCGACCATCACTTCCAGGTCCGGCATCGCACCGCGAACGGCGCGCACCAGCTCAGCGAAGCCGGCCGCGTTCAGGGGCTGGCTGAGCAGCGAGCTCTTGTAGCTGAAATAACGGCTCTGCAACTGCTCGGAAAGGGCCAGGCGGCCCTTGTTCCAGCTCAGATCGATATGAGTGCAGACTCGTTTCTTGCGTCCATCCGCTGACATGCAGCCGGTCTCCTCGGGGTGCTGGGTGCTGCGGCTGAGCACTCTAGCAGCTCCCCCGATTCGCGGATTTGCGCTGCGTATCAGCCTGAGAGCATGCCGCTGAGCTTCAGCGCCTCGTACACGGCATACAGCGCCAGCAGACCGAAGCCGGCGGCGGCCACGCGGCGGATCAGCGTCAGCGGCAGGCGGTCGGCGGCGAAGTGGCTGACCAGCACCACCGGCACGTTGGCGATCAGCATGCCGGCGGTGGTGCCGAGAATGACCAGCAGGAAATCCGGGTACTGGGCGGCGAGCATCACGGTGGCGATCTGCGTCTTGTCGCCCATCTCTGCAATGAAGAAGGCAATCACCGTGGCGACGAAGGGGCCATAGGGTCGGCCCAGCTTGGCTTCGTCTTCATCCAGCTTGTCTGGCACCAGCGTCCACAGCGCGACGGCGGCGAAGCAGGCGGCGAGAATCCAGCTCAGTGCGGCGGGCGAGAACAGCCCCGAAACCCAGCTGCCCACAGCACCGGCAGCCGCGTGATTGGCCAGCGTGGCGACCACGATACCCCAGATGATCGGCCACGGGCGCCGATAGCGGGCGGCGAGCAGAAGGGCAAGCAGCTGCGTCTTGTCGCCGATCTCGGCGAGCGCAACGATCAGTGTGGGGATGAAGAACGATTCCAAGCGATATTCCTCAGGGCGGGTCGACATGAACACCATGACATGCACGACCTGCCCGCCCCGGGCCAGGTGTTCATGTCATGGGTCTTGTCAAACCGACGGCGAAACGTGGTGGTCACGATCGCGCGGGTCGCATGCGCCATGATCTGCCGATCAAGTGTGTTGACGCATGCCAGGCGGGCTGGCGCTCGCCCGAGACTACTCCCCCAGGGACGGGCGCGAGTTTGCCCAAGCGCTACGGGTTTCGCAACCGCTACGGCTGATGTACGGCGCGGTAGATGCGAAAACCGTCGGCCTCGGCGAGGGTCTGGCAGTGGCCCAGATGGGTCTCGATCAGCGGCGGATAGCGCAGAAAGGCGTTGGCCACCAGACGCAGCTCGCCACCAGCGGCCAGGTGCCGCGCGGCGCGTTCGAGCAGCGCTTCGCTGGCCTCGTAACTGGTGTGCACGCCGTGGTGGAACGGCGGATTGCTGACGATGGCGCTCAGCTCGAACGGCGCCGCGTCGATGCCGTCGCCGGCGATCAGCGTCGCCTCCAGACCGTTGGCGGCCAGGGTCAGGCGGCTGCTCTCGAGGGCGAAGGCATCCACGTCCAGCAGGAACAGCTCGCTCTGCGGATAGCGCCGCTTCAGGGTGGCACCGAGCACGCCGGCGCCGCAGCCGAAGTCCAGCAGTCGGCCGGTCGCGGGCAGGTCGTCGAGGTGTTCGAGCAGCAGGGCGCTGCCGCGATCCAGCCGGCCGTGGCTGAACACCCCGGGCAGACTGACCACCTGCAGCGGACCGTCCGCCAGCTCCAGCTGGAAGCGTTCGGCCAGCGCGCTCAGCTCGGGGTGGGCCGGGGTCTGCTCGACCTGCACCTGCCAGAGCTGGCAATGCCGCGCGCTGTCGAGCTTGCGTGCATGGCCGAAGGCGGCCAGCTGGCGTGCGGCGCGCTCCACGCCGGCGCGTTTCTCGCCGACCAGATACAGCGGGCGGCCGGCGAGGCGCGCGGCCAGCGTCTGCAGCAGGTACTCGGTCAGCTCGCGGGATTTGGGCAGGAACAGCACGGCGGCCTCGAAGTTGCCGGCCGGCGCATCGACGCCGAAGCTGCAGCGTCCGGCAAAACGCCGCTGCAGACGCTGCTGCTCGCCCGCATGCCAGCTCCAGCCGGACGCCTGCGGCAGCTGACCGAGCAGGTCGTCGGCCGGCAATCCGGCCAGCAGCAGCTTGCCGTCGAACAGCTGCGCCTGCCGCAGCATTACTTCGCTTCGCGGGTCCATGAGGCCTCCGGAAAAAGCGGCGAGCTTAACAGCCTTTACCCACCGCCATCAGCGCCCGTCGCTTCAGTTCACCTGCCGCGTCGGCGTGCCGGCGGCGAATGCCGTGGCGTTCTCCGCCAGCTGGCCGACGATGCGCTGGCGTGCCTCGCGGCTGCCCCACGCGCTGTGCGGCGTGACGATCAGCCGTGGCACATCGGCGGCCAGCAGCGGATTGTCATCGCTGGGTGGTTCGCTGGTCAGCACGTCGGTGGCCGCGCCGCCCAGGTGGCCACGGCGCAGGGCGTCGGCCAGCGCCTGTTCGTCGACCAGCCCGCCGCGCGCCGCGTTGATCAGAAATGCGCTGGGCTTCATCAGCTGCAGTTCGCGCGCGCCGATCAGGTTGCGGGTCTGCTCGGTCAGCGGGCAATGCAGTGTCAGCGCATCGACCTGCGGCAACAGCTCCTCCAGATCCAGGCGTCCCGGACGTGGCGGACGCCCCGGCAGGTTGCCGGTCAGGACGCGCATGCCGAAGGCTTCGGCCAGGCGCGCCACGGCGCTGCCGAGTTCGCCGTGACCAAGCAGGCCGAGCGTTTTCCCCTCCAGCTCGACGATTGGGTAATCCAGCAGACAGAACTGCCCGCTCTGCTGCCAGCGCCCGCGGGCGACGGCGGCCTGGTAGTCCGGCAGGCGGGTAGCCAGTGCCAGCAGCAGCATCAGCGTGTGCTGGGCCACGGTCGGCGTGCCGTACGCCTGGCAGTTGCAGACGGTGATGCCGCGCCGGCGCGCCGATTCCAGGTCGACATTGTTGGTGCCGGTGGCGGCGATCAGGATCAGCTTGAGGTCGGCGCAGCGGGCGAGCGTTTCGTCGGTCAGGGCGAGCTTGTTGACGATCGCCACCTGCGCGCCCTGCAGGCGCTCGACGATCTCCTGCGGCGCGCTCTGCGTGTGGCAGATCAGCTCGTCGAAGGCGGTCCGCAGCGGGGCGAGATCGAGATCACCCTGGTCAAGCGGGGCGAGATCGAGGAAAACGGCGCGATAAAGGGTCATCAACTGTACCTTTCGAAGTGGCACGGACTGGTCGAAAATACAGCCCGAGACGAATGAGCGAGGGATAGATCGTGTACTGGATGGAGTTTCTGACCGTAGCGCTGGTGCATCTGCTCGCCGTGGCCAGCCCCGGACCGGATTTCGCGGTGGTGGTGCGCGAGAGCGTGACGCAGGGGCATCGGATCGGCAGCTGGACGGCGCTGGGCGTCGGCTGCGGCATCTTCCTGCATGTCGCCTACTCGCTGCTCGGGATCGGCCTGATCGTCTCGCAGTCGATCGTCCTGTTCAACCTCTTCAAATGGCTGGCGGCCGCCTATCTGCTCTATCTGGGCTGGCGTGCGCTGCGTGCCCGGCCGCAGGCGCCGACCGACGTGACGGCTGCCGGTGGAACGGTACGTTCGGCCGGCAGCGCCTTCGCCATGGGCTTCGTCACCAACGGCCTGAATCCCAAGGCCACGCTGTTCTTCCTGTCGCTATTCACGGTGGTGATCAACCACGATACGCCGCTGCTGGTGCAGGCCGGCTACGGTGCCTATCTGGCGATCGCGACGATCTGCTGGTTCCTGCTGGTGGCCTGGCTGTTCAGCCGGGCCCGCGTGCGCGCTGGCTTTGCGCGCATGGGGCACTGGTTCGATCGTGCCACCGGAGCGGTGCTGATCGCGCTCGGCGCACGGCTGGCGCTCAGCGAAATTGGCTGAAGCGCCATGGTGGCACGACGGAAAAATCCTACTTTGGACTGATTTTGCCCCGCTTGCGACGCTCTAGAGTGCAGCTACAACTCCAAGAAAAAGGATGCCCTCATGCTGCAGACCCGCGTGATCAAGCCCGCCGCGACCGCCTATCAGTACCCTCTGTTGATCAAGCGCCTGCTGCTGTCGGGGCTGCGTTACGAGCGCAGCCGCGAGATCGTCTACCGCGACCAGCTGCGTTTCGACTACCGCACACTGAACCAGCGCATCGCGCGACTGGCCAACGTGCTGACCGCTGCTGGCGTCAAGGCGGGCGATACGGTGGCGGTGATGGACTGGGACAGCCATCGCTACCTCGAATGCATGTTCGCCATTCCGATGATCGGCGCGGTGGTACACACCATCAACGTGCGCCTGTCGCCAGACCAGATCCTCTACACGATGAACCACGCCGAGGATCGCTTCGTGCTGGTCAACAGCGAATTCGTGCCGCTCTACCAAGCCATCGCCGGGCAGCTGAGCACGGTGGAGAAGACCCTGCTGCTCACCGACGGCGAGGCCGTCGCGACCGATCTACCGGACTGCGTGGGCGAGTACGAAAGCCTGCTGGCGGCGGCCGAGCCGCATTACGACTTCCCTGACTTCGACGAGGATTCGGTCGCCACCACCTTCTACACCACCGGCACCACCGGTAATCCGAAGGGCGTGTATTTCACCCATCGCCAGCTGGTGCTGCATACGCTGGCGGCGGCGGTGACCGTCGGCTGTCGCGAAAATCCGCAGCTGATGGGTGCCGGCGACGTCTACATGCCGATCACGCCGATGTTCCACGTGCACGCCTGGGGCCTGCCGTACGTCGCCACCATGCTCGGGCTCAAGCAGGTGTATCCGGGGCGCTACGACCCGGATTTCCTCATCGAGCTGTGGCGTCGCGAGCGGGTGACCTTCTCTCACTGCGTGCCGACCATCGTGCAGATGCTGCTCAACGCCAAGGCCGCGCAGGACGTGGACTTTGCCGGCTGGAAGATCACCATCGGCGGCAGTGCGCTGACGCGCGGGCTGTACGATGCGGCCCGTGCACGCGGAATGAACCTGATCGCCGCCTACGGCATGTCGGAGACCTGCCCGCTGATTTCCGGTGCGCACATTAACGACGAGCTGCTCGCCGCCGATGACGAGACCCGTATCGCCTATCAGCTCAAGGCCGGCGTACCGGTGGTGCTGGTGGACGCCGCGATCCAGACGCCGGATGGTCGCTTCCTGCCTGCCGACGGCGAGTCGCAGGGCGAGCTGGTGCTGCGCGCGCCCTGGCTGACCCAGGGCTATTTCAACGAGCCGGAGAAGAGCGAGGAACTCTGGGCGGGCGGCTGGCTGCACACCGGCGATGTGGCAGTGATCGACGAGATGGGCAACATCGATATCCGCGACCGCCTCAAGGACGTGATCAAGACCGGCGGCGAGTGGATTTCCTCGCTGGCGCTCGAAGGACTGATCAGCCAGCACGCGGCGGTCCGCGAGGTGGCGGTGGTGGGCGTGCCGGACGAGCGCTGGGGCGAGCGGCCGTTCGCCTTGCTGGTGCTCCGCGAAGGACACACGCTGAGCGCCCAGGCGTTGAAGACATTCCTCGAGCCCGCCGTGGCGCAGGGGCATATCAACAAGTGGGCAGTGCCGCAGCAAATCGCGGTGGTCGGCGAGATCCCCAAGACCAGCGTGGGCAAGCTGGACAAGAAGCGTATCCGCGTGGATATCGCGCGCTGGCTGGAGGAGGGGCACGCGGCGATCTCGGGCCTCTGAGACTGCGGCTGACGTCCATGGGTCGCTCCTGTTAGGGTCGATACACACCGTCGACAGGAGCCCTCCGATGATTCACGGCAAGACACTCGAAGCCTGGTGCACCAGCCATCCGCTGCTCAGCGAGCTGCTGGCCCTGCGCGAAACCACGTGGTTCAACCCGGCCATCGCACCGACCGCGACGGCACTGGCCGATGTCGGTCTGACGGCGAATGACGTCGCCGAGGCCAGTGCCCGCCTGCAGCGCTTCGCGCCCTATCTGGCCAAGGTCTTCCCGGAAACCGCGGCGGCCGGCGGCATCATCGAATCGCCGCTGGTGCCGCTGCCGACGCTGGGGCGTCAGCTGCTGGACGAGATCGGCGTGGCCGCGGGCGGCGCGCTGTGGCTGAAGGCGGACAACCAGCTGCCCATCTCCGGCTCGATCAAGGCGCGCGGCGGTATCCATGAAGTGCTCAAGCACGCCGAAGATCTCGCGCTGCAGGCAGGCCTGATCCGTCCCGGCGATGATTACGCCGCGCTGGCCAGCGACGCCGCCCGGGCGTTCCTCGGCCGCTACCGTATCGCTGTCGGGTCCACCGGCAATCTCGGCCTGTCGATCGGCATCGTCAGTGCCCGGCTGGGCTTTCAGGCGACCGTGCACATGTCGGCGGACGCCCGCCAATGGAAGAAGGACCGGCTCAGGGCCAGCGGCGTGACGGTGGTCGAATACGCCTCGGACTACAGCGTCGCGGTGGCCCAGGGGCGCGAACAGGCGGCGAGCGATCCGAACTGCTATTTCGTCGACGACGAGAACTCGCCGCAGCTGTTTCTCGGTTACGCGGTTGCCGCCGAACGCCTGGCGCGGCAGTTCGAGCAGGCCGGCATTCAGGTCGATGCCGAACACCCACTGTTCGTCTATCTGCCCTGCGGCGTCGGCGGCGGTCCCGGTGGGGTTGCCTTCGGCCTCAAGCTGGCCTTCGGCGATGCGGTGCATTGCCTGTTCGCCGAGCCGACCCACTCGCCGTGCATGCTACTGGGCGTCTACAGCGGGCTGCACGATGCGGTCTGCGTGCAGGATTTCGGCATCGACAACGTCACCGCCGCGGATGGGCTGGCGGTCGGGCGACCGTCCGGTTTCGTCGGCAGGGCGATGCAACGGTTGATCGACGGCTACTACACGGTGACGGATGAGACGCTCTCGCGCCTGTTGGCCAGCGCCTGGGAGCTGGAACAGGTGCGCCTGGAGCCTTCGGCGCTGGCGGGGATGCCGGGCCTGCAGCGCGTGCTGCGCGCGCCCGACTATTTGCAGCGGATCGGCGTCGATCCGGCGCGGTTGGCGCGGGCGACGCATCTGGTCTGGGGAACCGGTGGCAGCATGGTGCCGGACGCGGAGTTCGCCGCCTATCTGGCCCAGGGGCGCGCGCTGCAACGGTAGGCATGAACCGGTGCGTCCCACGCCGCGCGGTTCTGCTGTCTTGGTTGCAGTCCTGCGACGTTGGCCGGTGTTAATCTAGCGCTGCGTTCGGGGCGCGCCGGCACGCTGCGCGCCCTGGTCACTGACGAAACGAAGGAAGTCCATATGAAAAAGCTGAACTTGACTGCCGCTGCGGTGGCCGTTGCCCTGCTGGTCGGTTGCACCACCAACCCTTACACCGGTGAACGCGAAGCCGGCAAGGCGGGTATCTATGGCGGCATCGGGGCGGTCAGCGGCGCGGTGATCGGTGCGGCGACTTCCAGCAAGAAGGACCGTGCCAAGGGCGCGCTGATCGGTGCGGCAGTCGGTGGCGCGGCCGGTGGTGGCTATGGCTATTACGTCGACACCCAGGAAGCCAAGCTGCGCCAGACGCTGCAGGGCACCGGCGTGCAGGTGCAGCGTGAGGGCGACAACCTGACCCTGATCATGCCGGGCAACATCACCTTCGCCAGCAGCTCGGCGGACATCGCCAGCAACTTCTATCCGACGCTGAATTCGCTGGTACAGGTGTTCAAGGAGTTCGACAAGAACGGTGTGGATATCGTCGGCCACACCGACAGCACCGGCTCGCTACAGCTGAATCAGGACCTGTCCAACCGTCGCGCGCAGAGCGTGGCGTCCTACCTGATCAGCAACGGCGTGCCGTCCTCGCGCATCTCCGCCTCGGGTGTCGGCCCGAGCCAGCCGGTCGCCAGCAACGACACGGCCGCCGGCCGCGCGCAGAACCGCCGCGTCGAGATCAATCTGCGTCCGCTGTAACGCCCGCAACATCCGGCGGAGCCGCAACGGCTCCGCCACTGCCGGAAAGCCGGCGTCATGGAATTCTCCCGCCGTTCGTCGCACGGAACCTCTGTCCGCTTCGTGACTCTCAAGCACTTGAAGCACGCCAGTAATGGCGCAGAGGAGGTCGAATGGATGATCGTCCCGCTCTCCATTCCCGCAAGCCTTGGCTGCCATTGTTCGTCACGCTGGCGTTGATGGCGGGGCTTGGTGGATGGATCGGCTGGCAATGGCATGCTCAGGAAACGCGCAACCGCATCGAGCAGGAACAGCGCTTCACCTTTGCCGTCGATGACATCGAGCACACGCTGCGCGAGCGCATGCGTGCCTATGAAATGGTCCTGCGCGGCGTGGCCGGTCTGGTCGCGGGTAGCGACAGCGTTTCCCTGGACGATTGGATGCGCGCGGCCGATCAGCTGCAGCTGCAGGATTTCTACCCGGGCATCCAAGCGGTGGCGCTGGCGCGCTATGCCACCAGCCAGACGGTCGAAGCGCAACTGCAGGCGATCCGCAAATCCGGGCGCGAGCGCTTTCGCATGTATCCACCCGGCGTGCGCGACGAATACTTGATCGTCGACTACATCCATCCCGTCGACTGGCGCAACCGTCGGGTGTTGGGGTTCGATCTGTTCAGCGAGACGTTCCGGCGCGAGGCCGCTGCGGCGGCGCGAGATAGCGGCAATCCGGTCCTGACCGGGCCGTTGCGGCTCAAGCAGGAAACCGAGCAGAACGTGCAGACCGGCGTGCTGCTCTACCTGCCGCTGTACCGTACCAACGCGCCGACCACTACCGAGGAGGAGCGACGCAGCGCCTTTGTCGGTACCTTGCATGGCGCCTTCCGGTTGACCGACCTGATGGAAGGCATCCTCGGTTCGCGCAGCAGCGCGCTGCAACTGCAGCTACGGGACGCCGCTGCACCCGACGTGCCGTTGCTCGCCGGGCGTCGGCCGGCCAATGAGGAGGCCGGCTTCCAGCGCACGCGCAACATCTACATGTATGGCCGCAGCTGGCAGCTGAAGGTGGCGAGCACGCCCGAGTACGAAGCGGTGCTGCGCCACAGCAATCGCACGTTCGATCTGGTGTCGCCGCTGCTCGCGGCTGCGCTGTTCTCGCTGCTGATCGGCGGCTATCTCTATCTGCGCGAGCGCGCGTTGCGGGCCAGCCAGCGGTTGAGCGTGCAGGCGCAGGAACGCGAGGCGCGCTTTCGCCAGCTCATCGAGCAACTGCCGGTGGCCACCCTGCTGTGCAATGCCGCCGGACGTATCGAGCTGGCCAACCAGAGCGCCGCCAGCCTGCTCGGCTCTAACGCCGGGCTGCTGGCCGGCGAGCGGGTCAGCCGCTACCTGCCGTTCCTGCTGGGCGGCGATTCGCTGGCCCAACGCAG
Organism: Pseudomonas phenolilytica; assembly: GCF_021432765.1. Taxonomy (NCBI): domain Bacteria; kingdom Pseudomonadati; phylum Pseudomonadota; class Gammaproteobacteria; order Pseudomonadales; family Pseudomonadaceae; genus Pseudomonas; species Pseudomonas phenolilytica. Next base: position 2,001,914 of record NZ_CP058908.1, read on the forward strand.
CGGGCTCCATCAGCAGGAAACCCAGGCGCTGCGCGAGGACGCCAACCCGGTGCCGGTTGCGCTCAGCCTGACCAGTTTCAACCATGACGAGGCGCGCTACTACGTGCTCAACCTGCTCGACCTGCAGGCGCGCAAGCGCGACGAAGAGCGATTCCGCAACGTGGTCGAGGCGTCGCCCAATGCCTTCGTGCTGGTCGACAGCGAAGGACGCATTGTCATGGTCAATCGCCAGACCGAGTTGCTGTTCGGCTATGAGCGCGAGCAGCTGCTCGGCCAGCCGGTCGAATTGCTGTTGCCTGAAGCGGCGCGCGAGGCTCACCGCGGGGCTCGCCAGGCATATGTTGCGCATCCCGAACCGCGGCGGATGGGCGGCAACCGCGAGTTGTTCGGCCGCCATCGCGACGGCAGCCAGGTGCCGGTGGAGATCGGCCTGTCGCCGCTGCGCAGCGGCGACGAGCAATTGGTGCAGGCGGTGATCATCGACATCAGCCATCGCAAGGCGGCCGAGCGCCGCCTGCGTGACCAGGCCGACCAGCTGGTGGTCGCCAATCGCTACAAGTCGGAATTCCTCGCCAACATGTCCCATGAGCTGCGCACGCCGCTCAACAGCATCCTGATCCTCAGCGACCAGCTGCGTCAGAACGGCGCCGGCAACCTCACCGACAAGCAGGTACGGCATGCCGACATCATCTACCGCGCCGGCCACGATCTGCTGCAGCTGATTAACGACGTGCTCGACCTGGCCAAGATCGAGGCCGGGCACCTGCAGCTCAAGCTCGAGCCGTTGAATCTGCGCGACCTGTTGGCCGAGACCGAGGCGGCGCTGGCGCCGATGGCGCAGCAGAAGGGCCTGAAGCTGACGCTGGAAGTGGCGTCCAACGTTCCCGAGCGGCTGGAAAGCGACCGCCTGCGCCTGCGGCAGATACTGCATAACCTGCTGACCAATGCGCTGAAGTTCACCGAGCACGGCGAGGTGCAGGTGCTGGTGCGTTGCCTTGCGCAGGGCGGCGCGAGTGGTGGCGATACGTTGCAGATCGAGGTGCGCGACACCGGCATCGGCATCGCCCGGGACCAACATGAGCGGATCTTCCAGGCCTTCCAGCAGATCGATGGCTCGATCAGCCGGCACTACGGGGGTACCGGCCTGGGGCTGGCGATCACCCAGCAGCTGGTGACCGTACTGGGTGGCCGGATCGAGCTGCAGAGCGAGCCGGGACAGGGTTCGCGCTTCACCGTCGAGCTGCCGCTGCCGGAGCGTCGCCTGGCGCTGCCGGGCACCGAGCGGCCACGCGGCGACGAGCCGAGCCTGCTGATTGTCGAGGGCGATGGCGTGTTTGCCGCGCTGCTCGATGAAGTCGGCCAGAGCCACGGCTTCGTCAGTACGCGCTGCGCCACCGGCAACGAAGGACTGGCGATGCTGCGCGAACGGCGTTTCGCAGCGGTGATTCTCGACATCCTGCTGCCGGATATCAGCGGCTGGCAGGTCTATCGCGAGCTGCGCGCCGACGAGCGTTTGCAGGGATTGCCGGTCGCGATCATTTCCAGCGTGCCGCAACCGGGCGACTGGCACGACGATGACGCGCGCTACCTGACCAAGCCGGTCGACCGGGTGACGCTCGAACAACTGTTCATCGAGCTGCGCCGCCAGGGCCACAACCCGCTGCGCCTGCTGCTGGTCGAAGGCGATCCGCAGCGGCGACGGGAGATTCGCGACTGTTTCGAGACGCTGGGCTACAGCGTGACGGCCACCGGGCACAGTGAGTCGGCGCGCCTGGCGTTCGCCGAGCAGGCGTTCAGTGCGCTGGCTATCGATTTCGATCTGGCCGATGGCAACGGCCTGGAGCTGCTCGAGGCGCTCGAGCGCCTGCGGCCGCTGCAGGGCATGCTGGTGCTGGTGAGCAGCCAGGCACCGCTGGACGATGAGCAGCTACAGCGTCTGCGGCGCTATTCGGCGGTGCTGCTGGCGAAATCCGACAGCCCCGAGCGCATCGGCGAGTTGGTGCGCCAGGCCTCGGCGACGGAGAGGTCCGAGACGATGCACCAGACTCCGCGCCCGGAACTGGGTCGTCAGGTGCTGCTGGTCGGCGACGACGTGCGGCTGATCTATTCGCTCAGTGCCGATCTCGATCAGCTGGGCCTGCAGGTTGAGCCGGTGACCAGTGCCGAGTCGGCGCTGGCACGGTTTGCCGAGGGTGCCTTCGATCTGGTGCTGCTGGACATGAGCCGAGCGGACGCAGAAGGTGTGATGTTGCCCGCCGCGCTCAAGGGCGAACACGGCTGCCAGGTGCCGATCATCGCCCTGGTCGAGGATGCCGGCGAGGAGCAGCGCCAGCGCTGTCTGGCGCTCGGCGCCGATGATGTGCTGGCCAAACCCGTGGAGCGCGCCGCGTTGGCGACGCTGTTGCAGCACTGGCTGGGCCTGCAGGCGGAGCAGGGCAAGGCTGAAGAGGAGTAGGGGAGCGGTGGGAGTAGACGCTGGATTGGCCGCAAACAGGTACGGCGCCGTGACGCGCGAGGGTGCCCGCGTGCACGTGCGCACAGCGATGCGGGAGGGCTTCTATGGGCCGAGCGCAGCTTAGAACGCAGCCGCGCAGCCGCACGCTGCTGGTGGTGGATGATCGCGAGGCCAATCTGGTCGCGATGGAGGCCCTGCTCGGCGACGGCGACTGGCAGGTGCACAGCGTCAATTCCGGCGAGGCGGCGCTCAAGGCGCTGCTCGAACTGGACGTCGAGCTGGTCCTGCTGGACGTGCAAATGCCCGGCATGGATGGCTTCGAGGTCGCCCGGCTGATGCGCGGCAGCCCGCATACGCGCTACACGCCGATCATTTTCGTTTCGGCCATCGCGCACACCCGCGAGTCGGTGCTGCGCGGCTACGCCAGCGGCGCGGTGGATTTCATTCTCAAACCGTTCGATCCACAGGTGCTCAAGCACAAGATCAACACGCTGCTGGCACACGAACACAACCGTCGCGACCTGCAGTTGCTTTCCCAGCAGCTCGACAGTGCCCGGGCCTTCAACGCCTCGGTGCTGAGCAACGCCGCCGAGGGCATCCTGGTGGTGGGTGAGGACGGCTATGTCACGTTCGCCAATCCGGCCATCGCCGAGATGCTGCACGCCCGCGTGGAGGACCTGCAGGGCACCGCGCTGCTGGCGCATCTGGCGGTGCCCGAGGTGGGCGTGCCGTGGCGCGAGTCGGAGTTCTACGAGCACTGGCGCAACGGCGCGACCTACCGTCTGCACGAGGCGCAGCTCTACAAGAGCGACGGCTCGACGCTGCCGGTGGCGCTGTCCAGCTCGCCGTTGCCACGCCAGCAACGCTCGATGGTGGTCATTGCGCTGGATATGTCGGTGGTTCGCAACCTGCACGTGCAGCTGGAGACCCAGGCGGTGACCGACTCGCTGACCGGGCTGCTCAATCGCCGCGGTTTCCACCAGGCGCTGGAGTCGGCGCTGGCGCGGGTCGACCGCAACGGCAAGCGCATGGCGATCCTGTACATCGACCTGGACGGCTTCAAGCGCATCAACGATTCACTCGGTCACGACGCCGGCGACGAGATCCTCTGCAAGGTGGCGCGGCTGTTGGAAACCTGCATGCGGCCCTACGACATCATCGCGCGCATGGGCGGCGACGAATTCACCGCGCTGCTGGACTCGCTCGATCATCCGGAAGATGCGGCGCGCGTGGCGGAGAAGCTCATCGAGCTGATCTCGGTGCGTCACCGTGTCGAAGGCACCGAGGTCACCCTGGGCGCGAGCATCGGCATCGCGCATTTTCCCGACAGCGGGCAGAGCGTCGACGAGCTGCTGCGCTCGGCGGACATGGCCATGTACGAGGCCAAGCGTGCCGGGCGCCGACAGTATCGCTTCTTCTCCGACGAGATGAACGGCCGCGCCCACACCCGCCTGATGATGGAGGAGAACCTGCGCAGCGCCATCGAACGCAACGATTTTGAGCTGGCCTACCAGCCGCAGATCATGCTCGAGAGCGGCCGGCTGCGTGGTTTCGAGGCATTGCTGCGCTGGCCCAACGGGCAGAGCGGGCAGGTCGAGCCGGGGGTGTTCATTCCGCTGCTGGAGGAGACGCGGCTGATCGAGCGAGTCGGCGACTGGGTGCTGCGCGAGGCCCTGAATCAGCATCGCCTGTGGCCGCAGGCGCTCGACGAAGGGCTGATTCTCAGCGTCAACGTCAGCCCGGTGCAGTTTGCCCGCGCCGGCCTGCTGGATAGCCTCCAGCGCCTGCTCGACGAGTACCAGCTGCTGCCGGCGCAGCTCGAGCTGGAGGTCACCGAAGGCACGTTGATGCAGGATCTGGAGCAGAGCTGCGACAAGCTGCGGCGCCTGCGCAAGCTGGGGGTGCGCGTGGCGATCGACGATTTCGGCACCGGCTATTCGTCACTGGCCTACCTGCGCCACTTCGAGCTGGACACGCTGAAGATCGATCGCTTGTTCATCACCAACATGCTTGACTCTCCACGCGATGCGGCGGTGGTCAATGCCATCATCGACCTGGGACGCAACCTGGGGCTGGAGGTGATTGCCGAAGGCGTCGAGAGCCTGGCGCAGCGCGAGTGGCTGCTCGCCAATGGCTGCGATGTGATGCAGGGTTTCCTGGTCTCGCCGGCGGTCGCCCCGGCACAGGCAACCGCCTTTCCGGCGCGGGTGAGCTGGGAGTCGTGCTGAGACCGCCTCAGCGCGGCGGGAATTGCGCGTGCAGGCTGGCCAGCTGGGCATCCTTGGCGGTCCACAACTGGTTGACCCACTGCTGGAACGCCAGCCGATACGCCTCGTCCTGATCGTAATTGCGGCCGAGAAACTCGCCCGGAATCTCCCGTCGTTCGATGCGCAGCACCACCTGGCGGATGCGTCCGGCGAGCAGGTCCCAGAAGCTGGGGCGACCGTCGGGATAGTGGATGGTGATGTCGATCAGTGCGCTCAGCTGTTCGCCCATCGCGTCGACCACGAAGGCGATGCCGCCAGCGCGCGGCTTGAGCAGGTGGCGGAACGGCGAGTCCTGCTGGTCGTGCTTGGCGGGTGTGAAACGCGTGCCTTCGAGGAAGTTGAACACCGACACCGGATTGGTGCGGTAGCGCTCGCAGGCGCGGCGGGTGGTGGCGAGGTCCTCGCCGCGTTTTTCCGGGTGCTTGGCCAGGTATTCCTTGCTGAAGCGCTTCATGAAGGGGAACTCCAGCGCCCACCAGCACAGACCGATGACCGGCACCCAGATCAATTCCTGCTTGAGGAAGAACTTGAGGATCGGCATGCGGCGGCTGAGCTGGTACTGCAGCACCAGAATGTCGGCCCAGCTCTGATGGTTGCTGGTGACCAGATACGAATGGTGCATGTCGACCAGCTCGCGGCCTTGGACATTCCAGTCGATGGTCCGCGCCAGGTTCATCCAGAAGCTGTTCACCGACATCCAGGATTCAGCGATCCAGTGCATGCCGTAGCGCAGCGTGCGCTGGATCGGCGCGAAGGGCAGCACCAGCTTGAGCAGGGCGAGGGCGAACAGTGGCCAGCACCAGAACAGGGTATTGAGCGCGAGGATAAGCGCGGAAAGTACGCCGCGCAGCGGCGCGGGAAGAAAGCTAAGCATGGCTGGCTCATCGATACGGCTGAGTCGAGTCGCCAAGAGTAGCGATTATGCAGGCATCTGTAACTATCTGAAGTGACAGTAAAAAGCCCGCCCGCGCGAGGCGCGGGCGGGCTTTTTGGGGCGCGGACGTCAGGCTTTCCGGTTGGCCGCCTGCAGTGCGGTGAGGGCGATGGTGAAGACGATGTCCTCGACCAGCGCGCCGCGCGACAGGTCGTTCACCGGCTTGGCCAGGCCCTGCAGCATCGGGCCGACGCTGAGGCAGTTGGCGTTGCGCTGCACAGCCTTGTAGGTGGTGTTGCCGGTGTTCAGGTCGGGGAAGATGAACACGGTGGCCTGGCCGGCGACCTTGCTGTCCGGCGCCTTCTGCTTGCCGACGCTGAGTACCGAGGCGGCGTCGTACTGCAGCGGGCCGTCGATCGGCAGCTGCGGTGCGCGCTGTTGGGCGATGCGGGTGGCTTCGGCGACCTTCTCCACCTCGGCACCACTGCCGGAGCTGCCGGTGGAGTAGCTGATCATCGCCACGCGCTGCGGCACGCCGAGGGCGGCGGCCGATTCGGCACTTTGCAGGGCGATCTCGGCCAGTTCGGTGGCGCTCGGATTCGGGTTCACCGCGCAGTCGCCATAGACCAGCACCTGATCCGGCAGCAGCATGAAGAACACCGAGGACACCAGGCTGTAGCCCGGCGCGGTCTTGATCAGCTGCAGGGCCGGGCGGATGGTGTTGGCTGTGGTGTGCACGGCGCCGGAAACCAGGCCGTCCACCTCATCCAGCGCCAGCATCATGGTGCCGAGTACGACGGTGTCCTTGAGCTGCTCGCGCGCATCTTCGGGCGTCAGGCCCTTGGCCTTGCGCATTTCGCACATCGGCTCGACGTAGCGGTTGGCGATCAGATCCGGATCGAGGATTTCCAGGCTGGCAGGCAGGTTGATGCCCTGCTCGTGGGCGACCTGCTCGACTTCGGCCGGCTTGGCCAGCAGCACACAGCGGGCGATGCCGCGCTCCTGACAGATGGCCGCGGCGCGAATGGTGCGCGGCTCGTTGCCTTCCGGCAGGACGATGCGCTTGTTCGCGTCTTGCGCACGCTTGACCAGTTGATAGCGAAACGCAGCCGGCGACAGACGCGGCTCGGCACGCGGGACGCTGCAGCGGGTGTGCAGGAATTCGGGGTGCAGGTGCTTGGCGATGTAATCGGTGACCAGGCTGGCGCGCTCGATGTCGTCCGACGGGGTTTCCTTGTTCAGGCCGAACAGGTTGTTGGCCGTGTCATAGGAGTTGGTGCTCACCATCATCACCGGCAGGCCACCGGCCAGTGCGGTCTTGCACAGTTCGAGAATGCGCGGGTCCGGCGTGAAGTCGCCGGTCAGCAGCAGGCCGGCGAGCTTCTCGCCGTTGAGCGAGGCCAGGCTGGCGGCGAGGATGATGTCGTCGCGGTCGCCGGGCGTCACCACCAGTACGCCGGAGCGCAGCAGCTGCACGGTGTTCGGCACGGCGCGGGCGCACAGCACGATCTTGCCGACGCGGCGCTGATCAGCTTCGCCGGCGTTGAGCACCTGCGCACCGAGCAGTTCGACGATGTCACGGGTACGCAGCGCGTTGAGTTCTTCGGCGAAGGGAATAGCGCCGAGCAGCTGGAAGTCGGAGCTGCCGAGCAGCGGCAGATGTTCCTTGAGGCGCTCGACGAAGGCCGGCACGCCGTCCTCGCTCTTGACCTTGTTGAGGATCACGCCGAGCACCTTCGGGTCCTTGGCGCCGCCGAATTGCTGCGCCTGGATCTCGATGCGCTCGGCCATGCGCTTGATGCTGTCCTTGCCCTGGGCGGCGATCAGGATGATCTCGGCGTCCAGGCTCTTGGCCAGCTGGGTGTTGATGCGCGAGGTGTAGTCGGAGCTGGTGGTCGGCACCATGCCTTCGACGATGACCACGTCCTTGCCGGCAGCGGCCTGCTGGAAGCGGCTGACCACTTCCTCGAGCATCAGGTCCAGCTCGCCGTCGGCCAGCTGGCGCTCGACCTGTTCCAGCGCCAGCGGTTCGGGCGAGGGCAGGTTGAGGGTCTTTTCGACGAGGATGCAGGAGCGCTCACGGCCCTGGTCGACCGGGAAGGGTTGTGCGATCGGTTTGAAGAAACCGACCTTCAGGCCGGCGCCTTCGAGCGTGCGAATCAGGCCGAGGCTGATGGAGTTCAGACCGCCGCCGAAACCGGTTGGGGCTAGAAACAGAGTGTGCATGGGTTCTCCTTCAGGGGAGCGGGGAGCTCTGGCTGCAGAATGCGGGGCCGCAGGCGGGACGAGCGAAGGCCCGGCGACCTTTCGGTCTCCGGGCCTGCGAGACAGGCATCCCGCCTGTCGGGGGCGAATCAGGCGTCGAGCAGCGCAAGGGTGTCCAGAGCGATCTGGCGCTCTTCGTTGGTCGGCACCACCAGGACGCGGCGGCTGCCTTCGGCCTGGATCTCGCCGGACACACCGCGGGTGCAGCGGGCGTTGGCCGCGTCGTCAAGCTTGAAGCCGAGCAGCTTGAGGTGCTGGAGGGTGCGTTCGCGCACGGCAGCGGAGTTTTCGCCGATGCCGCCGGTGAATACCAGGCCGTCCAGGCTATCCAGGCCGCAGGACATGGCTGCCAGCGACTTGGCCAGGCGATAGCAGAACACCTCGAACGCCAGCACGGCGCCCGGATGACCGGCATTGCGGGCGTCGGCGAGGGTGCGCATGTCGTTGGACAGGCCGGACAGGCCCTTCAGGCCGCTTTCCTTGTTCAGCAGGTTGTCGATCTTGGCCAGATCCCAGCCGAGGGTGCGGTTGAGGAAATAGTGCAGGCTCGGATCGACATCGCCGCTGCGGGTGCCCATCACCAGGCCTTCCAGCGGGGTCAGGCCCATGCTGGTGTCGCGGCTCTCGCCGTTCTGCACCGCACAGGTGGAGCAGCCATTGCCCAGGTGAGCGACCAGCCAGCCGCTATTCTCCACCGGCAGGCCGGTCATTTCGGCGGCGCGTCGGCTGACGAAGCGCAGGCTGGTGCCGTGGAAGCCGTAGCGACGCACGCCGTGCTCCTCATAGAGGAAGCTCGGGATCGCATAGCGATAGGCATGCGGCGGCATCGTCTGGTGGAACGCGGTGTCGAACACGCCGACCTGCGGCAGTTCGGGGAACAGGTTGATGGCTGCGTGGATGCCGCTCAGGTTGGCCGGGTTGTGCAGCGGTGCCAGCTGGATGTTGGCTTCGATGCTGGCCAGGGTTTCGTCGGTGAGCAGAGTGGAGGCGAAGAACTTCTCGCCGCCGTGCACCACGCGGTGGCCGATGCCGTCCAGATGACCGCCGGCGGCGTCTTCGACGCGCGGCAGGATCTGCGCGAGCGCGGCCTGGTGGTCGGCGTTCGGCACCTTGACGCTTTCCTTGCCGGCAGCGCTCTCGAAGTGGATGACAGCCTCTGCGGTACCGATGCATTCGGCGAGACCTTGCAGCGGGAAGGTAGCTTGCGCTTCGTTGACCAGGGCGAACTTGATCGACGAGCTGCCACAGTTGATCACCAGGATGTTACGAGCCGGCATCGGTGCTCCTTGATTCACTGAAAGTTATTGATATGAAGTGACAAAAGAATCTCAGGCAGCCGGATTCTTGCATAACCATAGTAAAAGCGATGCCATCCAAAGGTTGTAGTCGGGCTGTCGATGGCACTACACGATTTGCTCATCGGGAACCACGCTGTCCGTTGCTCGGCCTTCGGTTCACATTCGGCCTGGCGCGCGGTTAGACTGTGTCGTCCATTTCCCCAAGCAAAGGTTTGAGCCCATGCTGATCGCCGCTAACAAGGCTGTCTCAATCGACTACACCCTCACCAACGACGCCGGTGAGGTGATCGACAGCTCCGCCGGCGGCGCGCCGCTGGTCTACCTGCACGGTGCAGGCAACATCATTCCTGGCCTTGAAAAGGCGCTGGAAGGCAAGCAGGGCGGCGATCAGATTCAGGTCACCATCGAACCGCAGGACGCCTATGGCGAGTACAGCCCGGAACTGGTCGCCACGCTGAACCGTGCCATGTTCGAAGGCGTCGACGAGCTGGAAGTCGGCATGCAGTTCCATGCCTCCGGCCCGGATGGCGGCATGCAGATCGTCACCATCCGTGACGTCGAGGGTGATGACGTGATCGTCGACGGCAACCATCCGCTGGCTGGCCAGCGTCTGAGCTTCGACGTCAAGATCGTCAGCGTCCGCGACGCCAGCGAAGAAGAAGTGGCCCACGGCCATGTGCATGGCGAAGGCGGTCATCACCACTGATCGGCACGCCCGCGGCGCCGGTCATTCGAGACCGCGCCAGGTCGAGCTGATCGTGTAGAAGGCGCTCCGGTCGCGGCCGGGGCGTTTTTTTTGTCTGGAGGGAAGACATGAGCGCATTTCATCAATTGGTCCTGCCGGGGCTGGGTGGTCAGGAGCTGCCGCTGGCGTCGTTCGGCGACAAGCTCACGCTGGTGGTCAACGTTGCCTCGCAATGCGGTTTGACGCCCCAGTACGCGGGCCTCGAGCGACTGCACCAGCAGTATCGCGAGCGTGGCTTCAGCGTGCTCGGCGTGCCGTGCAACCAGTTCGCCGCGCAGGAGCCGGGCAGCGACGAAGAGATTCGTGCGTTCTGCAGCCTCAATTACGGCGTCAGCTTCCCGCTGACCGGCAAGCTCGACGTCAACGGGCCGCAGCGTCATCCGCTGTACCGCCTGCTGGCAGGCGAGGGGGCGGATTTTCCCGGCGACATCAGCTGGAACTTCGAAAAATTCCTGGTCGACCGCGACGGCCGCGTGCTGGCGCGTTTCTCGCCACGCACCAGTCCGGACGATCCGGCGCTGATCCAGGCGATCGAGGCGGCGCTGCCCTGATCCCCAACACCCCGGCGCCTGCAACGGGCGCCGGGGTTGCGCGCTCGCCGGGCAGGTCGGTAGCGCCATCGTAAAACATCGCGGCCGATAAGCCCGGGTGATGATCCTAGGCTGGCGAGACGACCGGTCATATCCTCGCCGCATGACCGCTCAAACCCGCAACGACAAGCACGCATTGATCCTCGCCAGGGGTGCCCAGGTGATGATTCGTCGCGGCTATCACGGCACCGGCGTGCAGGAGATCGTGCAGGCCGCGGGCGTACCGAAGGGCTCGTTCTATCACTACTTCGCCAGCAAGGAAGACTTCGCCCTGCAAGCGCTCGAGGCGTTGTATTGCCCGCGCCTCGAACGTTACCGGGTGGCGCTCAACGAGGCGCCCGGCACCCCTTGCCAGCGCATTCTCGCCTATTACCGCGAGCTGACCGCGCACTTCTCGCGCCAGGAAAAGCCCGAGTACCACTGCTTCATCGGCAGCCTGAGTTTCGAGATGGCCGAGCTGTGTCCGCCCATCGGTCAGAAGGTATTGGCGATTCTCGGGCAGTCGGTCGAGCTGCTGGCCGACTGCCTGGAACAGGCGCGCCGTCAGGGCGAAATAGCCGCCGACAGCGATTGCGCCGCCATCGCCGAATTCATCGGCAACGCGTGGGAAGGCGCGCTGCTGCGTATGAAGGTCAGCGGCAGCGTGACGCCGCTGCAGCGTTTTCTCGATCAGCTGGCGCGGCTGCTGGAGTGCCAATGAGCCTGCGCCCCGCACCGTCGCAACACACACAACAGGAGAGTCGCATGACCGCTACCGTAAATGCCTTGTTCCAGCCGTTCGAGCTGGGTTCGCTGCACCTGCCGACCCGCGTGGTGATGGCGCCGATGACCCGCTCGTTTTCGCCCAACGGCGTGCCGACCGCCGATGTGGTCGAGTACTACCGGCGGCGGGCGGCATCCGGGGTGGGGCTGATCATCACCGAGGGCACCACGGTCGGACACGCGGCCGCCAACGGCTATCCGCAGGTTCCGCGGTTCTATGGCGCCGATGCACTGGCCGGCTGGAAGCAGGTGGTCGACGCCGTGCACACCGCCGGTGGACGCATCGTTCCGCAGCTCTGGCACGTCGGCAACGTGCGCCGCATCGGCACCGAGCCGGAGGCGAGCGTGCCGGGGTACGGCCCGATGGAAAAGCTCAAGGACGGCCAGGTCGTCGTGCACGGCATGACCAAGCAGGATATTCAGGACGTCATCGCCGCGTTTGCCCAGGCCGCCCGCGATGCTCAGGCGATCGGCATGGACGGTGTGGAGATCCACGGCGCTCACGGTTATCTGATCGACCAGTTCTTCTGGGCCGGCAGCAACCAGCGTATCGACGAATATGGCGGCAGCCTGGCCAACCGTTCGCGCTTCGCCATCGAACTGATCCAGGCGGTACGCGCGGCTGTAGGGCCGGACTTCCCGATCATCTTCCGCTTCTCGCAGTGGAAGCAGCAGGACTACAGCGCACGGCTGGTGCAGACCCCCGACGAGCTGGGCGAATTCCTCGCGCCGCTGTCGGCGGCGGGTGTGGATATTTTCCATTGCTCGACGCGGCGTTTCTGGGAGCCGGAGTTCGAGGGCTCGCCGCTGAACCTCGCCGGCTGGACGCGCCAGCTGACCGGCAAGCCGACCATCACCGTGGGCAGCGTCGGCCTGGACGACGAGTTTCTGCAGTACATGGTCAAGACCGACAAGGTCGCCCAGCCGGCGAACATCGAAGGTCTGCTGGAGCGTCTGAACCGGCAGGAATTCGATCTGGTCGCGGTGGGACGTGCGCTGCTGGTCGATCCGGACTGGGCGCAGAAGGTGCGCGAAGGGCGGATGCAGGACGTGCTGCCATTCAGCCGCGAGGCGCTGAAGACGCTCGCCTGACGCATTCGTCGCTATGCAAAAAGGCCGGAACGCTTGCGGCGTTGCGGCCTTTTTCTTTTTCGCCCGGCGCTAGGTCGGGCGTTTGACCAACGCGTGACTTTGGCCACCCTCGCGGACCCACAGCAGCGTCGCCCCGGCGACCGCGGCCGGCATGATCAGCAGGTTCAGGCCGGGCACCAGCAGCGCCGCATAGGTCACCGCGCCGAAGCTCAGGCTCTGCCAGCGGCGCTGGCGCAGCCAGGTCAGCATCTCCGCCCAGCTCACCCGGTTGTTGTCCGCCGGATAGTCGATGTACTGCACCGCCATCATCCAGACGCCGAACAGCAACCACAACGGCGCGGCGACGATGTTCAGCACCGGAATGAACGACAGCACCAGCAGCGCCAGTGCGCGTGGCGCAAAATAGGCCAGCTTGCGCGCTTCGCGGGCCAGGGTGCGCGGCAGCATGGCCAGCAGTTCGGCCCAGCTGAAGGGGGGCGCCGTATCCTCGCCGCGCGCCACCACCTCGACCTTCTCCGCGAGGAAGCCGTTGAACGGCGCGGCGATGACGTTGGCGAGCAGGGTGAAGGTGAAGAACACCATCAGCACGACCAGCGCGACGAACACCGGCCAGAGCAGATATTCGAGAAAGGTCAGCCAGTCCGGCAGGCTCGGCATGAACGCCTCGACCCAGAGCCCGAACTGTCGCATGGCAAGCCAGATCAGGCCGACGAACAGCAGCACATTGACGGTCAGCGGTAGGAGCACGAACAGCCGCAACCCCGGGCTGAGGACCAGTTTCAGGCCTTCACGAAGGTACTGCGGGCCGGAAAGGGCGGGCAACGACATGCGCAAGCTCCAGCAGAGGAAAACGACGGGACCATACCGGCTTTGCCCGGCGGCGCAAAGTCGCGGGCGAGCGATAGGCCAGGTCTATAGTGAGGATGCACGCGCTGAATTTTACCGGGCAGCGCGGGGCGCCTAGAGTGGCGCCATCGGTTTTCCCAAGGGCCATCCACTCACAGCCTTCCCCTAGCGCTTTGGGATGGCCCTTTTTTCTTCTGGCGACGCGGCGCTCAGCGCCGGCTGAGCGGCTGGCGGTCGAAGCGAACGCCTGGCAGACCGGTTTCCATCAGTGCGCGGATGTTGCGATGGTCGGAGCCGGTCGGCGAGGCCAGCACGGTCTGGTAATGCTCGCCGAAGGCCAGCAGCGCTTCCTCGGTGGAGAAGCCTTCCAGCAGCGCGAGGCCCAGCGTCTTGCAGGAACCCTCGTTCTCCCCCGCGGCGTTTTCCACGCCACCGTTGATGAAGCGGCTCGGCTGGTAGTCGTAGTGCTCAGCGATGAACGCCAGCGTGGCGCTGAACGGGTGGTTGCGGTTGCGCAGGCTGGCGCGAAAGTCCTTGAGGCTGCTCATGGCTTCTGGCCCTTGTCGAAGGCGGCCTGTTGCTCGGACGTCGCTTCCTTCTGGTAGCGCTTCTTCCATTCGGCGTAGGGCATGCCGTACACCTCTTCGCGCGCCTCGTCGACGCTGACGGCGACGTCGAGGTCGTCGGCGGCGGCCTTGTACCACTTGGACAGGCAATTGCGGCAGAAGCCGGCGAGGTTCATCAGGTCGATGTTCTGCACGTCCGGGCGGCTGCGCAGGTGCTGGACCAGGCGGCGGAAGGCGGCGGCTTCCAGTTCGGTGCGTTCTTGCTCGTTCATGTCTGCTTCTCGGCGTTGGCTGAGGTGGGCCGGATCATAACCTCGGTGTTGGGCAGCGACCAGCCTCGCCAGTGCCGGCTACGCGAGGCGCTGAGCCGTCGCGCTTCAGTCGCGGTGCGCGGCCAGGGTGATCGAGACGGACTCGGCGAAGCGCAGCGCGTGGGGCTTGTCGACTTCCACCTCGGCATAGCGCACCTGCGGGTGCTGCATGATCAGGTCGAGGATTTCCTGGGTGAGGCGTTCCAGCAGAGCGAAGCGGTTGTCCTCGACGTGACGGATGATCGCCTTGGTGATGGTGCGGTAGTTCAGCGCGTGGTCGATGACGTTGTCACGCACCGCATCGGCGGCGGGGTAGAGCATGGTCAGGTTGATCAGCACGTCCTGCTTGTTGAGGATCTCCTCTTCCTTGATGCCGATGAACGTGCGCAGGCGCAGGTCTTTGACGCGGATGCGTGCCATCGAGGGTTCCAGTCTGGGCATGGGGTCTCCTTGTGGGCGGGTCAGATCAGGTGGCGGCCGCCGTTCACCGTGAGGATGGTGCCGGTGACGTAGGGATTGTCGAGCAGATAGCGCAGACTCTGGTAGATCACCTCGGCGCCGGGCTCGATGCCCAGCGCCGATTTGGCCAGGGCCTTGCGCCGGTAGGCCTCGTCATCGTCGGGATTGAACTGGATCAGCGCCGGAGCGATGCCGTTGACCTTGATCTGCGGCGCCAGGCTGGCGGCGAACGACAGCGTTAGATTGTCCAGGCCGGCCTTGCTGGCCGCGTAGGCGATGTGCTTGCTGCTGCCGCGGCGGGTGACGTCGTCGCCGATGTGCACGATGTCCGCGGCGCCGCCGTGACGTAGCAGCGCGGCGCCGTGCAGGTTGATCAGGTATGGCGCGAGCATGTGCACGCTGAACATGCGCTGGAACAGCTCGGCTTCCTGGCCGGACGTTTCGCTGTGCCATTCCGAAGCGTTGTGCACGATGGCACGCAGGCCGTCGGTGTGCGCCTTGAGTGTTTCGATGAAGGCCTGAATGCCGGCCGCATCGGCGAAATCGGCCGCCAGCGTGATCGCTCCGCGGCTGCGCAGATGCGCCACGCCTTCGCGTTCGCGGCGGTAGCTGATGATGACGGAGTGGCCGTCGTCGAGCAGGCGCTCGGCGCAATGCAGGCCGATTCGCTGGCCGGCGCCGGTGATCAGGATGGGAAGCGGGGATTGGCTCATCGGGCGCCTCGGTCGGTCAGGCGCTGTCGTCATGCCGGTGCGCAGCGCTGGCCGGCCAGCTTACACCAGATCGGCGGACGACTCGGGATGCAGGCGCCGATGCTGGCGGTAGAGGAAGCTGCGGATGCGTTCGGCATCCTGCTCGCCGTTGAACTCCACCTCATAGGCCGCCAGGTCGTCGTCGATCTCGCGTACCCGGTGCGCTTCGACTTCCAGCGGCGCGTCGTCGGGCAGCGCCAGGCACAGATGGAAGTGTTTGGGGGGCTTGCGCCCGCGGCCGGCCTTGACCAGCAGCCCGTGCGAGGACAGCTCGCAGACGCGCAGCGGACTCGCCTCGCCGTCGCGCTTGAGCAGCGCCAGCGGCTGTTCGAGGTGCAGGCGCCAGGCCCGGTTGATCGGGCCGCGCTCGAAGATGACCGGCGGCGCCAGATGCAGATGCAGGCTGTGAAATTCGTCCTCCTTGATCTGCACCGGGAAGCTCATGCGGAACTCGGCGGTTTTCGCTTCGAGCGAAAGCTCCGCGTGGGTCGCCAGCGCCAGCAGCAGCTCGTTGGACTGCGGTCCGCCATCGAGGCGAAAGCCGGCGGTGCGCTCGCCATGGCCATTGGCCGCGCGATGCATGAGCTTGTTGATGAAGGCCAGCTCATCGCTGGTCAGGACTGTCCGTTCGGCCATGTCACTTCCTCGAGGAGTCGGCGCGGCGGGCGCCGACGACCGCGGCACGGCGATCCGTGCCGGGCGGTTTGTTGCGCGCTGTGATCGTGATTTCCAAGAGTAGTTCAGTACGGTTGTCGGATTTTGGCGATTCGCTGCCCGGGATGTCCGACAGGCGAGCGCCTTGCGGCATAATGGCCGGCTTCAATTTGCGGAGATTCCCTCATGAAAGTCGCCATCCTTTCCGGCAGCGTTTACGGCAGCGCCGAGGACGTCGCTCGTCATGCCGAGCGCCAGCTCAAGGCCGCCGGTTTCGATGCCTGGCACGATCCGCGCGCGCAACTGCCGCAGGTGCTGGAGTTCGCGCCGCAAGCGCTGCTGGTGGTGACCTCCACCACCGGCATGGGTGAGCTGCCGGACAGCTTCGTGCCGCTGTATTCTGCCATCCGCGAACAGTTCCCGGCCTGGCACGGACTGCCCGGCGGGGTGATCGCCTTGGGTGACGCCAGCTATGGCGATACGTTCTGCGGCGGTGGCGAGCTGGTGCGCGAGCTGTTCGCCGAGCTGGGCGTGCGGGAAGTGCAGGAAATGCTGCGGATCGATGGCAGCGAGACGGTCACGCCGGAAGTCGATGCCGAGCCCTGGCTGGCGCGCTTCGCCGAAATCCTGCGCGGCTGAGACGGGCGCTCAGCCCGCGGCGCGGCGGGCGAAGGCGCACAACTGCGGATAGAAGGCGCGAAAGTCATCCTGCAGCGGCGCGTACAACTGCTGCAGTTCCTCCAGGCCGCCGGCGAGGCCTTCCGGGCGACTGAGCCTGCGGCTCATGCCAGCCAGCACCTGTTCCAGCACGGCGAACTCGCGGTAGCTGCCCAGCCAGTCCTGCGCCGCCATGCGCGGTGCGATCAACGCCAGCTTGCCGGGCAGCTGCGGTTCGTTCTGCAGCACGCGGTAGACACGCAGGGTGAACTGCTCCAGCGGCTCGCTGGAATAGTCCGGCCAGTTGGCTGCCAGGCAGTGATCGAAGAACAGATCCAGCAGGATGCCGGCGTAGCGCCGCCGCTCGGCCGGGAAGCGCGCCTTGGCCTGCAGCACCAGCGGATGGCTGTCGGTGAAGGCGTCGATCTGCCGGTGCAAGCGAATGCCCGCTTCAATCTGCGCCGGCCAGCGGCCCTGCAGCGGTCCCTTGACGAAATCGCCATAGAGGCTGCCGAGCAGTTCGGCCGGCTGAGCGCCGCCCAGGTGCAGGTGTGCGAGGTAGTTCATCGGTCGAGCTTAACCAGTTGCCGGCCGCCGGCGCTAGGCCGCTCGCTGCAGTTGCGGGGTGTCGCCGAACAACCTCAGGGCGATCGCTTGCTGCGCCTGGCGTGCCAGTTCACGCGGGCTGCGGTCATGGCTGGCAATTGGCGGCAGCAGGTAGATTTCCACCTCCGCCACCTCGGCGTCGAGCAGACGCAGCAGGTGCGCGGGCAGCTCGTCGTCGTCGATGAACGGCGCCAGCGGATCGGCCTGGCCGTCGCGCCGATAGCGGATCGCAACGGGCTGAACCGGACAGCCGCATTCCACCGCGCAGGCGAACAGCCGCGAATGGAAGGTGCGCAGGGTGCTGCCATCGGTCGAGGTGCCTTCCGGGAAGATCAGCAGATGCCGGCCCTGGTGCAGGTGCCCGGCCAGTTCGCGGCTGACCCGCCCCGCATCGCCGGCGCCACGACGGATGAACAGCGTGCCGGCCTGCTGCGCCAGCCAGCCCAGTACCGGCCACTGACGCACCTCGGCCTTGGCCAGAAAGGAGATCGGCAGCAGGGCGCCGAGCAGCGGAATGTCGCTCCAGGAAATGTGGTTGGCGACCCACAGCATCGGCTCGCGCGGACGTTCGCCGATGATCCGCACGCGCAGCGGCAGCGCCCGCGCCAGACGGGCGAGGAACCAGCAGGTCAGGTGCTGCTTGCGTGCCATCGCTGTCTGCAGGCCGAGCCGCCGGCCCAGCTCGATGGCGCTGGCGAGCGCCAGACCCGCCAGCAGCACCGAGGCGATCCGTGCCAGCCGCCGGTAGCGGCGCAGTCGCCGCATCACACCGCCGCCTTGAAATGCCGTGCGTAGCGCGGGCAGAGCTCGTCGCGCTTGAGCAGGATGAACACGTCTGCCACCTGGAAGTCCGCGTCCCAGCACGGCTCGCCGCAGATCTTCGCGCCCAGGCGCATGTAGGCCTTGAGCAGCGGCGGTAACTGCGCGGTGACGTTCGCTGCCAGCTCCAGCGCGGGCAGCGGCGTCTTCGGTTCGGCGCGCAGCAGTTCGGTGCTCAAATGGCCCTCGCGCAAGCGCTGCATGATCGCCTGCGCCTGCACGCCGCCATCACGCATGGAGATGCTGGCGCAGCCCATCAGGTAGCGATAGCCGCCCTGGTTGAGCACCTCGGCCAGCTCGCCCCAGAGCACGGCGATGGTGGCGCCGTTGCGATAGGCAGAATCGACGCAGGTACGGCCGATCTCCAGCACGGGCTCGTCCAGCGCTGCCAGCCCGTGCAGGCTGAACTCCTGCTCGCTGTAGAAATGGCCGATGCGCCGCGCGGTGAGGTGATCGAGCAGGCGCGTGGTGGCCACCAGCGCGCCGCTGGACAGATCGCGCACGCCGATGTGGCTGCAATGCGCATCGTAGTCATCGATGTCCAGACCGAACTCGGCGCCTTGCAGGCGTGCGTCGAACTCGCTGCTGAACACGCGGTAGCGCAGCGCCTGGGCTTCGCGCAGGGCGGCGGTGCCGACCAGGCGCTCGGCTTGCAGTTGACGGGTGCTGCGGGGGTGAGCGATGGCGTTCATGCTGTCTACTCCTGTTCCGCCCGGCTGTGGCGGGTTGGTAATCGGCGGCGCCTGGTTGTTATGGTTGCGCTCGGTCGATCTGATGGCCGGGTCAGGCTAGGTAGCTGGCGTGTCACGCCTGTGACGGATCGGTGATGGTTGGGTGACGCCCGTAGCGGCGGTTCGGGAGGCAATATGGCTTGGCATGAATGGCTGGGGCCGCTGGCGCGGCTGCCGGCAGACGGGCGTTTGGAAGACTGGTACGCCGCGGTGCAGCAGCGTACGGCTGGCACCGAACCCTTCGCCGGTGCGCTGCTGGGTGGCCGGTTGGCGGCGACGCCGGGGCTGGCCTTTCTCGCCGGCTACCAGCAGGCGTTGCGGGCACTGTGGGCGGACGCACCGGCGGGGCTCGGCGCACTCTGCGCCACGGAAAACCGGCGGTTGCGCCCGGCCGACATGACCACCCGCCTGCGCGACGGCCGTCTGGACGGCCGCAAGGATTTCGTCACCGCCGGCGATGCTGCCGCCTGGCTGCTGGTGCCGGCCCGCGAAGAACGCATCGGCGACGCGCCGCGGCTGGGCATGTACGTGCTCGCGGCCGACGCTGGCGGGGTGGTGCTCGAAGCCGGCGCACCGCTGCCGCTGCTGCCGGATATCGCGCATGGGCGGCTGGTGCTGGTCGAGGCCATCGGCGAGCGTTTGCCGGGCGACGGCTGGGCCGACTACGTCAAACCCTTTCGCACGCACGAGGACCTCTACGTGCTGGTCGCGCTGCTCGGCTGGCTGTACGGCGTGGCGCTGGAGCATCGCTGGTCGCAGGCGCTGCTGCTGCGCCTGGTCGGGTTGCTGGCCGGCGCGGCGGAAGTCGCGCGCCAGCCGGTCGAGGCTGCCGCCACGCACGTGCTGCTGGCGGCGTTGAGCGAGCAGTTTGCCGCGCTGCAGGCGGAACTCGAAGGCGCCCTGGCGGCGACGCCCGGCGAATGGTCGGCGATGTGGCTGCGCGATCGCGGTGTGCTCGGACTGGCGCGTGGCGCGCAGGCCGAACGACTACGCAAGGCCTGGCTGCGGCTCGGGCTGGCGGGCACGGAGGAAGAAATTCAGGGGAACTCGACTCGCGGCGGCGCGCCTATATAGACGGGCGGCGATATCTGCCGGACGACTCGCCAGCGCGCGTGCTGGGCCGGTGGCAGCTCTTTGCCGGGACCGGCGGACTGGTTAAGCTGCCCCGGCCTCAGTCACACCGCCATGGCCGTCCTCGCGGCGACTCCATCGGAAAAGGGATTTCATGTCACTGCTTCGTTTGCCTGCCCTTGCCGGCATACCCACCGAGACTGGTCGTCGATGATGCTGGCCGGTGCGGTATTTCCCTGGCGCAAGGCCAATCGTTTTCGCCTGCTGATCGACGGCCCGCAGTTCTTTCCGGCGATGCTCGAGGCCATCGCCCGAGCCGAGCGGCGGGTGGATCTGGAACTCTATCTGGTCGAGGACGGCGGCTGCCTGGAGCGTCTGCTGGAGGTGCTACTGGCCGTGGCGGCGCGAGGCGTGCGGGTACGCTGTCTGTTCGACGGCTTCGGCTGCCTAAAGATGGGCCAGACGAGCCGCGACCGCCTCGCCGCGGCGGGCGTTGAGCTGCGGCTGTACAACCCGCTGGCGCTGCGCTTGAAGTTCCGCAACCTGCACCGCGACCACCGCAAGCTGTTGCTGGTCGACGGTTGCATCGGTTTCGTCGGCGGGGCAGGTGCGACCGATCAGTTCTGGAACCCGCAGCGCCCGGACGAGCATTGGCACGAGGTGATGGTCGAGATGAGCGGGCCGCTGCTGCAGGACTGGCAGACGCTGTTCGATGCGCAGTGGGTGAACTGCCAGCGTCGACGCATCTGGCAGCTGCCGCTGCCGCGCAAGATCCCGCGGATTCCGCTGCTGCCGACCGGCTCGGGTCTCGGTCGGGTGGCCTATGCGGCGGCACGCCAGCACACCGACATCCTGCACAGCCTGTTGCACAACCTGCGGCGCGCGCAGACGCGCATCTGGCTGGCTACCCCGTATTTCCTGCCTACCGGCAAGGTGCGCCGCGCGCTGATCTACGCGGCCCGGCGCGGGGTGGAGGTGCGCCTGCTGCTGACCAGCCGCAACACCGATCATCCGCCGGTGCGCTATGCCGGACAGCGGTTCTACCCGCGATTGCTGCGCGCCGGCGTGCGCATCCATGAATACCAGCCACACTTCTCGCACCTGAAGATGGTGCTGGTGGACGACTGGGTCAGCGTCGGTTCGTGCAATTTCGATCACTGGAACCTGCGCTGGAACCTGGAGGCGAACCTGGAAGCAATCGATCCGTCACTCACCGAGCAGGTCGTGCAGAGCTTCGAGCGCGACTTCCAGCAGAGTCAGGAAATCGATCTGCGCAGCTGGTATGCCCGACCGCTGCACATGCGTCTGTATCAGCGCATGTGGGGTTGGCTGGATCGCCTGCTGGTCAACATCTTCAACCGCGGCGGCTGATCAGCCGATGGCCGCCCTGCACCGGAGCGCAGCTCCCTATCTGGAAAAGAGGACGATCCAATGGCAGCGAAGAACATCCTGATGCTGGTCGGCGACTATGCCGAAGACTACGAGACGATGGTGCCGTTCCAGGCGCTGCAGATGGTCGGCCACCGCGTGCACGCGGTGTGCCCGGACAAGCAGGCCGGCCAGACCGTGCGCACCGCCATTCACGATTTCGAGGGCGATCAGACTTACAGTGAGAAACCCGGGCACAACTTTGCGCTGAACTTCGACTTCGCCGCCGTGCGCGCCGAGGACTACGACGCGCTGGTGATTCCCGGTGGCCGCGCGCCGGAGTACCTGCGCCTGAACGAGCAGGTGCTGGCGCTGGTGCGTGCCTTCGATGCGGCGAACAAGCCGATTGCCGCGGTTTGCCACGGTGCGCAGCTGCTGGCTGCCGCCGGCGTGCTCAAGGGCCGCGCCTGCAGCGCCTACCCGGCCTGCGCGCCGGAAGTGAAGCTGGCCGGTGGCGAGTATGTCGACATTCCGGTGGATCAGGCGCATACGCAAGGTAATCTCGTCAGTGCGCCCGCCTGGCCGGCACATCCGGCGTGGCTGGCGGGCTTCCTCAAGCTGCTCGGCACCGAGATAACCCTGTAGCATGCCGGACCGCCGCCCGCCGGCGGCCACGCTTTCGTCACCAACAAGGAGAACCGCAGGTGAGCAGCGCCCCGAACAATCCACTGCACGGCGTCACCCTCGAGGCGATGCTGGTCGAACTGCAGGCGCACTACGGCTGGGAAGGGCTGGCGCAGCGGGTCGATATCCGCTGCTTCAAGAGCGAGCCGAGCATCAAGTCGAGCCTGACGTTCCTGCGCCGCACGCCGTGGGCGCGGCAGAAGGTCGAAGCGCTGTTCGTGCAGCTGCGCCGCCGCGGCTGATCCGCGCGATGCGAAAGCAAAAAGCCCGGCACTAGCCGGGCTTTTCGTTTGCCGCTGAGACGATTACTGCACTTCCACCGCCAGGCTGTCGGCGATCTTCTGCTTCCAGATCGCCGGGCCGGTGATGTGCACCGATTCGCCCTTGGTGTCGACGGCGACGGTAACGGGCATGTCCTTCACCTCGAACTCGTAGATCGCTTCCATGCCCAGTTCGGCGAAGGCCAGCACCTTGGACTTCTTGATCGCCTGGGCGACCAGGTAGGCGGCGCCGCCGACGGCCATCAGGTACACGGCCTTGTTGTCCTTGATCGCCTCGATGGCGATCGGGCCGCGCTCGGACTTGCCGATCATGCCCAGCAGGCCGGTGCTTTCCAGGATCTGCCGGGTGAACTTGTCCATCCGCGTGGCAGTGGTCGGGCCAGCCGGGCCGACTACTTCGTCACCGACTGGATCGACCGGGCCGACGTAGTAGATGAAGCGGCCCTTGAGGTCCACCGGCAGCTCCTCGCCCTTGTTCAGCATGTCGACCATGCGCTTGTGCGCGGCGTCGCGGCCGGTGAGCATCTTGCCGTTGAGCAGGATGGTCTCGCCCGGCTTCCAGCTCTGCACTTCTTCCGGGGTGATGGTGTCGAGGTTGACGCGGCGAGCGCTCGGGCCGGCTTCCCAGACGATTTCCGGGTAGGCGTCCAGCGACGGCGCTTCCAGGCTGGCCGGGCCGGAGCCGTCGAGCACGAAGTGAGCGTGGCGGGTGGCGGCGCAGTTGGGGATCATGCACACCGGCAGGGAAGCGGCGTGGGTCGGGTAATCCATGATCTTCACGTCGAGGACGGTGGTCAGGCCGCCCAGGCCCTGGGCGCCGATGCCCAGCTGGTTGACCTTCTCGAACAGCTCCAGGCGCAGCTCCTCGATGCGGTTCTGCGGGCCGCGGGCCTTCAGCTCGTGGATGTCGATCGGGTCCATCAGCACTTCCTTGGCCATCACCGCGGCCTTTTCGGCGGTACCGCCGATGCCGATGCCGAGCATGCCCGGCGGGCACCAGCCGGCGCCCATTTCCGGCACGGTCTTCAGCACCCAGTCGACGATCGAGTCGGACGGGTTGAGCATGGCCATCTTCGATTTGTTCTCGGAACCGCCGCCCTTGGCCGCGACGTCCACTTCCACCTTGTCGCCGGGAACGATGGAGTAGTGGATGACGGCCGGGGTATTGTCCTTAGTGTTCTTGCGGGAACCAGCCGGGTCGGCCAGGATCGAAGCACGCAGCACGTTTTCCGGCAGGTTGTAGGCGCGGCGCACGCCCTCGTTGATCATGTCGTCCAGGCTCATGGTGGCGCCGTCCCAGCGCACGTCCATGCCGACGCGGACGAACACGGTGACGATGCCGGTGTCCTGGCAGATCGGCCGGTGACCGGTGGCGCACATGCGCGAGTTGATCAGAATCTGCGCCATCGAGTCGCGCGCGGCCGGCGATTCTTCACGCAGGTAGGCTTCGTGCATCGCCTGGATGAAGTCGACGGGGTGGTAGTAAGAAATGAACTGCAAAGCGTCGGCGACGCTTTGAATCAGGTCGTCTTGCTTGATCACGGTCATGCAGCGCGTCCTCTTGACGGGGCGGGGATTCGGCGCGTCGAGCGTGGCAGCCGGCGTGCCGAGTGAAAAAGGCGCGGCAGTATAACGCGTCGGGCTGGCGGGTACACGGATGGACCGGGAGCGAAGGGATGTTGGCTAGGTTTTTGAAATTTGCTCGCGTAGAGTGCGACCCATTGCCACGGCGGGATGGATCCCTATGAGTGCGCGTGTCGAGCTTGATCAGCAGGCGTTGCAGCAGTTGGTAATGAAACGGTTCGCGCTGGCGGCGCTGACCTACGGGCTGGCGTTGCTGCTGACCTGGGTGTCGGTTGCGGCGGGTTTCTATACCGCGCCGGTCTCCGTCGCGCTGGGCAGCTCGCTGCTCATCGTGCTCAGCCAGCTGGTGTTCCTCGCGCTGTTCTGGAGCGGCTTCAACCAGCGCTTCCGGGACCCGAGCCTGACCCAGCCGCAGGTGCTGGTGGCGCTGCTGTGGCTGACCTGCCTGCTGTTCAACCTGGGTAGCGCTCGCGGTTCGCTGCTGGTGCTTTACCTGCTGGTGCTGATGTTCGCGGTGTTTTTGCCGCCGAGAATCTTCATCCGCTATGCCGTGCTGGCGTTTCTCAGCTTCGTCGGGCTCACCCTGCTGGACTTCCACCTGGGGCGCCTCGCCGAGCCGGCGGCGTTCCTGCTCGAGGCGTCCGTACTGCTGGTGACGCTGGTGTGGATGTGCCTGTTCGTCAACTACGTCTACCAGCTGCGTCAGCGCATGCGCCAGCGCCGCTTTGCCCTGCAGGTCCACCAGGACACATTGCGCGGCATGTTGCGCCAGCTCGAGGATCTGGCGTCCACGGACGAGCTGACCGGCCTCTACAACCGCCGGCGTTTCCTGCGCATCGCCGAAGGTGAGCTGGCGCGGCTGCGCAAGGGGCATCAGATCGGCCTGGCGCTGATCGATCTCGATCATTTCAAGCGGATCAACGATGTGCACGGTCATGCCGCAGGCGACCGGGTGCTGCAGACCTTTGCGGCGATTGCGCGGGCCTGCCTGCGCGACGGCGACGTGCTGGCCCGCTACGGCGGCGAGGAATTCGTGCTGTTGCTGCCGGATACCGACGCCGAACAGTTCGGCATCTGCTGCGAACGCTTGCGCGAGGCGTTCGCCAACGCCCAGCCGGTGGACCCGGGCATCCCGGTGGGGCAGCTGAGTCTGTCGGTCGGGCTGACGCTCCTGAACGCCGGCGACGATCTCGATGCCTCTCTGCAGCGCGCCGACGAGGCGCTGTATCGCGCCAAGCGCGGCGGGCGCAACCGCTGCGAGGCGGCCTGGACGTCCGACAATGCCTGAGCTGGCGTGTGCCGGTCGGCGCTGGACGGTGGCAACCGGCAGCAATCTGCTCGATGCGCTGAATGCGGCTGGACTGCGCGTGCCTTACAGCTGCCGGGCGGGCAGCTGCCAGGCCTGCATGGTGCGCTGCCGCGGTGGCGAACCGCTCGATGAGCGTCCCGAGGCGCTGCCGGCCACGCAGCGCGAGCAGGGCTGGCGATTGGCCTGCCAGTGCCGGATCGATGGCGATCTGCAGGTGGAGCTGTTCGATCCCGTCCGCGATGGCCTGGCGGCGCAGGTGCAGGCGGTCGACTGGCTGCGGCGCGACGTCCTGCGCCTGCGCCTGTTGCCCGAACGACCGCTGCGCTACCGCGCCGGCCAGCACCTGCTGCTGTGGACGCCGGACGGCATCGCGCGACCCTACTCACTGGCGAGCCTGCCGGACGACGATCGCTGGCTGGAATTTCATCTCGACTGTCACCGCCCGGGTGCCTTCAGCGAGGCGGCGCGCCGCTTGCGCACTGGCGATGGCCTGCGGCTGGGGCAGCTGCACGGTGGCGCATTGCATTACGACCCGGACTGGGCGGAGCGCCCGCTGTTGTTGCTTGCCAGCGGTACGGGCCTGGCGCCGCTCTGGGCGGTGCTGCGCGAGGCGCTGCGCCAGGGCCATGCCGGGCCGATCCGCCTGCTGCATCGCACGCACGGCACCTCCTACCTGGCCGAACCGCTGCTGCAGCTCGCGCAGCAGCATGATCTCGACGTGCAGTGGCTCGACGCGGATCAGCCGTGGAACGATCAGGCACTGCGAATCGCGTCGCGACAGGAGATTGCGCTGGTCTGCGGTCATGCCGATTTCGTTGCCGCGTGCTGCCGACGGCTGTTTCTGGCCGGCCTGCCGCGCGGACAGGTGTTCAGCGACACCTTCATCGAGCGGAATGTGAGCGAGGACTGAGTGCTCGGCCGAACTGCGATGGGCAGCGGCCATGCGTTGCAAGGGAAGGCGCGAGCCGGCGGGCCGGCTCGCGTGGTCGATCAGTTCAGCGGAGCGCCGACCTGAAGGATCTTCAGCGTGTTGGTGCCGCCGGTGCTGTCGTGGTAGCTGTCGCCCTTGGTCAGGATCACCCAGTCGCCGGGCTGCACCATGTTGCGCTTGAGCAGCTCCTCGACCGCCATCTGGCTGACCTTGTCGGCCGGCAGCACGGCCGGATCGAAGGGGATCGTCTGCACGCCACGGAACAGCGCCACGCGGGCCTGGGTTTCGCGGTGCGGCGAGAAGGCGAAAATCGGCACCGCCGAGCGGATGCGCGACATGATCAGCGGGGTGTAGCCGCTTTCGGTCAGGCTGATGATGGCCTTGACGCCCGGGAAGTGGTTGGCGGTGTACATCGCCGCCAGCGCCGTGCTCTCGTCGCAGCGGCTGAAAGTCTGCCCCAGACGGTGGCCGGATTTGGTACTGGTCGGATGCTTCTCCGCGCCGCAGCACACGCGCGCCATGGCCTTGATTGCCTCGACCGGGTACTCGCCGGCGGCGCTCTCGGCCGAGAGCATCACCGCGTCGGTGTAGTCGAGCACGGCGTTGGCGACATCGGACACTTCCGCGCGGGTCGGCATCGGGTTGTGAATCATCGACTCCATCATCTGGGTCGCGGTGATCACCACCTTGTTGTTGCGCCGGGCGTGCAGAATGATCTTCTTCTGGATGCCGACCAGCTCGGCGTCGCCGATTTCCACGCCCAGGTCGCCACGCGCGACCATCACGCCGTCGCTGGCGCGGATCAGGCCGTCCAGGGCTTCATCGTCGGCGACCGCTTCGGCGCGTTCGATCTTGGCGATCAGCCAGGCGCTGGAGCCGGCCTCGTCGCGCAGGCGGCGGGCCAGATCCATATCGGCGGCGTCGCGCGGGAAGGACACGGCCAAGTAGTCGAGTTCGAGGTCGGCAGCCAGTTTGATGTCGGCCTTGTCCTTGGCGGTCAGCGCCGGTGCGGTGAGGCCGCCACCACGGCGGTTGATGCCCTTGTTGTCCGACAGCGGACCGCCGATCAGCACGGTGCAGTGCAGTTCGTCGGCGGTGGCGGCGTCGACGCGCATGACCACGCGGCCGTCGTCGAGCAGCAATTCGTCACCGACGCCACAGTCCTTGACCAGGTCCGGGTAGTCGATACCGACCACTTCCTGGGTGCCGGCATCACGCGGGTGGGTGACGGAGAAGCGGAAACGGTCGCCTTCTTTCAGCTCGATGCGCTTGTTGGCGAACTTGGCGATGCGAATCTTCGGACCTTGCAGATCGCCCAGCAGCGCGACGAAGCGGCCGTGGCGGGCGGCGATGGTGCGCACCAATTCGGCACGGGCGCGATGCTCATCGGGCGAGCCGTGGGAGAAGTTCAGGCGGGCGACGTCCAGCCCGGCGAGGATCATCTTTTCCAGGACTTCGGGCGAGCTGCTTGCCGGGCCCAGGGTGGCGACAATCTTGGTGCGACGCGGTGTCATTCGATGGCTCCTTTTTCGGTCTGGCCGCGAGGCTACTATGCCCGTTCGCTGTAGTCATCGTTATGCGGCACTACTCTTTTACCCGCGCGAAAGGCCGCCGGACGGCCTGCAGTTTTTCGCCCCGCGGTCGATAAGCCGGCTCCGGAGGAGCCATCCATGCGTACCCTGATCATTGCCTGTCTGACCCTGTTCACCGCTGGCTGCAGCAGCCAGCACGCCGTCGACCGCCAGCTCAACGAGGCCTACAGCCGTTACGAGGCCGGCGACTGCGGGGGCGCCATGCTCGCCCTGTCGCAGGCCGAGCGCCGCACGCGCGGACGTGGCGAGGTGCAGCCGGAAATTTCCCTACTGCGTGGCCAATGCCTGGAGCGTCAGGGGCTGTACGTCGATGCGGCACATACCTACCGCTTCATCCGCATGCGCTACCCGGCCAGCGAATACGCCTATCGCGCCGCCGCGCGACTGGAGACGCTGCGCCAGCTCGGGCACTATGAGCCCGCCGAACCCGCGATCAGCCACCCGGCACGCCCCTGAGGCGCATCGCGAGCAGCTCATCCACGGAGGGAATGATGCGCGTGCTGTTATTGCTGCTGGCTCTGGCGCCCATGCTGGCGATGGCCGAGATCTACCGCTGGACCGATGCCCAAGGCCAGGTGCATTTCGGTCAGCGTCCGGCGGCGGGCGCCGAGCGGGTCGACGTGCGACCGCAGGTGGTCGAGCGCGACGAGGCGACGCGACAGCGCGAACAGCGCAGCGAGAAGTTCTTCGAGGCACGGCGCGAGGAGCGCCAGCTCGCCGGCGAGCGGGCCGGGCATCAGCGGGCGCAGCGCGAGCGTGAGTGTCAGGGGCTGCGCGAGGAGCTGGAGGTGCTGCAGCGTGGCGGGCGTTACTTTCGTACCGATGCAGCGGGTGAGCGTGTCTACTACAGTGAAAACGAAATTGAGAAAGCCCGGCAGCAACTGGCCAGCCGTATTCGCGAACGATGTGACTGAGCGAACTGGAAGCAGTGGCAGGGGCGTGCGCACAGGCAGGCTCGAACCATGAATATCTCGAATCAGCGTCGCATCCAGCGGCACCAGCTGCCGTATTACCTGAACGTGTTCAATCGCCATACCGACAAGCCGCTGGGCTTCATCGGTAACCTCTCCGAGGGTGGCCTGATGCTGATCAGCCGCTATCCGATGATGCTGCAGGAACGTTTCGACATGCGCCTGAAGATTCCCGGGCAGGTCGGCCAGCTGCGCTTCGTGGATTTCAGCGCCATCAGCCTGTGGTCGCGCGAGGACGTCACTCCGGGCAGCTACGACACCGGCTTCGAGCTGATAACGCCGCCGGCCGAGATCATGGAAATGATCGCCGCGCTGCATCATTACTTCAGTTTCCAACCGAGCCCGCATGCCCCGCTGACCCAGCCGCCGCCCTTCGCGGCCGATCGCTCGCCCGATCACGACTGCTGCTGCGGGCGCTGACGGGGCGGTTCAGAGCACGCCAGCGCGTTTCCAGGCCAGGTAACGGCTGAGCAGCTCGGGCGCCACCTCGCGCGGACGTGCATCCAGCACGTGCAGGCCGTGCGCGATCAGGCGCCGGGACAGGGCCTCGCGCCGCTCCAGATGCGCCAGCGTTGCGCAGTAGCCGAGGGCGTCGTCGAGGTTGGTCACCGGCTGCTGACGCACGCGGTCGAGGACGTCCTCGCGCAGGCTGACCAGCAGCACCCGATGCCGGCGCGTCAGGCGCCGCATGGCGGCGAGCAGCTCGTCGTCGTCCTCGTCGCGCAGGTTGCTCAGCACGATCACCAGCGCGTGGCGCCGCTGCTGCGCCAGCAACTGATCAGCCGCGGCGGCGAAGTCGGCCGGCTGCAGGGTGCATTGCAGATCGTAGACGCTGTCGAGCAGCTGGCTGAGCTGGGCCTGGCCCTTGGCCGGGGCGACGCGCCGTGGCATATCGCTGGCGAAGGTCTGCAGCCCGACCGCGTCGCCCTCGCGCAGCGCGGCATAGGCCAGCAGCAGGCTGGCATTGAGCGCATGGTCGAAATGCGCCAGCTCGTCGTCCTGACTGCGCATACGCCGACCACAGTCGAGCAGCAGGATGATCTGTTGGTCG
Source organism: Pseudomonas phenolilytica (assembly GCF_021432765.1). Taxonomy (NCBI): domain Bacteria; kingdom Pseudomonadati; phylum Pseudomonadota; class Gammaproteobacteria; order Pseudomonadales; family Pseudomonadaceae; genus Pseudomonas; species Pseudomonas phenolilytica. Next base: position 2,031,505 of record NZ_CP058908.1, read on the forward strand.
CGCTCGTCCTGATATTCGCGCGCAATGGGCGTGCGCATGCGCGCGGTGGCTTTCCAGTCGATCTGCCGCAGGCTGTCGCCGTCGCGGAATTCGCGCAGCTGATGGAACTCCAGGCCGAGGCCGCGGCGTGGCTGCTGGCGGACGCCGAGCCGGCTCAGCCAATGATCGACGCCCTGTAGGCTGGCGCCATGCAGTTGAACGAAGTCCGGGTAGACGCGGGTGCGCCCGGGCAGTTCCAGCAGGCGCCGGCCGCGCCACAGGCCGAGCGGCGACTGCAGACGGATCTCGCAGTGGGCGAAGGTGAATTGCCCGCGCTGCAGTGGACGCAGCCGGTAACTGAACGCGCACCGCTCGCCGGACCGCAGCGAAACGTGCCGCGGCAGCTGGTCGAAGGCCATCTGCGCCGGCGGGTGGTCGAAGATTTCCAGCTGCAGTGGCGCGACGCCGCGATGCTGTAGCTGCAGGCGTACCTCGCTCCAGTGTCCCAGCGGCAAGCGCGCCGGTAGCAGGCGTTCGACCTGCGGCGTGGCAATACGCCGTAAACGCAGCGCATCGGCGGCGGCGAGCAGGCCGAGCGCCAGCAGCAGCCCCCACCACAGCGAGCGCCAGGCGCTGGCCGGCGCATGGCCGAGGGCATCGAGCACGCCCAGCGGCAGCCCCGCTATCAGCAGCACGGCGACAGCAGCGAGCAGACGCACGGACGGGTTCACGAGCGCACCCGGCAGGTCGCAGACGGGCGATTCACAGGCGCGGCGCCGCGACCTGGTCGAGCAGCTGGCGCAGCACGCGTTCCACCGACAGCCCCTCGATATCCATCTCCGGCGTCAGCCGCACGCGGTGGCGCAGCACATCCGCCGCGCAGCCCTTGACGTCGTCCGGCGTGACGAACTCGCCACCGCGCAGCAGCGCCCGCGCCCGTGCGCCGCGCACCAGGGCAATCGAGGCGCGTGGCCCGGCACCCAGCGCCAGCCCCGGCCAGTCACGGGTGGCGCGCGCCAGGCGCACGGCGTAGTCGAGCACCTGATCGTCCAGCGGCAGGTCGCTGGCAATCTTCTGCAATGCCAGCACGTCCTTGGCGGTGAGCTGCTGACGCAGCGCGCTGACGTCCAGCATGTCGGCGCGGGCCGAGCGGGTCACCTGGCGCACCAGCCGCAGCTCTGCCTCGGCGTCGGGGTAGTCCATGCGCAGCTTCAGCATGAAGCGGTCCAGCTCCGCCTCCGGCAGCGGGTAGGTGCCCTCCTGCTCGATGGGGTTCTGCGTGGCCATCACCAGAAACGGCTGTGGCACCGCCAGCGCGCGGCCTTCGAGCGTCACCTGGCGTTCCTGCATCACTTCCAGCAGGGCAGCTTGGGTCTTGGCCGGGGCGCGGTTGATCTCGTCGGCCAGCAGCAGGTTGGTGAACACCGGCCCCTTGCGCAGCTTGAACTGCTCGCTCTGCAGGTCGTACACCGCATGGCCGGTGACGTCGCTGGGCATCAGGTCCGGGGTGAACTGGATGCGGCTGAACTCGCCGGCGAAGCAGCGGGCCAGGGCGCGCACCAGCAGGGTCTTGCCCAGGCCCGGCACGCCTTCGACCAACACGTGGCCGCCGGCGATCAAGGCGGTCAGCACGCCGTCTATGACTGCGTCCTGGCCGATCAGAGCCTTGCGCAATTCCTCGCGCAGCGCCTGTGCCAGCTGGCTCGCACGTTGGCGTGGGCTGGCGGTGGCGCCGGGAATGGGGTCGGCATGGGATTCGCTCATAGGGCATTCCTGAGTGCTTGCAGGTCGGCGACCTGCCGGGTGAAGTCGATGGCGCTGGCGTCCGCCGCCGGGCGCATGGCCTGTTCGATGGAGCCGGCCGGCAGTCCGCTCAGCGTGCCGAGCAGTTCGTGCTGCTGCGCGGCCGGTAACAGGTCGAAACCGGCATGGCGCCGGCCGGCGCGCTGCAGGATGTCCTGCTGCAAGCGCTGCAGCAGCACCGCGCGCCCGCCGTGGCGCTGAATGAACTCCGCCGAAGCCAGCAGGTGCTCCTGCAGGCGTCGGCGGGCAAGACCTGCCGGCGCCTGCAGCGGGCCGTGGCGCTGGCCGAAGTGCCAGGCGCTGAGCAGGATGAGCAACACAAGGGCGGCCAGCACCTCGGGAAAGTGACGCAGCAGCAGACTGGGCAACCCCGGGTGATCGGCGCGGTAGACCAGGGTGACCTGGCTGTCCTGGGTCAGATACCACAGCAGCCAGGCATGGTCGTATTCACCGATGCGGTCGTTGTGCCAGATCCAGGCGTCTGTCAGGGCGGTGACCAGCCCCTCGCCGTGACGCAGCTGCAGCATGTGCGTGGCGCCGGCGCTGTTGGCCCAGGCGTGGGCGCGCTTGTCCGCATCGTAGAGGTGGAAGCCGGTATCGAAGGCGAGAAAGGCGGGGCTGGCTTCGTTGTCCAGATACAGCCGCGTCAGTTGCGGCTGCTGCTCGTCGCTGGTCGATTCGCCTTGGGCGTTCGCGGTATCGCGATTCTCGCTGGTGTACTGCTGCAGATTAAGGCGGTCCGCCAGCAGGTCGCCGCTCTTGCCGTCCGCTTCGTTCCATAGCCGCTCGGCGACGAACAGCAGGTGGCCGCCGCGCGCAGCCCAAGCGAGCAGTCGCTGGGTCTGCCGCGGCGTCAGCTGGCTACGATCACCGAGCAGCAGCAGGCTGTGCCCCTTGGCCGGCGCCTGGTCGAGATCGGCCAGGTGCTCGTTGTGGCTGACCGGGCGGCCGATATCGGCGAGGAAGTGTTCGGCTGCCAGAAATGGGTTGGCGCGTGCCTGCGCCGCCGGGCCGCGGTCGACGACTTCGTCGTAGGGCTGCAGCGCGGTCAGCAGGCGCGCGCCGGCCAGCAGCGCCAGCGCCACGCCGAGCAAGATCAGCAGGCGTCGTTTCACGGCCGCGACTCCCGTTCGAACAGCCGGCGCCAGCCGGCGCACAGCGCAGTCCACGCCGCGTCGTCGGGTATCTGCCGGCCATAGGCGAGGCCTTGCCAGTGGTGCGTGAGGGTTGCGGCGAAGGAGTTCAGCTCGGGCTGCGCCAGGGTGTGCACGACCTCCAGCACTTCGCCTTCGGTGTGACCGGCCACCAGCGGTAACCGGTGGTCATGCAGCAGGCGGCTGAGCATGGCGCGATAGAGCAGGCCGAGCGCCTGACGGGGCTGTGTCGGCCAGAGCCGTTCGGCCGCGCTGGCGACATCGTCCGGCAGGCTTTCCGGGGTTACGGCAAGGCCGAACAGCTGTGCCGGCGGCTGATGACGTCTGTCACGTCGCGGCAAGCGCCGACCGAAGGCCTGCAGCCAGTCGCGACGGTGCCACAGCAGCAACGCGACCAGCAGTGCCAGCGCGCTCCACAGCAGGGTCTCGATCAGCAGCGTCAAGCGTTCGCGACCGTGCCAGAACGAGTCGAGCCGCAGCAGGTTCTCCAGCAGACGCGCCAGGACGCCGGGCTCGGCATCGGCCGGCGATTCGGCGAAACGCCAGCGGGTGACGGCCTCGCGCTGGGTGAAGGGAGGCTGATCGAGCAGGTCGCGCACTCGCTGGCGGGCCTCGTCGCGGCTCAACGGTGCGGGGGCGGTTGCGGGGGCGGCAGCGCCGTCGCTCGCAGCCCACACAGGGGTATTCGGCGACAGCAGGCAGAGGCCGAGCAGCAGCGCCGGCAGTGCCGTCAGCAGGTGTGCGCGCAGGCGGCGGAAGGCCAGTTCCAGGTCCCAGGCTTCGAGCCGGGTGCGGCGATTCAGGTAGAGGCTGAAGCCGCAGGCGACGTAGATCGGTTCCCAGACAATCAGCACCAGCACGTAGAGCAGGTTGGACAGGTGCTCCAGCCACAGCCAGTCGTCGTTCGCGCGCAGCAGGTCCTCCCAGCTCCAGCTGTCGTAGGCCAATTGCGCCGGCAGGAAGAAATACAGCAGCGCCAGCAGACCGAGCCAGAGCGCGCCTTCCAGGTGCATGCCGACCACCGTGAGCCAGCGCGCCACGCTGCGCTCGCGCTGGCTGAGTACCGCCAGGCGGCGCTGGCGGGCCGCACCGGCGAGCCCTTCGAGCTGCAGCACCGGCAGATCGAAGCTGCGCGTCGAGCTGAAGCGGCGCCAGGTCAGGCTGGCCAGCCACTGCGGGCGCAGCACGCCGGGCAGCGCCCGCAGACTCTGACGCACGCCGGGCGTCTGGCCGAAGACCGCCTGCGAGAGAATATGCAGCGGCAGGCGTTCATAGAGGGGTTTGAGCCACCAGAACAGCAGCAGCGCCAGGCTTGGCTGCTGCCAGCACAGCGCGCTGAGCAGGCCGAACACCGGCAGCGTCAGCGCCGCCCAGGCGAACATCAGTACACCGGCATGGCGTCGCGCCAGCAGCGTGCCCAGATCCAGCGCCTCCCAGGCGCTGCGCGGGCGGATCGTCAGGTTCGCCTCAGCCGGACGCATGGTGATTCCTGCCCGCGAAGAGGAAATAGAGCGCCACCAGCAACCAGAGCAGGGCACCGACCGCGTACTTAACGCCGGCCGGGCCGTAGGTCATCGACGACCAGTACGCTTCGATGAACGCCGCGATCAGCAGCATCAGCGTGGCACCGGCAACCAGCCGCACGCCGCGTTCGGCGGCCTGGCGCAGTGCTTCGCTACGGCGCAGTCGACCGGGTGTGAGCAGCGCTGCACCGAGCTTCAGGCCCGCCGCACCGGCCAGGGTGATGGCCGTGAGCTCGAAGGCGCCGTGGCCGATGACGAACGACCAGAACGGTTGGTGATAGCCGATCTCGCTCAGGTGTCCGGCCACTGCGCCGATGGTCAGGCCGTTGAACATCAGAAAGAAAAGACTGCCGACGCCCAGCAGCAGGCCGCCGGCGAAGGTCTGGAAGGCGATGCCGATGTTGTTCATCACGTAGTAGCCGAACATCATCCAGTCCTCGGCCGAGCCGCGCTCGCCGAAGCGCCCGAGCCGACTGGCGTCGGGGTCGTAGAGGGTTTCCATCTCGGCGACCTGATCGGCCGACAGCACGCTGTAGGCCAGCTCGGGGAACGCATAGACCAGCACGCCCATACCCAGCAGGCTGCCGTAGAACAGCAGGCTGGCGGCGAGTACGCCGCGCCATTCCTCGCGTGTCAGGCGGGCGAAGCCGCCAAGGACGAAGCCCAGCAGCCGGCCGAGCAGCGGACTGCGCTGGCGATAAAGCTGCTGATGGCCGCGCAGCACCCGCCGGCGCAGCTGTTCCAGCAACGGGCTGCTGTAGCCGCGCTGCTCGGCCAGGGCCAGCTGCTGGCATAAGCGACGGTAGGCGGCGGGGAAGTCCATGGCCTCGTCGGGGGCGGTCCGGCGACGTTCGAGAGCATCCAGATGGGCGTCGAAGCGCTCCCATTCGGGCTGATGCCGCTGCTCGAACTCTTCCTGCTTCAGCGTCACGCGCAGCAGCCCCTGGGCCATCGCGAGCAAACCGGGTACGGCCTGCGTGGCGGGCAGGTGCAGGGGCTCGGCTAGCAGCGCGGCCAGCTCCTGGGCGCGCTCCGGGCTCAGCGATGCCTGGCGTTCGGCGAAATCGAGCAGCGCCCGCTGGCCATCGCGATCCAGTTCGACCGGTGGCCGCTGTGCCTCCACGATCGGCAGGGCGGGACGCCTGCCGGGGCGCTCGACGTAGACCACCAAAGTGCCGGCGGCCAGATCGCCGAGGCGCTTGAATGCCGGGTGCGCCAGGCAGCTCAGGGCGCCGAGGAAATAGCCGAACGGCAGCATGTCGACGAAACGCAGCAGGTTGCGCGTGAGCGAAGCGGCCCAGCCGACCGGAGTGCCGTCGTCGTGCACCACGCGAAGGCCCAGCCACTGCTTGCCGGGCGTGCGGCCCTGGTTGAGCACTTCGAACAGCACCATGTACCACCACTGCACGAGAAAGAGCAGCAGCGCGCTCAGCCCGCTGCCGAACTTGCCAAGCAGGCCGAAACCGAGAAACAGCGCGAGCAGGATCGCCGCACGCAGCGCCAGATCCACGGTAAACGCCAGGGCGCGCGGCACCAGCCCGGCCGGCCGCAGCAGCAGGTCGATACCCTCGGGCGTTTCGACCCGATGGCGATTATCCAGCGGCGGGGAGGGTTGGGGGGAGGGCAAGACGAGGGCTCTGTGCGCGCGGCGGAGGCTGATGCTATGCGGCAACCGCCCGCCGGATCAATGCGCGACGGCTGCGGCTGTGGCGCGCGTGGCACTGTTAGACTGGCGGCCGATGACTGAGAAGGACCTTCGCGTGAGCCCGAGCATCTACTGGTACGACTACGAAACCACTGGCATCTCGCCGCGCCGCGACCGGCCGCTGCAAGTCGCGGGCATTCGCACCAACGAGGCGTTGGAGGAGATAGGCGAGCCGCTGAACCTGTATTGCCGCCCCGCCGACGACATCCTGCCGCACCCGGCGGCCTGCCTGGTGACGGGCATCACGCCGGGCGTCCTGCAAGAGCGCGGACTGTGCGAAGCCGAATTCATCACGCGCCTGCATCAGGAGCTGGCGCTGCCCGGCACCTGCGGCGCCGGTTACAACAACCTGCGCTTCGACGACGAGATGACGCGTTACAGCCTGTATCGCAACTTCTTCGATCCCTACGCGCGTGAGTGGCAGGGCGGCAACAGCCGCTGGGACCTGATCGACCTGGTGCGCACCGCCTATGCGTTGCGTCCGGAGGGCATCGAATGGCCGCAGGAGAACGGCCGGGTGACCCTCAAGCTCGACCGCCTGACGGTCGCCAACGGGCTGGAACACCTGCACGCGCACGATGCGCTGTCCGATGTGCGCGCCACCATCGCGCTGGCGCGGTTGTTGCGCGACCGGCAGCCGCGCCTCTACGACTATCTGTACCAGTTGCGGCGCAAGCAGGCGGTGCTGGACCAGATCGAGCTGCTCAAGCCGCTGGTGCATGTGTCCGGGCGTTTTTCGGCCGAGCGTCATTATCTGGCCGTGGTGCTGCCGCTGGCCTGGCATCCGCTCAACCGCAATGCGCTGATCGTCTGCGACCTGCAGGCCGAGCCGGCGCTGCTCTGCGATGAAAGCGCGCAGACCCTGCGCGAGCGTCTGTATACCCGCCGCGACGAGCTGGCCGCGGAGGCGCTGCCGGTGCCCTTGAAGCTGGTGCATGTCAATCGTTGCCCGGTGCTGGCGCCGTTGAGCGTGCTGCGCGAAGGCGACCTGGCGCGTCTGCAGCTCGATCTGACGCAGTGCCTGCAGCGCGCCCGCTGGCTGTGCGAAACCCGGGAGGCGTGGTTGCCGAAACTGGGGCAGATCTACGAACAGGAAGCCTTCGAGGAATGCCTCGATCCCGAACAGCAACTCTACGATGGCTTTCTCGGTGACCGTGATCGGCGGTTATGCGAGCAGGTGCGCAGCCTCTCGGCGGCAGAATGTGCCGCGCGCCGCTGGCCATTCGATGATCCGCGTCTGGCTGAGCTGCTGTTTCGCTACCGCGCACGCAACTTTCCCGAAGCGTTGTCGGCGGCCGAGCGGGAGCAGTGGGCGAGCTTCTGCCGGCAACGCTTGATCGAGGCGCGGTATGGTGCGCCGAATACCCTGCAGCAATTCGAGGAAGGACTTCGACAATACGCGGTCACGGCAACTGCGGCGCAGAGCGAAGTACTGGAGCAGTGGCGCAGCCATGTCCAGCAGCTGCGCGAGCGCTATGCAATAACCGACTGAACTGTTTTGGCAGGAAAACAAAAACGCCGCAGCCCAGTGAAGGGATGCGGCGTTCTGTTATTTCGTCCGAGAAATCAGTCGAGCAGAGTTGCCCAGCTTTCCACGGTGTCGGCGCCCCACTTGGCTTTCCACTCTTTCAGAGTCTTGTGGTTGCCGCCTTTGGTTTCGATAACTTCACCGGTATTCGGGTTCTTGTATTGCTTGACGCGGCGTGCGCGCTTGCTGGCGGTCGGCGCCTTGGCTGCACCGCGCGGAGCCTTGGTGCTGCGAGCGTCCGGATCGAGCAGGGCGATGATGTCGCGCAGCGACTTCTGGTATTCGCCCATGAGTTCGCGCAGTTTTCCTTCGAACTCCAGTTCCTTCTTCAGCTTGTCATCGGCAGAGAGGGATTTCAGCCGCTCTTGAAGTTCCTTGATGGCTTCTTCCGTGGCGCGGTATTCACTAATGAGAGACATATGGCTTCCTTGGGATAGGGTGTACGCAAGTGGCGTCAATCATAGTCATGCACAATCTGCAAGTAAATATAGCCGCCGCTGGAAAATGTGTTTTTTATTTGTATATAAATCATTCTTCGCGGCGCGCGTTGCAGCCAATAAAAGGGATGCGTACAACTCAAGGCGTGCGGCGAAAAGCTAAGCACCTTTGATAATTGCCTTAACGCGCCGAGGCAGATTCGCTAGTTATAACGACTATGCGCTTACCCATCGGCGAAGCGATCCGGCCGGGCGCATGGCTGACGGCTGATATTCCATCGATTGTCCCGATGGGCGCCAGTTGGTGGCTGGGCTAGAATGCCGCGTCTTTTGTTTAGAGCGGAGTCATCTCTAATGCGCACTTTCAGGCTGGTTATTGCCTGTCCCGACGGCGTCGGCATCGTGGCCAAGGTCAGTAATTTCCTCGCGACCTATAACGGCTGGATTACCGAAGCCAACCACCATTCGGATCATCAGAGTGGCTGGTTCTTCATGCGCCACGAGATTCGCGCCGACTCGCTGCCGTTCGATCTGGACGGTTTCCGTCAGGCCTTCGCGCCGATTGCCCGCGAGTTCTCGATGGAGTGGCGCATCACCGACTCCGAGCGGCGCAAGCGCGTGGTGCTGATGGCCAGCCGCGAATCGCACTGCCTGGCCGATCTCCTCCATCGCTGGCACAGCGGCGAGCTGGATTGCGACATCCCCTGCGTGATTTCCAACCACGACGATCTGCGCAGCATGGTCGAGTGGCATGGCATTCCTTATTTCCATGTGCCGGTCGATCCGGCCCGCAAGGAGCAGGCATTCGCTGAAGTGACCCGACTGGTGCGCGAGCATGAGGCGGACGTCATCGTGCTGGCGCGCTACATGCAAATTCTGCCGTCGGAGCTGTGCGAAGAGTTCGCCCAGCGCGTGATCAACATCCACCACAGCTTCCTGCCGTCCTTCGTCGGTGCCAAGCCGTACCACCAGGCGTCGCTGCGTGGCGTGAAGCTGATCGGTGCGACCTGTCATTACGTGACCGAGGAGCTGGACGCCGGCCCGATCATCGAGCAGGACGTGGTGCGCGTCAGCCACCGCGACAGCATCGAGGACATGGTGCGGCTGGGCAAGGACGTGGAGAAGATGGTGCTATCGCGCGGCCTGCGCTATCACTTGCAGGACCGCGTGCTGGTCCACAGCAACAAGACGCTGGTATTCAACTGATCGAGGAGCAGCCATGACCGACCCGCTCGCACGCGCCACGGCCGAGGCGCCGCCGATCATCGGCAGTGGCTGTACGCAACGCTACGATCCCGCTGCGCTGGGCACCGAACTGGGCACCGACTTTCCCGGCGCTGCCGAACTCTGGGAGCGCCTGCGCGCCGCAGATGAGCAGGCACCTGCCGATGTCGCGCGTGGCACCGGGCGACCGGCTGGTCGCGACCACGACGCGCTCGACTGAGCGCGCGTTTCCCCGCCTTGGAGAACCCCTTGATGGAAGCATTCGCCGATCATCTGGTACTGGGCGCTGACACCCACGGCCAGCCCAGCCTCCACCCGCTGCGCCTGGCCAACCGCCACGGGCTGATCGCCGGCGCCACCGGAACCGGCAAGACGGTGACGTTGCAACGCCTGGCCGAGCAGTTCAGTGATGCCGGAGTCGCGGTGTTTGCCGCCGATATCAAGGGCGACCTGAGCGGTCTGGGGGCAGCCGGTGCGCCGACGGGCAAGATCGCCGAACGCATCGCCAGCATGCCCTGGCTGGGGCACCAGCCGCGCGCCTATCCGGTGACGCTGTGGGACGTGCAGGGTCGCAGTGGCCATCCGCTGCGTACCACTCTCAGCGAGATGGGGCCGCTGCTGCTGGGCAACCTGCTCGAGCTGACCGACAGCCAGCAGGCGGCGCTCTACGCGGCGTTCAAGGTGGCCGATCGTGAAGGTCTGCTGCTGCTCGATCTCAAGGACCTCAAGGCGCTGCTGGGGCACCTGCGCGACCATCCCGAGGTGCTCGGTGAGGATCGTGCGCTGTTCACCGGCGCCTCGTCGCAGGCTTTGCAGCGGCGCCTGGCGACGCTCGAACAACAGGGCGCCGAGGCGCTGTTCGGCGAGCCGGCGCTGCAGCTGGAAGACCTGCTGCAGCCGGACCGCGACGGTCGCGGGCGCATCCACCTGCTCGACGCCAGCCAGCTGGTGCACGAGGCGCCCAAGGTTTATGCGACGTTCCTGCTCTGGCTGCTGGCCGAACTGTTCGAGCAGCTGCCCGAACGCGGCGATCAGGACCGTCCGCTTCTGGCGCTGTTCTTCGACGAAGCGCACCTGCTGTTCAACGACACGCCCAAGGCGCTGCAGGAGCGTTTGGTGCAGGTGGTGCGGTTGATCCGCTCCAAGGGCGTGGGTGTCTACTTCGTCACCCAGTCGCCGGGCGACCTGCCGGACGATGTGCTGGCCCAGCTCGGCCTGCGCGTCCAGCATGGCCTGCGGGCGTTTACGGTGAAGGAGCAGAAGGCGCTGCGCTCGGTGGCCGACGGCTTCCGCGAAAACCCGGAATTCTCCGCGCTTGAAGTGCTCACCGAACTGGGTATCGGCGAGGCGCTGGTCGGCGGTCTGGAGGCCAAGGGCACGCCGGCGATGGTGCAGCGGGTCGCGGTAGCGCCGCCGCAATCGCGCGTGGGCGTGCTGAGCGAGGCCGAGCGTGCCGAGCTGATCGCGCACTCGCCGTTGCGTGGTCGGTACGACCAGCCGGTCGATCGCGAATCGGCCTACGAGATGCTGACGGCGCGGGCACGCCAGGCCGCCGAGGCTGAGCCTGCGCCGGCAAACGCTGGCAAGCGCGGCAGCGAAGGCGGTGCGGTCGGCGATTTCGCCGGGCGGGTACTCAAGAGTGCCTTGAACCAGGCGGCCAGCCAGATCGGCCGGCAGATCGTGCGCGGCCTGCTTGGTTCACTGCTGGGTGGCAAGCGCTGAGTGACGGTGGCCGCTGATTGCCCGCGGCGGGTACTCAGCGGCTATCGATGTCCGGCACGCGGTTCCGGCCGTGTATTGAAAGTCGCCGGGCTTATCAGCTTTGCGCGTCTGCTTCCTGCCGGGCTTTTTCTTTTTCCATCTTCTGCAGTTCTTCCTGGAAAACTCGATCTTGCAGGGTTGCCTTCTTGCGCCAGGGTTTGCGCTCCGGCTCGGTCTTGGCTGCATAAGTTGTAACTTCGCCGCCATAGATATCCTGGTAGCGCTGCGCCTGACGCTCGAGTTCGATGCGCAGTTGTTCTTTTGTCACGTAATTGGACCTGTCTGTTTGTGTACGAATGAGTAGGGTGCTGAAGCGGTATATTGCCGTACCGTCAATCGAATGCGGCGGCGCCGCGGCCCGCGTGCATCTTTTCAGGCGTTGTAATGCCGGGGAAGTTCTGCCGTCTGGCATCTCTTCCTGCATTCGGGCTTGAAAAACGGGCAGCAGTTCAAAGAACTGGCAAAAGGTTTTGAAGCAAACCTGTGGACTCTGGAACGCGGAAAACGCATGTCGCATGAGTTCGCTGCGGACTTGCCATGCTTCAGCAGACCGCATTATGCGCCGGATCGTGGAGATTGGGCGACTTTACTTTGCAGCAAAATAAAACCCGCGGAGATGCGCGGGTTTTATTCGGCGTGAAACTTCGGTCAGCGAGCGACCTTGGCTTCGACACCCTCGGTACGACCGTAAACATCATCCAGGCGTTCGATATCGTCTTCGCCCAGATAACTTCCGGACTGCACTTCGATGATCTCCAGCGGAATCTTGCCCGGGTTGGCCAGACGATGTACCGAAGTGACCGGAATATAGGTCGACTGGTTTTCCGTGAGCAGGAACGTCTTTTCGTTGCAGGTCACCTGTGCGGTACCGGAGACGACGATCCAGTGTTCGGCGCGATGGTGGTGCATCTGCAGCGACAGGCTGGCGCCCGGGTTGACGCAGATCCGCTTGACCTGGAAGCGTCCGCCCATGTCGACCGAGTCGTACCAGCCCCACGGGCGGTACACGGCGCAATGGTTCTGCGTTTCCGGGCGCGCCTGTGCATCGAGGCGGGCTACGAGTTTCTTGACGTCCTGCACCTTGTCCTTGTGGGCGATCATGATGGCGTCCTTGGTTTCCACCACCACGACGTCCTCCAGTCCCAGCACAGTGACCAGCTTGCCGTTGCCGTGAACCAGACAGTTACGGGTGTCTTCGGCGATCACGTCGCCCTTGAGCACGTTGCCGTTGGCGTCCTTGTTGTGCACGTCCCAGATCGACGACCAGGAGCCGACATCGCTCCAGCCGGCGGACATGGGCACCACGCAGGCGAGACTGGTCTTCTCCATGACGGCGTAGTCGATGGAGTTGTCGGGGCAGCAGGCGAAGGTCGCCGGGTCGATCAGCAGCTCGTCGCCATTGAGGGTGCTGCGTTCGAGCGCAACGCAGCAGGTGTCGTAGATGTCCGGGTCGTGCTTCTTCAGTTCCTCCAGGAACACGCTGGCGCGGAACAGGAACATGCCGCTGTTCCAGTAGTAGTCGCCCGATTCGACATAGCTCTGCGCGCGGGCTTCGTCCGGCTTCTCGACGAACTGGCTGACGCGGCTGATGCCTTCCGGCAGCCCGCTGTTGTCGTTCGGATCGCACTTGATGTAGCCGTAGCCGGTTTCCGGGCGTGTCGCCGGAATGCCGAACAGCACCATCTCGCCGTTTTCCGCAGCGTTGGTGGCCAGGGCTAGCGAGCGCTGGAAGGCGCGCTGGTCGTCGATCACGTGATCGGCCGGCAGCACCAGCAGCAGTTCGTCGCGACCTTCTTCGACGAGCTTCATCGCGGCGATGGCGATCGCCGGGGCAGTGTTGCGTCCGAAGGGCTCGAGCAGCATGCCCTGGACCCCCAGTTTGCGTGCGGCCAGTTGCTCCTTGACGATGAAGCGATGCTCCTTGTTGCATACCAGCAGCGGCTGCTGGATGCCCTCGAAGGCCAGGCGCTCGACGGTTTGCTGAAACAGCGTCTGCTCACCGGTAAGGGCGAGAAACTGCTTGGGGAACAGCTTGCGCGAGAGCGGCCACAGTCGCGAACCGCTACCGCCTGAAAGAATTACCGGAATCATGTCGTCTCTCCTGCATCGTTAGAGCGTTCTGTTGCGAGCACACCGTCGGCATGCTCGGGAAAATGGGATGGGTCGAGCGGGATCAGGTGCGTGGTCGGCGCGCAGAACGCAGGCAGTGGCTGCGTGTTCGGCCGCGGCGCGCGCCACCTGCGCTTGGCGCGGATGCTCCGCCGCGGCGAGTCAGCCGGCTGATGGCTGCTTGGCGCGCGACGACGGGGGCAGGCCAGGCGCGATTGCCAAGCCGGGCGAGCGTTGGAGCGAGGCCCGTCTGAGTTCGGGCGGCATCACGCGCCGCTGCCGTTCGTGTCGCCAGCCGCTGGAGAGGCTGGCAGTGGTCAATGTTCGAGAACCCGAGCACGTTCATGTGCGACGTTCCTTTCCAGTCTGGAGTTGTCGGTACGCGCTTTATGATTCTCGGCGTCGCTCGATAGTTCCCGCGGGGAGAACCGTTGATCGGCCAGCATGAGGAGAGGGGCGGGGGAGCTGCGTCGTACCGGGTCTACGACGCGCTCGGGAGGCTTGCGGCGCGGCGCGCCACACGTGGCGGATCAGGCGGCAGGGGTGTCGCGCAGGAACACCAGGTGATCGTTCGAGGAGTCGGCGGCGCTGAACCGATAGCCTTCGTAGGCGAAGTCACGCAGGTGATCGACCGTCTGGATGCGTTCTTTGATGACGTAACGTGCCATCAGTCCGCGGGCCTTCTTGGCGTAGAAGCTGATGATCTTGTACTGGCCGTTCTTCAGATCCTTGAAGTCCACGTCGATCACCCGCGCCTGCAGCGCCTTGCGCTTGACGGCCGAGAAGTACTCGTTGGACGCCAGGTTGAGCAGCACTTGATCGCCTTGCGCCTGCAGTGCCTGGTTGAGCCATTCGCTGATGCGCTCGCCCCAGAATGCGTAGAGGTCCTTGCCTCGCGCGTTGGCGAGTTTCGTCCCCATCTCCAGGCGATAGGGCTGCATCAGGTCCAGCGGTCGCAGCAGGCCATAGAGTCCGGACAGCATGCGCAGGTGCTGCTGCGCGAAGTCGAAGTCGGCTTCGGAGAAGTCTTGCGCGGCAAGTCCGGTGTAGACGTCGCCCTTGAAGGCGAGCAGGGCCTGTTTGGCGTTCGCGCGGGTGAAAGGCGTGCTCCAGCTGCCGAAGCGGGCGACATTCAAGGCCGCCAGCTTGTCGGAAAGGTGCATCAGCTCGGCAATCTGTGCCGGCGAGAAGTCGCGCAGCTGTTCGATCAGCAACTGCGAATGGTCCAGGTGTTCGGGCTGGGTGAAGCGCTGGGTTACCGGCGGAGTCTCGTAGTCGAGGGTCTTGGCGGGGGAAATCACCATCAGCATGTAGTTGCTCTCCTGTGTGCAGCGGCGATTCTAGGCGCGATGGCGAGCCCGCCTCCAGCTATCGTGCCCATTGAGGGCGGTTGACCTTCTCCAGGGGGCAAGGTGCAAGCTACGTCCGCCCGATAATGAGGAGGCGGTATGAGTACGTGCGATCACTCGAACTGGCAAAGCTCACACGATTACCGTCCGCTGGAGCAGGGCGCCGAACGCCAGACCTGGGCGGTGGCGCTGCTTACCGGTGTGACGATGGTGGTGGAGATCGCCGCCGGCTACTGGTTCAACTCGATGGCGCTACTTGCCGATGGCTGGCACATGTCCTCGCACATGGTGGCGATCGGCCTGGCGGCGCTGGCCTACATGCTTGCCCGGCGTTATGCCGATGATCGGCGTTTCGCCTTCGGTACCTGGAAGATCGAGGTGCTGGCGGGCTTTTCCAGCGCGCTGTTCCTGGTCGGCATCGCGCTGATGATGATCTTCGAATCGCTGCTGCGGTTCTGGTCGCCTGCGAACATTCGCTTCGATGAGGCGCTCTGGGTCGCAGTGATCGGCCTGCTGGTTAACCTGGCGTCCGCCTGGCTGCTGCACGACGGCCATGATCATGGCCACGCGCAGGGTCATCATCACGATCACGATCACGATCACGATCACGATCACGATCACGACCATGCTGCGTCCAGACACGGGCGCGATCTCAATCGTCATGCCGCATTCATCCATGTGCTGACCGACGGGCTGACCTCGGTGGCGGCGATCGTGGCCCTACTGGGTGGCAAGTTTTTCGGCTGGAGCTGGCTGGACCCGCTGATGGGCGTGATCGGCGCGTTGGTGATCCTGATCTGGGCCAAGGGCCTGCTGATGGAAACCGCCAAGGCGCTGCTGGATCGGGAAATGGACGATCCGTTGGTGCGCCGCGTGCGCAGGCAGCTGGAAGCTGTGCCAGATACCGAGGTGACCGACCTGCATCTGTGGCGCGTGGGCCGCGCCCAGTACAGCTGCATTCTCAGCGTGGTCACGCATCAGGACCACAGCTCCGACGATTACAAGCGTGCCCTGCAGGACCTGCCGCAGCTGGTGCACGTAACCGCCGAAGTAAACCGCTGCGGCGAATCGGCGCACCTGAATTCCCGACTGTAGTCGGCTGCATTTCACACGCCAAGGGCGTTCCGTCGATACGGGCAATAAAAACGGAAATCGCATAAAAACGCTTTTGCCCGTCATCGGTTTTGGGTTATTACCAAATCAGACCGCCGAACCCTGCGACACAGGTGGCGGCCCCTGGGTGGCCCCGAACCCCTGGCCTCCCAAGCCCGTTCATCTGGCCAGCACGGTGGTCTTTCTGCGGCGGAGCGCCTATGGCTCTCCGTCGACTGACCCAACGAAAAGGTGATCGGTATGGATGATTTCGGCAGATCCCGCGCGACTCAGCCCACCCTGTATGTTCTCGACACCAACGTCCTGATTCACGATCCCAACGCCTTGCTCAACTTCCAGGAGCACCAGGTCGCGATACCGATGACCGTGCTCGAGGAGCTCGATCAACTGAAAGCTGGTAAGCACAGCGTCGCCGCCGAGTGTCGCCAGGCGATTCGCCTGATCGACCGCCTGCTCGGCAATGCCACGCCCGCCGAGGTGGAGGCGGGCGTACCGATCCAGCGGGACAAGAGCGGGCCTCGCGGCAGCCTGTCGATCCTGATGAGCCAGCGGCTGGAGAACGGTCTGCCGGAAGACCTGAACGACAACAAGATCATCAACCTGGTGGTCGCGGTCAGCAAACAGCGGCCCGGCGTGCCGGTCGTGCTGGTCACCAAGGACATCAACATGCGCCTCAAGGCGCGTGCCTGCGGCGTGGCCGCCGAGGATTACCACACCGATCAGCTGGTCGACGACGTCGGGCAGCTGTCGCGCGGTTATCACAGCTTGAGCGGCTCGTTCTGGGACCGCGTGAGCACGGTCGAGACCCATCAGGGGCACGGTCGCACCTGGCATCGCGTGCAGCTGATCGACAATCTGCCGGCGGTGCATATCAATGAGTTCATCCTCGACGAGCAGGGTTTCGTCGGCTGGATCAAGGGCATCAAGGAAGACGAGCTGCTGCTGCTCGACATGCACCAGGAGCCGCTGCTGCATCAGGAGGCCTGGGGCCTGCGTCCGCGTGACATCCATCAGGCGCTGGCGCTGTTCGCCCTGCTCGATCCGGATATCCACCTGGTCAACCTGTCGGGCGCGGCCGGTTCGGGCAAGACCATTCTGGCGCTGGCCGCCGCGATCGAGCAGACGGTGGTGAGCAAGCGCTACCGGCGCATCATCGCGACCCGCAGCGTGCAGGGGCTGGACGAGGACATCGGCTTCCTGCCCGGGACCGAGGCGGAGAAGATGGAGCCCTGGCTCGGCGCGATCACCGACAACCTCGAAGCGCTGCACATGGACGACGAGAACACCCCCGGCAGCATCGATTACATCCTGCAGAAGGTACCGTTGCAGTTCAAATCGCTGAACTACATCCGCGGGCGCAGCTTCCAGCAGAGCCTGATCCTCATCGACGAGTGCCAGAACCTCACGCCGCACCAGATGAAGACCATCATCACCCGCGCCGGCAACGGCTCCAAGGTGGTCTGCCTGGGCAACCTGGCGCAGATCGATACGCCCTATCTGTCGGCCACCAGTTCCGGCCTCACCTACCTGACGGAGCGTTTCAAGGACTTCTCCCACGGCGTACACATCACCCTGCAGGGCGTGCCGCGTTCGATTCTGGCCGAGTACGCCGAGGCGCACATGTAACTCGCGGTCGCGGCGAAGGGGTGTCGGTGGTACCCCTTCCGGGAGCGGGCCGAGCGTGGCTGGCTGGGTTAGACTCGCGACTTTCCCAGCCAGGAGCGTCATATGCTCACCCATCTCGATTCCCAGGGCCGTGCCAGCATGGTCGATGTGACCGAAAAGGCCGTCACCGCGCGCGAGGCGACGGCCGAGGCGCGCGTGCGGATGCTGCCGCAGACGCTGCAGATGATTCAGCAGGGCGGCCATCCCAAGGGCGATGTGTTCGCCGTGGCGCGCATCGCCGGCATCCAGGCGGCGAAGAAGACTTACGAACTGATCCCCCTGTGTCATCCGCTGCTGCTGACCAGTGTGAAGGTCGAGCTGCAAGCCGAAGGCGACGACAGCGTGCTGATCCGCGCCACCTGCAGGCTGGCCGGGCAGACCGGGGTGGAAATGGAGGCGCTGACCGCCGCCAGTGTTGCTGCCCTGACTATCTATGACATGTGCAAGGCGGTCGACCGCGGCATGTGCATCGAAGGCGTGCGCCTGCTGGAAAAGCGCGGCGGCAAGAGCGGGCATTGGCAGGTGCAGGCATGATTTGCGTACAGTTTTTTGCCCGTTACCGCGAGGCGCTGGGCAGCGATGGCGAACGCCTTGACTGGGACCCGTCGCTCACCTGCCTGGATGACCTGCGCCAGCGCCTGCTCGCCCGCGGCGGCGCCTGGGAGGTACTCGGTGAGCAGAACCTGATGTGCGCGCGCAATCAGGAGCTCTGCGGCCTGGACGAACCGCTCGTCGATGGCGATGAAGTGGCGTTCTTCCCGACCGTGACCGGAGGTTGAAATGAGTGTTCGGGTACAGCAGGCGGCCTTCGATCCCGGGGCCGAACTGAACGCGTTGCACGCGGCTAATCTGGGCATCGGTGCGGTCGCCGCCTTCGTCGGCTACGTGCGCGATTTCAATGACGGTCATGAGGTCGCCGGCATGTTCCTCGAGCATGCGCCGGGCATGACGGAGAAGGCGCTGGGCAAGATCGTCGCCGAGGCCGAGGAGCGCTGGCCGCTGCTGAGCATCGACGTGCTGCACCGCGTCGGCTCGCTGGAGCCGGGTGAGCCGATCGTGTTCGTCGGCGTGACCAGCGCGCATCGCGAGGCGGCGTTCGATGCCTGCCGTTTCGTCATGGATTACCTGAAGACCCGCGCACCGTTCTGGAAGAAGGAGAACACGCCGGACGGCGAGCGCTGGGTCGATGGGCGCGACAGCGATCAGGCCGCCGCCGAGCGCTGGCAGCGCTGAGCACCGTCGGCGTTGGCGCTGGTCGCGGCGGCCGGGCGGTCAGTGGAGCGCGATGTACAGCTTGAACGACACCGTGGAGAACATGACGATGATGCCCAGGCTGAGCAGCACGATGCCCCATTGCCGGTCGCGGTTGGCGAAGCCGGCGCACAACAGTACGAAGCCGGTAAGGATGAGCAGCAGCAGCCAGTCGAGGTTTTCCATGAAATCTCCTTGTACGTGCCGTCAGTACTTGTACGGTAGTTCCGTTTCGGTGGTGGCCGGCTGACCTGGGTCACGCACGGCGCAGCGCACAGAAAAAAGGCGAAGCCGCGGCTTCGCCCGTTGTTTTTCCGTGAGCCTCAACGGCTGCGTGGTACCGGCACCAGCAGCTCGGCCGGCGGCATCTCGCAGTGAATCTTGCGCCCGATCAGCTCCTCGATCGGCGGCAGGGCGAAGGCGTCATCCTCGCCGGCGAAACTGATCGAAGTGCCGCTGGCACCGGCACGGCCGGTACGACCGATGCGGTGCACGTAGTCGTCCGGATCTTCCGGCAGGGTGAAGTTGATCACGTGGCTGATGCCGTCGACGTGAATGCCGCGACCGGCGACGTCGGTGGCCACCAGGACGCGGATCTTGCCCTCACGGAAGCCTTCCAGAACCTTGATGCGCTTGTGCTGTGGCACGTCACCGGACATCTGCGCGGCGCTGATGCCGTCCTTGGTCAGGCGTTCTTCGATGCGCCGGACTTCGTCCTTGCGATTGGCGAAGACCATCACTCGGGTCCAGTCGTTCTGGCTGATCAGGTTGTAGAGCAGCTTGTACTTGTCGCTGCCGGCCACCGCGTAGACGTGCTGTTCGACGGTGTCGCTGGCGACGTTTTCCGGCTCGATCTCGACGATGGCCGGGTTCACCGTCCACTGGCGGGCGAGGTTCATCACGTCCTCGGTGAAGGTCGCGGAGAACAGCAAGGTCTGGCGTTCACCCTTCATCGGCGTTTGCCGGATGATCTGGCGCACCTGCGGGATGAAGCCCATGTCGAGCATGCGATCAGCCTCGTCCAGCACCATCACCTCGACCATGTCCAGATGCACCTCTCCGCGCTGGTTGAAGTCCAGCAGGCGGCCGGGCGTGGCGACCAGGATGTCGCAGAAGCGCGATTCGAGCTGCTTGAGCTGCTTGTCGAAGTCCATGCCGCCGACGAAGCTCATCACGTTCAGGCCGGTGTACTTGGCCAGGTCCAGCGCGTCGTTGGCGATCTGCACCACCAGCTCGCGGGTCGGCGCGATGATCAGCGCGCGTGGTTCGCCCATGTAGCGTTCCTTGGGCGGCGGCGTCTGCAGCAGCTGGGTGATGGTGGAAATCAGGAAGGCCGCGGTCTTGCCAGTGCCGGTCTGCGCGCGGCCGATGGCGTCCTGACCCTTGAGCGTGAAGCCCAGCACCTGCGCCTGGATCGGCGTGCAGTACGGGAAGCCCAGATCCTGGATGGCGTGCATCAGCTCGGGGGCGAGCTTGAAGTCATGGAAGCGGGTCTTGCCTTCGACCGGCTCGACTACGAAGTCTTCGAGCTTCCAGGCCGGAGCGGCCGGTTTGCTGTGGCGCGGGCGACGTGGCTTGTCGGCGGCGCGCTCGGCTTTCTTGGTGTCCGGCTGCGCGGGCTGGGTGTGCTGCGTCTGGGCAGTGTCGGCGGCGGAGCTGCTGGCGGCGGGCGTTATGGGCGCCGGCTGGGGCTCGTCCTTGGCAAAGATTTTCTTGAGTGCTTTGAGCACGGCCTTCTCGTTCATCAAATGGGAAATTCGCGCGCCAGTGTAATGCAAGAAGCAGGCATGGCGAAGTATTGGCCCTTTTCCGGGTTGACAGCGTTGCCGTTCAGACGCACAGGCGGTTTCGGCCCTGTTGCTTGGCCTGGTAAAGCGCCTTGTCGGCGCGATCGATCAGGTTGGTCAGCTCGTCGTCCGCCTGCATCTGCGCCAGCCCAATGGACACGGTGACGCCCGGCAGAGCGCCGATGGCGGTATCGAAGGTGCTCACCTGTTCGATGCTGCGCAACAGCCGCTCACCGATCAGCCGGGCCTCGGCCGTGTCCAGCTCCGGCAGCAGGATGACGAACTCCTCGCCGCCGAAGCGGATCAGGCTGTCCTTGGGCCGCAGCTGGCCGCCCAGCGTGCGGGCGACCATCAGCAGCGCGTGGTCGCCGGCCAGGTGGCCGTATTTGTCGTTATAGGCCTTGAAGTGATCGACATCGAGCATTAGCAGACACAGCGGCAGCTGGCTGAATGCACAGCGTGCGCGCTCGCGTTCGAAGATGTGCTCCAGCCAGCGCCGGTTGAAAACGCCGGTGAGCATGTCGACGTTGGCGTTGTGCTCGCTGTCGATGATCAGCCGGTCGCTCAGGCGAACGCGCTCGCAGAGCAGACCGACGAGATTGCGCATGAGCCGGGGCGAGGTTGTCAGGCAGACGAAGTCCCGGTTGTGCAGGCGCAGCAGCCGGCTCGGCTGGCTGGCGACGACATAGGTAGGCGGCGGAAGCCGGTCGATGAAGCTCACTTCGCCGGCGCACTCACAGGGCTCGATCAACCGCAGCGCAGGACTGTCCAGCGTGTCGAGGTGGACCGTCAGTTGGCCCTCGAGCAGCAGATAGAGGAAGCGGTTGACGCTGCGCGGCGACAGCAGCACCTCGTCGACCGCCATTTCGCACAGCTCGAACCGATCGGCGAGCATGCGCAGATGGCCGATGTCGACGTGCTGCATCAGGCGCATCTGGCTCAGTTGCAGCAGGTCAACCGGTTGTTGGAGCAGCTTCATCGCCGCGGGCCCGTATCGCGGCGACACTCTCTGGCGGTACTCATCGCGCCCCCTCCCACGCGCCGCGAACTGGCGGACGTGCGTCACGCGCAACGACTCCGAAGCATTCGGCCTTGCGACAAGCGTAGCTCCGTAACGTCGGCCGCGCCGCTTCGCTTTGCCGGACGAATTTTCAGGCCAGGCGTTCGGCCAGCCACTCGCCGATGTCGCGGATTTCCTGCGGCAGTACCTCGTGGCCCATGGGGTAGTCCCGCCAGGACGCCGCGACGCCCGCGGCCTGCAGGCATTCATAGGCCGCGCGCCCCATCGGCAGCGGCACCACGTCGTCACGGCTGCCATGCAGGCAGAGCACCGGCTGGCGGCGCGCCGTTTCGGCGAGCTGGAGGTTTTCGCTGAACGTCGGGGCGTAGGTGGACAGCGCGATGACACCGCCCAGCGTGCCCGGCCAGCGCAGGTAGGCGGTATGCAGCACGACCGCTCCGCCCTGGGAGAAGCCGGCGAGGAAGATGCGCGCCGGATCGATACCACTGTCGCGCTGCGCCTCGATCAGGCGGATGACCAGCTCGGTGGATTCCTCCAGTTCGTCGCGGTTGATCGCGCGTGCCGGGCTCAGCGCCTGGATGTCGTACCAGCTGGGCATCTGCCAGCCGCCATTGATGGTGACCGGGCGGGTTGGCGCCTGTGGCAGCACAAAGCGGGTGCTGAGCAGACGCTGCTGCAGGGCTTCGGCGACCGGCTGGAAATCATAGCGGTCGGCGCCCAGACCGTGCAGCCAGATGACGCAGGCATCGGCCTGCCGGGTTGGTTCGATGATCAGGGGTTCGCTCATGGGATGGCTCCGGCGGCTGAAGGCGGCATCGCCCTATCTTGGGGCGCGGGCGAATCGCCCGTGGTGAAAGTCGTGCGAGGTTACCCGGTTGTGCGGCGCCGGTGCACCCGTGGCACCGCGCAGCCTGGCGTTGTGGACGCTGGTACGCCGCTTGCAATCGCCTGCATTGTCGCCGCCAGCGTGCCGGGCGCCTTCGCTGGCGGCGAGATCAGGGCAGATCGACGACATTGCCGATCACTCAGCTGCGACTAGACTCAGGTCTGGCTCTGCCGTTACGCGCTCGCGCGACGGCAGACGGCCCCGACCCGAGAATAAGAAAGCAAACTGGAGGTTTCGATGATGAGGGTGAAATCCACACTGGCCGTGCTGAGTGCTGCGACGCTGTTCGCCATCAGCGGGGCGGCGCATGCCGGGGCGACCCTGGATGCCGTGAAGAAGAAGGGCTTCGTACAATGTGGTATCAGCGACGGACTGCCGGGGTTCTCCTTCGCCGACGCCAAGGGTCAGTACAAGGGAATCGACGTGGATGTCTGCCGCGCGGTGGCTGCGGCGGTGTTCGGCGACGCCGGCAAGGTCAAGTTCAGCCCGTTGACGGCCAAGGAGCGCTTCACCGCGTTGCAGTCCGGCGAGATCGACATGCTGTCGCGCAATACCACCTGGACCAGCTCGCGGGATTCGGCAATGGGGCTGAATTTCACCGGGGTGACCTATTACGACGGCCAGGGCTTTCTGGTGAACAAGGAACTCGGGGTCAGCAGCGCCAAGGAGCTGGATGGTGCCACCGTCTGCATTCAGGCCGGTACCACCACTGAACTCAATCTCTCCGACTACTTCCGCTCCAACGGCCTCAAGTACACCCCCATCACCTACGACACCTCCGACGAAAGCGCCAAGTCGCTGGAGTCCGGGCGCTGCGACGTGCTGACCTCCGACCAGTCGCAGCTCTATGCGCAGCGCATCAAGCTGGCCAATCCCGATCATTATGTCGTGCTGCCCGAGGTGATTTCCAAGGAGCCGCTCGGCCCGGCCGTGCGCCAGGGCGACGAGGAATGGTTCGATATCGTGCGCTGGACGCTGTTCGCCTTGCTCAACGCCGAAGAGCTGGGCGTGACCTCGGCGAACGTGGAGAAGACCGCCAAGGAAACCAAGAACCCGGACGTGGCGCGCCTGCTCGGTGGTGAGGGCGAGTACGGCAAGGACCTCAAGCTGCCGGCGGACTGGGCGGTGCAGATCGTCAAGCAGGTGGGCAACTATGGCGAGATCTTCGAGCGCAACGTCGGCGCCGGCAGCGAGCTGAAGATCGAGCGCGGCCTCAATGCCCTGTGGAATAAGGGCGGATTGCAGTACGCACCACCGGTGCGTTGAGGTATCCGGGGCCGTCAGCCAGCGCTGCCGGCCCGTTTCCAGGGAACGGCACTGACGGCGCGCGCGGCGTTCCGGCGGTGCCGCACGAGGGTTTTCGATGCGCAGCACTGAATCAAGGCTGGTGCGACGCTCGCCGCTGACCGATCCACGTGTGCGTGCCTGGGTGTTCCAGGTGCTGGCGGTGGCCGTGGTGGTGGCGTTCGGCTGGTTCCTGTTCATCAACACGCAGGCCAATCTGGCCCATCGCGGTATCACCTCCGGTTTCGGCTTTCTCGATAATGCCGCCGGCTTCGGCATTTCCCAGCACCTGATCGACTACAGCGAAAGCGACTCCTATGGCCGGGTATTCTGGGTCGGGTTGCTCAATACGCTGCTGGTGAGTGTCATCGGCATCATTCTCGCGACGCTCATCGGTTTTGCGCTCGGCGTGGCAAGGCTGTCGTCGAACTGGCTGATTCGCCAGCTGGCGACGCTGTATATCGAAACGTTCCGCAACATCCCGCCGCTGCTGCAGATCTTCTTCGTCTATTTCGCGGTGATCGGTCCGCTGCCCGGCCCGCGCGACAGCCTGAGCCTGGGGGGCGTGATCTTTCTCAACAACCGCGGCGTGCAGCTGCCGGCGCCCAGTGCCGCGGAAGGTTTCTGGCCATTCTGGCTGGCGCTACTGGTGGCGGTGCTGGCCGTCGTGGTGCTCGCGCGCTGGGCGCGTGCGCGTCGGCATGCGACCGGGCAACCGTTTCCGTTGCTCTGGTCCAGCCTGGGGTTGCTGGTGGCGATTCCGACCTTGAGTGTGCTGCTGTGGGGCGCGCCGTTCGACTGGGAGGTGCCGCAGCTGCAGCGCTTCAATATCCGCGGCGGCTGGATCGTGATTCCCGAACTGGTGTCGATTGTGCTGGCGCTGGCGGTCTACACGGCGGCGTTCATCGGCGAAACCGTGCGTGCCGGCATCCAGGCGGTCAGCCACGGACAGAGCGAGGCGGCTGCATCGCTGGGGCTGCGCACTGGGCAGACGCTGCGGCTGGTGATCATCCCGCAGGCGCTGCGGGTGATCGTCCCGCCGCTGACCAGTCAGTACCTCAACCTGGCGAAGAACTCCTCGCTGGCGGCGGCCATCGGCTACCCGGATATGGTCTCGCTGTTCGCCGGTACGGTGCTCAACCAGACCGGCCAGGCGATCGAGACGATGGCGATCACCATGAGCGTGTACCTGGCCATCAGCATCAGCATTTCCCTGTTGATGAACTGGTACAACCGGCGCATCGCGTTGATCGAACGGTGAGGACCAGGCCATGACGACTCATCGTTTCAAACCTGACCTGCCACCGCCATCGAGCAACCTGGGCGCCATCGGCTGGCTGCGGGCGAACCTGTTCTCCGGTGTCGGCAATACGCTGCTGACTCTGCTGGGGCTGTATGTAGTCTGGCTGGTGATTCCGCCGCTGCTGGACTGGGCGGTCTTCAGCGCCGATTGGACGGGCGAAACCCGCGCCGACTGCACGCGCGAAGGTGCGTGCTGGGTCTTCGTGCAGACGCGCTTCAGCCAGTTCATGTACGGCTTCTATCCGGCGGAGCTGCGCTGGCGGGTCGACCTCAGCGTGTGGCTGGCGATCCTCGGGGCGACGCCGTTCTTCCTGCGCCAGATGCCGCACAAGGTGCGCTACGGGTTTGCCTATCTGCTGATCTACCCAGTGCTGGCGTACTGGCTGCTGCATGGCGGCTTCCTCGGCCTGCAGACGGTGCCGACCAGTCAGTGGGGCGGCCTGATGCTGACCATCGTCATCGCTGCCGTGGGCATCGCCGGCGCGCTGCCCATGGGCATTCTGCTGGCGTTGGGGCGGCGTTCCGACATGCCGGCGATCCGCGTGTTGTGCGTGACGTTCATCGAGTTCTGGCGCGGCGTGCCGCTGATCACCGTGCTGTTCATGTCGTCGGTGATGTTGCCGCTGTTCCTGCCCGAGGGCATGAATCTGGACAAGCTGATGCGCGCCATGCTGATGGTGATCTTCTTCGAGGCGGCCTATATCGCCGAGGTGGTGCGCGGCGGCCTGCAGGCGATTCCGAGGGGGCAGTACGAGGCCGCCGCGGCAATGGGGTTGGGCTACTGGCGCAGCATGCTGCTGGTGATCCTGCCGCAGGCGCTGAAGCTGGTGATTCCCGGCATCGTGAACACCTTCATCGCGCTATTCAAGGACACCAGCCTGGTGATCATCATCGGCCTGTTCGACTTCCTCAACAGCATCAAACGCGCCACGGCGGACCCGGCCTGGCTGGGCATGTCCACCGAAGGCTACGTATTCGCCGCGCTGGTGTACTGGCTGTTCTGCTTCGGCATGTCGCGCTATTCGATGCACCTGGAGCGCAAGCTCGATACCGGTCACAGGAACTAGGAGAGGGTTATGAGCGATACCGTGGCACGACCGGAGCAGGCGAGCGAGCCGGTCATCCAGATGCAGGGCGTGCACAAGTGGTACGGCCAGTTCCATGTGCTCAAGGACATCAACCTGAGCGTGCGCCAGGGCGAGCGCATCGTGCTCTGTGGGCCCTCCGGCTCGGGCAAGTCGACCACCATTCGCTGCCTGAACCGGCTGGAAGAACACCAGCAGGGACGCATCGTCATCAACGGCGTCGAGCTGACCAGCGATCTCAAGCAGATCGAGGCGATTCGCAGCGAAGTTGGCATGGTGTTCCAGCATTTCAACCTGTTCCCGCACCTGACGGTGTTGCAGAACTGCACGCTGGCACCGATGTGGGTGCGCAAGCTGCCGCGCCGACAGGCCGAGGAAATCGCCATGCATTATCTGGAGCGGGTGCGCATTCCGGAACAGGCCGGCAAATATCCCGGCCAGCTCTCCGGCGGCCAGCAGCAGCGCGTGGCGATCGCCCGGGCGCTGTGCATGAAGCCCAAGATCATGTTGTTCGACGAGCCGACCTCGGCGCTCGATCCGGAAATGGTCAAGGAAGTGCTGGATACCATGATCGCCCTCGCCGAGAGCGGCATGACCATGCTCTGCGTCACCCACGAGATGGGCTTTGCCCGCACCGTGGCCGACCGGGTGATCTTCATGGACCGCGGCGAGATCGTCGAACAGGCCGAGCCGGAGGTGTTCTTCAGCAATCCGGTCAACGACCGGACCAAGCTGTTCCTCAGCCAGATCCTGCATTGAGCGAGGGCTGGGCGGAATACTGCTGCGCGGCGTCGCCCGGCCTTCGGTTGACGCCGGTCATGGGGTTGCGTTTGCGCCTGGCATGTAATCGTTGCCCATCGTCGCAGTTCGGGAAGCGGGTCATGTCCAAGCGCAGAAAAAGTGGTGTCATGCGGTCGCTGCAGGGCCTGGTCGCCGGACTGCTGGCGAGCCTGCTGGCCACCGCCGCGCAGGGGCGGGAGTCGTGGCGCGAGCAAGACATCCGCGCGTCCCGCCAAGTGCTGCGCGAGGCCACGATGGCGCAGGCGCCGGTCTACCAGGCCGATCCGCTGGGGCTGATGCTGGTGGTCGAGACTGGCGATTCTCACATCACGATCCTCGATGGCGACAAGTTCGATCCCTTGCATCGCTTTGCCACCCGGGCGCAGCTGCATGGCAGTCCGACATTCACCCGCGACGGTCGCTACGCATTCTTTGTGTCCCGCGATGGCTGGGTGACCAAGTATGACCTGTGGACGCTGGAAGTCGTGGCCGAGGTGCGCGCGGGGCTGGACACCCGCAACATTGCCGTCGACCCGACGGGCGAGCACGTCGCCGTGGCCAACTACCAGCCCCATACCCTGGTGCTGCTGGATGGCGACCTGAACCTGCTCAAATCGATGTCGGCGCTCGACCAGAAGACGCAGCGCAGCTCCCGGGTGTCGGCGGTCTACAGCGTGCCGTCGCGACGGTCGTTCGTCGTGGCGATGAAGGACATCGCCGAGTTGTGGGAGGTCAGCTATGACCCGCAGGCCGAAGACATGGCGATCGGTCTGGTGCACGACTTCCAGTATCGGGAGGGCACCTTCGTCACCGGATATCTCAATCCGCGACGTATCGAGCTAAATGCGCCGCTGGAGGATTTCTTCTTCAATCCCGGTCAGGCTGAGCTGTTCGGCGTGTCGCCGCAGGGCGAGGTGCAGGTGATCCACCTGGATGCGCGCCAACGAATCGGCGGCTTGCCTTTGCAGGGGCGCCCACACATGGGCACGGCCGTCACCTGGCGTCGCCAGGGGGTGACGCTGATGGCCAGCACCAACCTTAAGCTACCGGAAGTTGCGGTGATCGACCCGCAGCGGCGCGAGCGGGTGCAAAGCATTGCCCTGCAAGGGCCGGGGGTTTTTCTCGCTGGCCATGAGAACAGTCGCTACCTGTTCGTCGATTCGATGCTGGCGGTCGATTCGCGG
The DNA here is from genome assembly GCF_021432765.1 of Pseudomonas phenolilytica. NCBI lineage: Bacteria > Pseudomonadati > Pseudomonadota > Gammaproteobacteria > Pseudomonadales > Pseudomonadaceae > Pseudomonas > Pseudomonas phenolilytica. Next base: position 2,059,435 of record NZ_CP058908.1, read on the forward strand.
CATGTGCTGCAGGCGATTGACCGGGACACCCTGGAGGTCGCCTGGCGCTTCGCGGCCGAGCCGGAAGACACGCTGGCGCACGTCGAATTCACCCGCGACGGTCGTTACGCGCTGGCCAGCCTGTGGCGCGACGACGGCGCCGTGATCGTGTTCGATACGCAGAGCCTGAAAGAGGTCAAACGTCTGCCAATGAAGCGGCCGGAGGGCACATACAGCGTCTGGCGTGGCATCGAGGCCCAGCAGGGCGCTGCGCGTTAGCGTCAGCCGGCTGGCCGGGCGTTCGTCGGCGGCTGCGCTTGCAGCGGGTCGCTGCCCCTTTGACCGCCGTCATGGGCTAGAATACGCGCCCCGACTGCTCCCCTCTTCGAGGCTGTTCCGACGATGTTGATTCTGCGCGGCGCTCCCGCTCTTTCCGCCTTCCGTCACGGCAAGCTCCTGGCACAACTGACCGAGAAGGTCCCCGCCGTGAGCGGGTTGTATGCCGAGTTCGCCCATTTCGCCGAGGTTTCCGGCGCGCTTGGCGCGGAAGAGCAGCAGGTCCTGACCCGCCTGCTCAAGTACGGCCCCAGCGTGCCGGTGCAGGAGCCAGCCGGTCGGCTGTTCCTGGTGGTGCCGCGTTTCGGCACCATCTCGCCCTGGTCGAGCAAGGCCAGCGACATCGCCCACAACTGCGGTCTGGAGAAGATCCAGCGCCTGGAGCGCGGCATCGCCTACTACGTGCAGGGTGAGCTGTCCGACAGCGACGCCGCACTCGTCGCCGCCGCGTTGCATGACCGCATGACCCAGCTGGTGCTCGGCCGCTTCGAGGAAGCCGCCAACCTGTTCAGCCATGCCCAGCCCAAGCCGCTCACTGCCGTGGATGTGCTCGGCGGCGGTCGCGCCGCGCTGGAAAAGGCCAACGTCGAGCTGGGCCTGGCGCTGGCCGAAGACGAGATCGACTATCTGGTACAGGCCTTCACCGGACTGGCACGCAACCCGCACGACATCGAACTGATGATGTTCGCCCAGGCCAACTCCGAGCACTGCCGTCACAAGATCTTCAATGCCAGCTGGGACATCGACGGCGAAAGCCAGGATAAGTCTCTGTTCGGCATGATCAAGAACACCTACCAGCTGCACAACGAGGGCGTGCTATCGGCCTACAAGGACAACGCCGCCGTCATCGTCGGCAGTGTTGCTGGTCGCTTCTATCCGAATCCGGAGACGCGCGAGTACGCTGCGAGCCAGGAGCCGGTGCACATCCTGATGAAGGTGGAGACCCACAACCACCCGACGGCCATCGCGCCGTTCCCCGGTGCCTCCACCGGCTCCGGCGGCGAAATCCGCGACGAGGGTGCGACCGGGCGTGGCGCCAAGCCCAAGGCCGGTCTGACGGGCTTCACCGTCTCCAACCTGAATATCCCCGGTTTCGAGCAGCCCTGGGAGAAGCCCTACGGCAAGCCCGAGCGCATCGTCACGCCGCTGGACATCATGATCGAGGGCCCCTTGGGCGGCGCCGCGTTCAACAACGAGTTCGGCCGCCCGGCGCTGACCGGTTATTTCCGCACCTTCGAGCAGGCGATCGACTCGCCGCGCGGCGAGGAAGTACGCGGCTACCACAAGCCGATCATGCTTGCCGGCGGCATGGGCAACATCCGTGAAGATCATGTGCAGAAGGGCGAGATCTCGGTCGGCGGCAAGCTGATCGTGCTCGGCGGCCCGGCCATGCTGATCGGCCTGGGCGGCGGTGCAGCGTCGTCGATGGCCACTGGTACCAGTTCGGCTGACCTGGACTTTGCCTCGGTGCAGCGCGACAACCCGGAAATGGAACGTCGCTGCCAGGAAGTCATCGACCGCTGCTGGCAACTGGGCGAGCACAACCCGATCAAGTTCATCCACGATGTCGGCGCCGGCGGCCTGTCCAACGCCTTCCCCGAACTGGTCAACGATGGCGGTCGCGGTGGTCGCTTCGAGCTGCGCAACATCCCCAACGACGAGCCGGGCATGGCCCCGCACGAAATCTGGTGCAACGAGTCCCAGGAGCGCTACGTGCTCTCGGTCGATGCCGTCGATCTGGAGCGCTTCGCGGCGATCTGCGAGCGCGAGCGCTGCCCCTTCGCGGTCGTCGGCGAGGCCACCGAGGAAGCGCACCTGACCGTCGCCGACAGCCACTTCGGCAACAAGCCGGTGGACATGCCGCTCAACGTGCTGCTCGGCAAGGCGCCGCGCATGCATCGCAGCGCACAGCGCGAAGCCGGGCAGGGCGATGATTTCAACGCCGCGTCGGTCTACCTCGACGAGGCCGTGGGCCGCGTGCTTCGCCACCCGGCAGTGGCGAGCAAAAGCTTTTTGATCACCATCGGCGACCGCAGCATCACCGGCCTGGTGGCGCGCGACCAGATGGTCGGCCCCTGGCAGGTGCCGGTGGCCGATTGCGCAGTGACCGCCGCCAGCTATGACGTCTACACCGGGGAGGCGATGGCGATGGGCGAGCGCACGCCGCTGGCCCTGCTCGACGCGCCGGCCTCGGGGCGCATGGCGATCGGCGAGACGCTAACCAACCTGGCCGCGGCACGCATCGAGAAGCTCTCCGATATCAAGCTGTCGGCCAACTGGATGGCCGCTGCCGGTCACCCGGGCGAGGATGCGCGGCTGTACGACACCGTGCGTGCCGTCGGCATGGAGCTGTGCCCGCAACTGGGCCTGACCATCCCGGTGGGCAAGGACTCGATGTCGATGAAAACGCGCTGGTCGGACGAGGGCGCCGAGAAGAGCGTGACCTCGCCGCTGTCGCTGATCGTGTCCGGCTTCGCGCCGGTGGTCGACGTCCGCCAGACCCTGACCCCGCAGCTGCGTCTGGACAAGGGCGCCACCGACCTGATCCTGATCGACCTCGGCCGTGGGCAGAACCGCCTGGGCGGCTCGATCCTCGCCCAGGTCTACGGCAAGCTCGGCCGTGAAGTGCCGGATGTCGATGATGCCGAGGACCTGCGCGCGTTCTTCGCGGTCATCCAGGGGCTTAATGCCGATGGCCTGCTGCAGGCCTATCACGATCGCTCCGACGGCGGCCTGCTGACCACCGTGCTGGAAATGGCCTTCGCCGGCCACTGCGGCCTCGATCTGAATCTCGATAGCCTGCTGGACGACGCCGACGACGTACCGGCCGTGCTGTTCAGCGAGGAACTGGGTGCGGTCATCCAAGTGCGTCAGGACGATACTGAAATCGTGCTGGCGCAGTTCAGCGCCGCCGGCCTCGGCGATTGCGTCGCGGTGATCGGTCAGCCGACCAACAACGGTTACGTGTCGATCCGTCTCGCCGGCAGTGAAGTGTTCAGCGGCGACCGTCGCCTGCTGCAGCGCCAGTGGGCCGAAACCAGCTACCAGATCCAGCGCCTGCGCGACAACGCCGACTGTGCCGATCAGGAATTCGATGCGTTGCTGGAGGAAGACAACCCCGGCCTCAGCGTCAAGCTTGGCTTCGACGTCAACCAGGACATCGCCGCCCCGTACATCAAGCGCGGCGTGCGTCCGCAGGTGGCGGTGCTGCGTGAGCAGGGCGTCAACGGCCAGGTGGAGATGGCAGCGGCGTTCGATCGGGCCGGCTTTGCAGCGGTGGACGTGCACATGAGCGATATTCTCGCCGGGCGCGTCAGCCTCGAGGCGTTCAAGGGGCTGGTCGCTTGCGGCGGCTTCTCCTACGGCGACGTGCTCGGCGCTGGTGAAGGCTGGGCTAAGTCGATCCTGTTCCATGCCGGCGCCCGCGACGCGTTCCAGGCCTTCTTCGAGCGCAAGGACAGCTTCGCTCTCGGCGTGTGCAACGGTTGCCAGATGATGAGCAACCTGCACGAGCTGATTCCGGGCACCGAGAACTGGCCGCACTTCGTGCGTAACCGCTCGGAGCAGTTCGAGGCGCGCGTAGCGATGGTCCAGGTGCAGGATTCGCCGTCGATCCTGCTGCAAGGCATGGCAGGGTCGCGTATGCCGATCGCCATCGCTCATGGCGAGGGGCATGCCGAGTTCGCCAGCGAGGAGGCTCTGCTGCAGGCCGATCTGTCCGGCACCGTGGCGCTGCGTTACATCGACAATCACGGCAAGGTCACCGAGCGCTATCCGGCCAACCCCAACGGCTCGCCGCGCGGCATCACCGGCCTCACCAGTCGTGACGGCCGGGTGACCATCATGATGCCGCACCCCGAGCGGGTGGTGCGTGCCGTGACCAACTCCTGGCGCCCGGACGAGTGGCGCGAAGACGGCGGCTGGATGCGCCTGTTCCGCAACGCCCGCGTCTGGGTGGATTGATCACGCGGATCGATCCATAACGCACAAGCCCGATGGACCCCGTGGCCATCGGGCTTTTTTGCGCCCGGGTGCTGTCGCCGAGGAGGTGAACCCGGATCGTCTTACCGCGTCTTAGCTTTGATCGACCGCACCGTTTCGCTGTGCATCGTCATGCCAAAATGCCATCCATTGTCGGTGGGCACTGGTCCACCTCCCGTCTGGAGAACCCGATGTACAAGCTGTGTTTCTACGTTCCGGAGAGCCATCTGGATGCAGTCAAGAAAGCAGTGTTCGCAGCCGGTGCCGGCCGTATCGGCGCTTACGATAACTGCTGCTGGCAGACGCTCGGGCATGGCCAGTACCGTCCGCTGGAGAACAGCCAGCCTTTTCTCGGGCAACTGGGGCAGGTGCAACAGGTCGCTGAGTGGAAGGTCGAGCTGGTGGTTGCCGACGAGCTGATTCATGACAGCGTCAAAGCGTTGAAGAAGGCGCATCCCTACGAAACGCCGGCGTTCGATGTCTGGCGTCTGTCGGACATGCAGTTCTGACGGAACGAAATCGGGCGTCAAAGGCGCCCGCGGTGATTCAAGGCCGGATTTCGATCAGCGTACCGTTGCGCACCAACTGCCAGATTTCCTGCATGTCGGCGTTCTTCAGCGCAATGCAGCCCTCGGTCCAATCGAGGGTGTGGAAGAACCACTCAGGATACTCCTCGTCCAGCGGCGTGCCGTGCAGCATGATCATGTCCCCGGGCGGCACGCCCTGCGCCTCGGCGCGAGCGAGGTCGCGGGCGTTGGGGTAGGAGATGTGCATGGACAGATTGAATTTGTCGCTGGGCTTGCGCCAATCGATCCAGTAGAGCCCTTCGGGAGTGCGCTGGTCACCCTCGCGCAGCTTGGCGCCGGCTGGCTGTTTGCCGAGCGAGACGCGATAACTCTTGAGGGTCTTGCCACGGCTGAGCAGATGTAGCTGGCGTTCGGACTTGATGACCAGCACCTTGTCGATTGACGTCCCGTCCAGATGCGGCGTTGCATTGGCATGGGAAAGAGTGGCGAAGGTAAAACAGAAAACGGCGAACAGCCAGCGCATCTGAACTCTTCCTGCAATACGACGACATCAGACCTGGGGTTGCGATGGCATGGCGCCTGCTCGTACCGGGAGGGTCTGCTGCACCCGGTCAGTGAGGCGACATTCTAGGTTACCGGTGGATGCGCGCAAAGGCGGGCCGACCGGAAGTGCGTCGCGCGAGCCTTTGGCGCCGGCTCTGCGGATTGGGATGTCGCCAGCGCATTGGCGAGCGGCGCGACAGGCTGCAACATTCCAGGCGCTTTGCGGGTCATTGCTACGGAACACACCAGCCGGATCATTGGCTCCGCGCAACGACCCGCGTGCTGGTCCGGCACGCCGTTCAGGCTGGCGTACAGGGCGCTGCGGCGGGCCTTGGGCGGTTGCGCCTTTCATGCCATGATGCCGGTCAAAGATGAATTGAGATGATTATGCTGGATACCATTCTTCGCCGGGTGCGCGACTACTCTCCGCATCTTCTGGAGCCGGAGGGGCGACTGCCCGAGGCGGCCGTCCTGATGCCCATCACCCGAAGCGAGGATCCGGAGCTGGTGTTGACACTGCGCGCCAGCGGGCTGTCGACGCATGGCGGCGAGGTGGCGTTTCCCGGGGGGCGCCGCGATCCGGAGGATCGCGACCTCATGCATACAGCGTTGCGCGAGGCGGAGGAGGAGGTCGGTCTGGCGCCGGGCATGGTTGAGGTCATCGGGCCACTGAGCAGCCTGATTTCGGTGCACGGCATTCATGTCACGCCCTACGTCGGCATCGTTCCCGATTACGTGGAGTATCGCGCCAACGACGCGGAGATCGCCTCGGTGTTCTCCGTCCCGCTGAGCTTCTTCTGTCAGGACCCTCGCGAGGTCACGCATCGTATCGATTATCAGGGGCAGAGCTGGTACATCCCATCTTACCGATATGGCGAATACCAAATCTGGGGGCTGACGGCGATCATGATCGTCGAGCTGGTGAATCTGGTTTACGACGCCGGTATCGAGATGCGCAAGGCCTCGGCATCTTTCATCGATCTCACCGGGCGCGCCGCACGCTGACAACCAGCACCGCGCGCCTTTTTCGTCGGAATTCAGAGAGGATCCGCATGTGAAATACCGTCTGGGAGAATCGCGCGTCCAAGCCCATCCGCAGAGCTGGGTTGCTCCGACGGCGACGCTGATCGGCAAGGTTCGTCTCGATGAGGGGGCGAGCGTGTGGTTCGGCGCCGTGTTGCGTGGCGACAACGAACTGATCCATGTCGGCCCGAACAGCAACGTTCAGGATGGCAGCGTGATGCATACCGACATGGGGCATCCGCTGACGCTGGGCACCGGCGTCACCGTCGGCCATAACGCCATGCTGCATGGCTGCAGCGTCGGCGATTACAGCCTGATCGGCATCAATGCGGTGATCCTCAACGGCGCGAAGATTGGCAAGCACTGCATCATCGGCGCCAACACGCTGATTGCCGAGGGCAAGGAAATACCTGACGGCTCGCTGGTGGTGGGCTCGCCAGGCAAGGTGGTGCGCGAACTGAGCGAGGAGCAGAAGAAGATGCTCGAAGCCAGCGCTGCGCACTACGTACACAACGCCCAGCGCTACGCGCGCGAGTTGGAGCCGGACGAGTGAGCGACCGCGACAAGCCTGTCAGCTCGCCCTGCGTCAGCCTCTGCGCGTTGGATGAGGACGACGTGTGCGTGGGCTGCCAGCGCAGCGCCGATGAGATTCGTCGCTGGGGGCTCATGGACAATGATGAGCGACGCCAAGTGTTGCGCCAGTGCGCCGAGCGAGCCCGCGCCAGCGGACAACTGATTTAGGTATGCGCATCGTGCGCCGCTGATTGACGAACGACGAGGACTTCCATGCCCCGAATTGGCACCCCGCTAACTGCCAGCGCCACGCGCGTCCTGCTGTGTGGCTCCGGCGAGCTCGGCAAGGAGCTGGTGATCGAGCTGCAGCGTCTGGGCGTGGAGGTGATCGCGGTGGATCGCTACGCCAACGCTCCGGCCATGCAGGTGGCGCATCGCTCCCATGTGATCGACATGCTTGATGGCGCGGCGCTGCGCGCTGTGATCGAGCGGGAGCAGCCGCACTACATCGTCCCGGAAATCGAGGCCATTGCCACTGCCACGCTGGTTGAACTGGAGGCCGAAGGTTTCACCGTGATCCCAACTGCGCGAGCCGCTCAGCTGACCATGAATCGCGAGGGTATTCGGCGCCTGGCAGCGGAGGAACTGGGCTTGCCGACGTCTCCCTATCATTTCGCCGACTCACTGGCAGAATGCCGGGCGGCGGCACTGGCGCTGGGCTTTCCCTGCCTGATCAAGCCGGTGATGAGTTCGTCCGGCAAGGGGCAGACGCTGCTGCGCAGCGAGGCGGACATCGACGCCGCATGGGAATACGCGCAGGCCGGCGGGCGCGCCGGGCGTGGTCGGGTCATCGTCGAGGGATTCATCGATTTCGATTACGAGATCACGCTGCTCACGGTGCGGCATGCCGGCGGCAGCACCTTCTGCCAGCCGATCGGACACCGGCAGCAAAAGGGCGATTACCAGGAGTCCTGGCAACCGCAACCGGTTTGCGCTGCGGCGCTTGCCCAAGCCGAGCGAATTGCGCTGGCGGTGACCGACGCACTGGGTGGCCGTGGCGTGTTCGGTGTGGAGTTGTTCATCAAGGGCGAGCAGGTCTGGTTCTGCGAGATTTCGCCGCGTCCGCACGATACCGGCCTGGTTACGCTGGTATCGCAGGACCTTTCGGAATTCGCCTTGCATGCGCGGGCGATTCTCGGCTTGCCGATCCCGGCGATTCGCCAGCTCGGCCCCTCCGCCTCGGCCGTCATTCTGGCGGAGGGCGAGTCGACCGAGGTCTGCTTCGGTAATCTGGAAGGAGCGTTGTCTGAGCCGGACACGTCGCTGCGCCTGTTTGGCAAGCCGGGTGTCAGCGGCCAACGGCGGATGGGAGTGGCGCTGGCCCGCGACGTGTCGCTCGAGACTGCGCGGGCGAAGGCTCAGCGCGCCGCGGCGGCGGTCAAGATTCAACTCTAGCGGTCGGGCCAGAGCGCCGCCTACTCGTCTCGAGGAGGCTCGATGGCCCAGGCGCGAACGCTTTTCACCCGGTTGTCCGCGGCCTGCAGGATTTCCAGCCGGTAGCGGCCGATCTGCAGGCATATACCGCTGTCGGGAATGTGTTCGAGGGCTTCGGTAATCAGCCCGTTGAGCGTCCTGGGCCCGTCGCAGGGAAGCTGCCAGCCGAGTGCCCGGTTGATCTCGCGCAGGTACGCGGCGCCATCGATAACCTGCGTGCCGTCGTCCTGAGGATGGATGTCTGGGCTGCGCAGGGTGTCCTGGTTGCTGAACTCGCCGACGATTTCTTCGAGGATGTCTTCCAGGGTCACGATCCCCATCACATCGCCGTACTCGTCGACGACGATGCCGATGCGGCGCTTCTGTTTCTGGAAATTGAGCAGCTGGGTGGAGAGCGGCGTGTTCTCCGGCACGAAGTACGGCGGGCTGCAGGCCTCGAGCAGGCTGTCGCGGGTCAACTGATCATGGCTGAGCAGGCGGGCGATATGCCGCATGTGGATGATGCCTTCGATCTGGTTGATGTCCTTGCGGAACACCGGCAGACGGGTGTGCGAGGTGGTGCGCAGCTGGCCGATGATGGTTTCCAGATCGTCTTCGAGATCAATGCCCGCGACCTCGTTGCGCGGGATCATGATGTCGTCCACCGTCACCCGCTCGAGATCCAGAATGCCGAGCAGCATGCTCTGGCGATTCAGTGGCAGATCGCTGCCGGACTCACGCACTACGCTGCGCAATTCCTCGCTGGACAGGCTGTCGCTGCGCTTGGCGGTCGGATCGATGCCGGCCAGGCGCAGCAGGCCGTTGCTGATCCAGCCGAGCAGGGCGACCACCGGATACAGCACCTTCTGCAGTGCGGCCAGCGGCAGGCTGACTGGATAGGCCACCGTTTCCGGATGCAGCGCGGCGAAGGTCTTGGGCGCGATTTCGCCGAAGATCAGCAACAGCAGCGTCACGCCGAGGGTGGCGATGGCGATACCGGCTTCGCCCCACAGCTGCACGGCGATCACCGTAGCGATCGAAGAGGCGAGGATGTTGACGAAGTTGTTGCCGACCAGAATGGTGCCTAGCAGCCGATCCGGTCGCGCCAGCAGGTCGATGGCGCGCCTGGCTCCGCGATGGCCTTCTCTGGCGCGATGGCGCAGGCGATAGCGGTTGAGGCTGAGCATCCCGGTTTCGGAGCTCGAAAAGAACGCGGAACATAGGATCAGGAAAACCAGCAGTCCGACCACTAGGCCGGGATGTAGATGTTCCACGTATCTGTCCCGTGTCTTAGATGTGCAGGATGAATTCGCGAACCAGCTTGCTGCCGAAGTACGCCAGCATCAACAGGCAGAAGCCGACCAGGGTCCAACGGATGGCCTTGTAGCCACGCCAGCCGAGCTGGTGGCGACCCCACAGCAGCAGGCCGAAGACCACCCAGGCGACCACCGACAGCAGGGTTTTGTGCACCAGATGCTGGGCGAACAGGTCGTCAAGGAACAGCCAGCCGGACAGCAGCGAAGCCGAAAGCAGCAGCCAGCCGGCCCAGAGGAAGCCGAACAGCAGGCTTTCCATGGTTTGCAGCGGCGGGAAGTTGCGGATCAGCCCTGATGGGTGCTTGTTCTTCAGATGGTGATCCTGCAGCAGCAGCAGCAGCGCCTGGAACACCGCGATGGTGAGCATGCCGTAAGCCAGGATCGACAACAGGATGTGTGCCAGGATGCCCGCTTCTTCAGTAATCGCTGGCGCGGTGCCGGTCGGCGCGAACTGTGCGAACAAAACCGTCAGGCAGCCGAGCGGAAACAGCAACACCAGCAGGTTCTCAACCGGCATCCGTTGCAGGGCCAGGAGAATCAGCAGGATCACGGCGGCGGCGATCAGGCTTGAGGCATTGAAAAAGTCCAGGTGCAGGCCGCTCGGGGAAAGCAGCTGCATGAACAGGCTGGCGCCGTGCGCCAACAGTGCCAACGCGCCGAGCACGAGCAGCAGACGTTTGTCCGGGACAGAACGTTGTGCCAGACGCAAACTTTGATAGCCCGTGACGCCAGCATATAGAAGAGCGGCAGTGAGGCTGGGCAGCAGAGGGTGCATAGGTTCTGGTAGCGACTCGAAAGGCCGTGAGTGTGGCACAAACCCCCAAGGTGCAAAAGCGGCGGGAGGTCGCTTACATGAAAAGCATCATTGCCGGGGTACCGGCCGGATGCCCCGAGTCTCTATAATCGCTGCCTTCACCACATCCAACGTGGAACGCCTCATGTTCGAGAACCTAACCGATCGCCTGTCACAAACCCTTCGCCATGTCACGGGCAAGGCGAAGCTGACCGAGGACAACATCAAGGACACCCTGCGCGAGGTGCGGATGGCCCTGCTCGAGGCCGACGTCGCGCTGCCGGTGGTCAAGGACTTCGTCAACAAGGTCAAGGAGCGTGCGGTCGGCACCGAGGTGTCGAAGAGCCTGACGCCGGGCCAGGCGTTCGTGAAGATCGTGCGTGCCGAGCTCGAGGAGCTGATGGGTGCCGCCAACGAGGATCTGGCGCTGAGTGTCGCGCCGCCGGCAGTGGTGCTGATGGCAGGTCTGCAGGGTGCGGGCAAGACCACGACCGTGGGCAAGCTTGCGCGGCTGCTCAAGGATCGCAAGAAGAAGTCGGTGATGGTCGTGTCGGCCGACGTCTACCGTCCGGCGGCGATCAAGCAGCTGGAAACGCTGGCTGGCGAAGTGGGTGTGACCTTCTTCCCCTCTGATATCAGCCAGAAGCCGGTAGAGATTGCCCAGGCGGCGATCCGCGAGGCGCGGCTGAAGTTCATCGACGTGGTGCTGGTGGATACGGCTGGCCGTCTGGCCATCGATGCCGACATGATGGCCGAGATTCAGGCGCTGCATGCGGCGATCAATCCTGTCGAGACGCTGTTCGTAGTGGACGCCATGACCGGCCAGGATGCCGCCAATACCGCACGTGCCTTTGGCGACGCGCTGCCACTCACTGGCGTGGTGCTGACCAAGGTCGATGGCGATGCCCGTGGCGGTGCCGCGCTGTCGGTACGTCACATTACCGGCAAGCCGATCAAGTTCCTCGGTATGGGCGAGAAGAGCGACGCGCTCGAACCGTTCCATCCTGACCGCATCGCATCGCGCATCCTCGGCATGGGCGACGTGCTCAGTCTGATCGAGCAGGCCGAGCAGACCCTCGATCGCGAGAAGGCCGAGAAGCTCACCAAGAAGCTAAAGAAGGGCAAGGGCTTCGACCTCGAGGACTTCCGCGACCAGTTGCAGCAGATGAAGAACATGGGCGGGCTCGGCGGGCTGATGGACAAGCTACCGTCGATCGGTGGCGTTAACCTTGCGCAGATGGGCAATGCCCAGGGCGCGGCAGAAAAGCAGTTCAAGCAGATGGAGGCCATCATCAACTCGATGACGCCGGCCGAGCGCCGCAATCCCGATCTCATCAGCGGTTCGCGCAAGCGTCGCATCGCGCTAGGCTCCGGTACCCAGGTGCAGGACATCGGTCGGCTGATCAAGCAGCACAAGCAGATGCAGAAGATGATGAAGAAAGTCACCGGCAAGGGGGGAATGGCCAAGATGATGCGCGGTATGGGCGGCATGTTCCCCGGTGGCGGGATGCCGAAGTTCTGAGCTGCAGCGGTACTTTGAACGACGGGTCGCCTGCAAGCGGCCCTGCTTGCCGGGATTACTTGTGGCTGGCAGCTTGAAGGTTGTCGCTTTTACTCGTAAAATGCGCGGCCTTTCGGGCCTAGGCCCATTTTAAGTGTGTGCCTTAAGTTAGCACCGACTACAGGAACGATGTTCACATGGTAACTATTCGTCTCGCCCGTGGCGGCTCCAAGAAGCGCCCTTTCTACCACCTGACCGTGACCAACAGCCGCAATGCGCGCGATGGTCGCTTCGTCGAGCGCATCGGTTTCTTCAATCCGATCGCCAGCGGTGCGGAAGTGAAGCTTTCGGTGAACCAAGAGCGCGCCGCGTACTGGCTGAGCCAGGGCGCCCAGCCGTCTGAGCGTGTTGCTCAGCTGCTGAAGGAAGCTGCCAAGGCTGCTGCCTGAATCGCATGAGCGCAACGTCTGCTCCGGCCGAGGATCTTATCGTCATCGGCAAGATCGTTTCGGTGCATGGCGTGCGAGGTGACGTAAAGGTCTACTCCTTTACCGATCCGATCGACAATCTGCTCGACTACCGTCACTGGACGCTGCGGCGAGGTGACGAGGTCAAGCAGGTCGAGCTGGTCAGGGGCCGCCTTCAGGGCAAGATCCTGGTGGCGTCGCTGAAAGGGCTGAATGATCGCGAGATCGCGCGTTCGTACGCGGATTTCGAAATCTGCATTCCACGTACGGAACTGCCCGCGCTGGCCAGCGATGAGTACTACTGGTACCAGCTTCAGGGGTTGAAGGTCATCAACCAGCTCGAGCAGTTGCTCGGTGTTGTCGATCATCTGCTCGAGACCGGTGCCAATGACGTTCTGGTGGTCAAGCCCTGCGCCGGCAGCGTGGATGAGCGGGAGCGGCTGCTGCCCTATACCGATCAGTGCGTGCAGCGCATCGATTTGGAGCTGGGTGAGATGCGGGTCGACTGGGATGCGGACTTCTGAGCCTCATGTCTGGTTTGCGCGTTGAAGTCATCAGTCTGTTCCCAGAGATGTTCGCTGCGATCCGCGATTACGGGATAACCAGTCGCGCGGTCAAGCAGGGGCTCTTGCAGCTGCGCTGCTGGAACCCGCGGAGCTACACCGACGATCGTCATCAGACCGTGGATGACCGACCATTCGGTGGCGGCCCCGGAATGGTGATGAAGATCCAGCCACTGGAGCGCGCCTTGACGGACGCACGTCATGTGGCTGGAGAGGCGGCGAAGGTGATTTATCTTTCGCCGCAGGGACGTCAGCTGAAGCAGGCGGACGTCCGGCAGTTGGCGAAGGAGGAGGCACTGATCCTCATCGCTGGCCGCTATGAAGGCATCGACGAGCGTTTCATCGAGGCGCACGTAGATGAGGAGTGGTCGATCGGTGATTACGTGCTGTCCGGTGGCGAGCTGCCGGCGATGGTGCTGATCGATGCAGTGACCCGTCTGCTCCCCGGAGCGTTGGGCCATGCTGATTCCGCCGAGGAGGATTCGTTTACTGACGGCCTGCTCGACTGTCCGCATTACACGCGACCTGAGGTGTATGCGGACAAGCGTGTTCCTGAAGTGCTGCTCAGCGGCAACCATGAACACATCCGGCGCTGGCGTTTGCAGCAGTCCCTTGGGAGAACCTGGGAGCGCCGTGCCGATCTTCTGGATAGCCGCTCGCTTTCTGGAGAAGAACAGAAGCTGCTGGAGGAGTACATCCGCCAGCGGGACGATAGTTAACGCAACGTATCGATGGCAGGCCATAAGGGCTTGTCTTAGGAGCACAGCATGACCAACAAGATCATCCAGCAGCTCGAAGCCGAGCAGATGAACAAAGAAATCCCGGCATTTGCCCCTGGCGACACCGTGATTGTCCAGGTGAAGGTGAAGGAAGGCGATCGTCAGCGTCTTCAGGCCTTCGAAGGTGTGGTGATCGGCAAGCGTAACCGCGGCCTGAACAGCGCCTTCACCGTCCGTAAGATCTCCAACGGTGTGGGTGTCGAGCGTACCTTCCAGACCTACAGCCCGGTCGTCGACAGCCTGAGCATCAAGCGCCGCGGCGACGTACGCAAGGCCAAGCTGTACTATCTGCGCGATCTGTCTGGTAAGGCCGCACGCATCAAGGAAAAGCTGTCCTGAGAGCGCATTTCTCGATGCACGAAAAAAGCAGCCTGCGGGCTGCTTTTTTTATGCCCGTCCCCCACGTTATTGCCGGTGAGGCACGGGCGGTGCTGAGTGGCAGATTCGCGGGTAATTTACGAGAGTCTCGATATGCCGGCACTACACGATCCAATCATTGATCGTTTTCTGGATGCGCTGTGGCTGGAGAAAGGCCTGGCAGACAATACGCGCGACGCCTATTGCAGTGACCTTGCCCTGTTCAATGGTTGGCTCGCGGAGCGTGGGGCTTCCCTGGTCGGTGTGGGCCGCGACGCCATTCTCGATCACTTGGCCTGGCGCCTGGCTAATGGCTACAAGGCGCGTTCGACCGCGCGGTTTCTCTCCGGTATGCGTGGCTTCTATCGCTATCTGCTGCGTGAAGGTTTGGTGGAGAGCGATCCGACGCTGAGGATCGAGCTGCCGCGACTGGGCCGATCGCTACCCAAGGCCTTGTCCGAGGCCGACGTCGAAGCGCTGCTGGCCGCGCCGGATATTGGTGATGCGCTTGGCCTGCGCGACCGCGCGATGCTCGAGGTGCTCTACGCCTGCGGCCTGCGCGTCAGTGAGCTGGTCGGTATGCATCAGGAGCAGATAAGCCTGCGCCAGGGTGTATTACGCACCTTCGGCAAGGGCAACAAGGAGCGCCTGGTGCCGCTGGGCGATGAAGCTATGTACTGGCTGGAGCGCTATCGACGCGACGCGCGTGGCCTGTTGCTTGGCGATAAGCCGGGCGATGTCGAATTTCTGAGTCGGCGAGGCGATCCGATGACTCGCCAGACGTTCTGGCATCGAATCAAACTGCATGCCAGACAGGCCGGGATCGCTGCCGCCATCTCGCCGCATACCCTGCGGCATGCCTTTGCAACGCATCTGCTCAATCATGGCGCCGATCTGCGCACCGTGCAGATGCTGCTTGGCCACAGCGATCTATCGACTACGCAAATCTATACGCACATCGCGCGCGCGCGCCTGCAGGCGCTGCATGCCGAGCACCATCCGCGGGGCTAGCTGCGAGTGGTTGAGGAAAATCGCACCAATCTGCGACGCGCTTCGGTGTTTGTGCCTGTCGGCTTGCATGCAACGATTTGCAGGCGGCTGCTGTGATAGGCTGTACGCCTTTTCTCGACCGTCGTTGCAGGAGTTTTCATGGGCGCGATTCGTTTGTTTACCGTCGTGGTCGCCAGCCTGGCCAGTACCTTCGTCTTCGCTGCTGACCCTGATCAGGCGATTCGCAAGACGCTGCAAACGGCTCAGCCGGACCTGCCGATCGAGGCGATTGCCGAAAGTCCGATGTCGGGGCTCTATCAGGTGCAGCTGAAGGGCGGTCGCCAGCTTTACGCCAGCGCCGACGGCCAGTTCGTCTTGCAGGGCTTCCTCTATCGTTTTCAAGACGGCCGGGCAGTCAACCTTACCGAACAGGCGCAGAGTCAGTCGGTCGCGCGGGAGATCGACGCGATTCCGGCGAGCGAGATGGTGGTGTTCGCGCCGAAGAATCCGAAAACCCACATCACCGTCTTCACCGACACCGATTGCGGTTATTGCCAGAAGCTGCATAGCGAGGTTCCCGAGCTGAACCGTCTGGGCGTGGAGGTACGGTACGTCGCCTTTCCGCGCCAAGGCATGGGTAGTCACGGTGCCAATACTCTGACCAGCGTCTGGTGCGCGAAGGATCGCCAGGCCGCGATGAACTTGGCCAAGGCGCGTAAGGATGTGCCGCAGGCCAGCTGCGACAGCCCGATTGCCAAGCAGTACGCTCTCGGCCAGCTGATCGGCGTGCAGGGTACGCCTGCCATTATCCTCGCCGACGGTCAGATGATTCCTGGTTATCAGCCCGCACCGCAGCTGGCGGAGCTGGCGCTGCAGGCCAACTGACGGCTGGCCCGAGCTGATTCGTCGCCACGCCTCGGCGGGTCGATGCGCAATCCGCCGAGGCGTGCACCTGATGGTGGGCTCGTGCCTCGGCCGGGCGCGGTACGACATTGCTAGGGGCAGCAAAAGCCTCAGCGCACAGGCGGATGAGTTGCTGGCGTAGCGGCATCGGCGGCTGGGCCTGGCTGGTGTCGATGACGCGGCGATGGCCGATTGACTAACGGCGACGCCCTTCGTAATGTGCGACTCTTTTGTTCGGCCGGTGCCCCCGGTCGATCGCCGTAAATGGGGGAGTGCAGCTTGAAACCGGTGAAAGTTGGCATCTGTGGGCTGGGAACCGTCGGTGGCGGTACCTTCAATGTGCTCAAGCGCAACGCCGAGGAGATTGCCCGCCGCGCCGGACGTGGCATCGAGGTCGCGCAGATCGCCACACGCCAGCCAAACCCCAAGTGCGACACCACCGGCACCCCGGTAACCGATGACGTGTTCGACGTCGTCAACAATCCCGAGATCGATATCGTCGTAGAGCTGATCGGCGGTTATACGCTGGCGCGCGAGCTGGTGCTCAAGGCCATCGATAACGGCAAGCACGTGGTTACCGCCAACAAGGCGCTGATCGCTGTCCACGGTAACGAACTGTTCGCCAAAGCCCGCGAGAAGGGCGTGATCGTCGCATTCGAGGCGTCGGTGGCCGGTGGCATTCCGGTAATCAAGGCGATTCGCGAAGGGCTGGCCGGCAACCGTATCAACTGGGTGGCCGGGATCATCAACGGCACTGGCAACTTCATTCTCACCGAGATGCGCGACAAGGGGCGGGCCTTCGCGGACGTGCTCAAGGAGGCACAGGCACTGGGTTACGCCGAGGCCGATCCGACCTTCGATGTCGAAGGCATCGACGCTGCGCACAAGCTGACCATCCTAGCTTCCATTGCCTTCGGCATTCCGCTGCAGTTCGACAAAGCCTATACCGAAGGCATCGGCCAGCTGACTACCGCCGACGTCAACTATGCCGAAGCGCTGGGCTACCGCATCAAGCACCTCGGCGTGGCCCGTCGCACCGAAGCGGGCATCGAACTGCGGGTGCACCCGACCCTGATTCCCGCCGATCGCCTGATCGCCAACGTCAACGGTGTCATGAACGCGGTGATGGTCAATGGCGATGCCGTGGGCAGCACGCTTTACTACGGCGCCGGGGCCGGCATGGAGCCGACCGCATCGGCGGTGGTCGCCGATCTTGTCGATGTCGCCCGCGCGCTGACCACCGACCCGCATAATCGCGTGCCGCATCTGGCGTTCCAGCCGGATTCGCTGTCCGATCATCCGATCCTGCCGATTGCCGCCTGCGAGAGCGCCTACTACCTGCGCATCCAGGCCAAGGATCATCCGGGTGTGCTGGCGCAGGTCGCCACCATCCTCTCCGAGCGCGGGATCAACATCGAGTCGATCATGCAGAAGGAAGTCGAGGAGCATGATGGCCTGGTGCCGGTGATTCTGGTCACCCATCGGGTTGTCGAGCAGCGCATCGATGACGCGATTGCCGCGCTCGAAGCGCTCGACGACGTGGCGGACAAGGTCGTGCGGATTCGCGTCGAACAACTGAACTAACCGGAGCTTACGAGCCGTAGGCCTTGCTGCTTGCGGTTTCAGGCTCAAACCGAAGGTTTGCAAAATGCGCTACATCAGTACCCGCGGCCAGGCTCCGGCCCTGAATTTCGAAGATGTGCTGCTGGCCGGTCTGGCCAGCGACGGCGGCCTCTATGTGCCGGAAAACCTGCCGCGCTTCACCGTCGAGGAGATCGCCTCCTGGGCGGGGCTGCCGTACCACGAGCTGGCTTTCCGGGTGATGCGGCCGTTCGTCAGCGGCAGCATTCCGGATGCCGATTTCAAGCAGATTCTCGAGCAGACCTACGCCACTGGCGAAGGTGGCGTATTTGCCCACGCTGCGGTGGCGCCGCTGCGCCAGCTGAACGGTAACGAGTGGGTGCTGGAGCTGTTCCACGGCCCCACCTTGGCCTTCAAGGATTTTGCCCTGCAGCTGCTCGGCCGCCTGCTCGACTACGTGCTGGCCAAGCGCGGCGAGCGCGTGGTGATCATGGGTGCGACCTCCGGCGATACCGGCTCGGCCGCCATCGAAGGTTGCCGCCGCTGCGAGAACGTCGACATCTTCATCCTGCATCCGCATAACCGAGTGTCGGAAGTGCAGCGCCGGCAGATGACCACCATCGCCGGCGACAACATCCACAACATCGCCATCGAAGGCAACTTCGACGACTGCCAGGAGATGGTCAAGGCCAGCTTCGCCGACCAGGGCTTCCTCAAGGGCACCCGGCTGGTGGCGGTCAACTCGATCAACTGGGCGCGGATCATGGCCCAGATCGTCTACTACTTCCATGCGGCGCTGCAGCTGGGTGGTCCTGCACGTTCGGTAGCGTTCTCGGTGCCGACTGGCAACTTCGGCGACATCTTTGCCGGTTACCTGGCGCGCAACATGGGCCTGCCGGTGAGCCAGCTGATCGTCGCCACCAACCGCAACGACATCCTGCACCGCTTCATGTCCGGCAATCGCTACGACAAGGACACCCTGCACCCGTCGTTGTCGCCGTCGATGGATATCATGGTGTCGTCCAACTTCGAGCGTTTGCTGTTCGACCTGCACGGGCGTAATGGCAAGGCCGTGGCTGATCTGCTGGATGCGTTCAGGGCCAGCGGCAAGTTGTCGGTCGAGGAAGACCGCTGGACCGAGGCGCGCAAGCTATTCGATTCGCTTGCGGTGGATGATGCGCAGACCTGCGCGACCATTGCCGAAGTGTTCCGCGAAACCGGTGAATTGCTCGATCCGCACACCGCGATTGGCGTGCGCGCCGCGCGTGAATGTCGACGCAGCCTGAGCGTGCCGATGGTGACGCTGGGCACCGCTCATCCGGTGAAGTTCCCTGAGGCAGTGCAGAAGGCAGGAGTGGGCAAGGCGCTCGGGCTGCCGGTGCACCTGGCCGATCTGTTCGAGCGGCCTGAGCGCTGCACGGTGCTGGCCAATGAGTTGAAGGCGGTTCAGGCCTTCGTCAGTCAGCATGGTAATCGCGGTAAGCCGCTGTAAGCGGAGCGCAGCAAGGTAAAAGGCCAGTCGCGAGACTGGCCTTTTACATTCTAGCGGGGGCGTTTCAGACGCCTCGCCGCCGCGGCGGATGTCGCTGTGGGGTTATTCGTCGAACTCTTCCCAGCCACCCATTTCCCGCCAGCGGTTGACGATCCCACAGAACAGTTCGGCCGTCTTCTCGGTGTCGTAGCGTGCCGAGTGTGCCTCGCGCCCGTCGAAATCGATCCCGGCAGCCTGGCAGGCCTTGGCCAGTACGGTTTGGCCGTAGGCAAGGCCGGCGAGCGTGGCGGTGTCGAAGCTGGAAAATGGATGGAACGGGTTGCGCTTGATATCGCAGCGGGCGATCGCGGCGTTAAGGAAGCCCAGGTCGAAGCTGCTGTTGTGACCGACCAGAATCGCCCGCTTGCAGCCACTGGACTTCACTGCCTTGCGCACGTTGCGGAAGATCTCGTGCAGCGCGTGGTCTTCACTGACTGCCATGCGCAACGGGTGATCGAGCTTGATGCCGGTGAATTCCAATGCTGCCGGCTCGATGTTGGCGCCGGCGAACGGTTCGACGCGAAAGAACTGCGTCTCCTGCGGATAGAGCAGGCCCTGCTCATCCATGCCGATGGTCACCGCGGCGATTTCCAGCAAGGCGTCGGTGGCGCAGTTGAAACCGCCGCACTCGACGTCGATGACGACGGGCAGGAAGCCGCGGAAGCGACGCGCCATCGGCGAGCGTGGGCGGCCCGGCTGGTTGGCGTCCAGCTCGTCGTCGAAGTGCTCTTCGCTCATCTGCTTGCCTCCAGGCGCCAGCGCAGGATTTCCCCGGCGCGCAGCGGAATCAGCTGCTGCTCGCCGAACGGCAGGCTGGCCGGCATCTCCCAGGCGTCGCGCACCAGCGTGATCTGCTCGGTGTTGCGCGGCAGGCCATAGAAGTCGGCGCCGAAATGGCTGGCGAACGCTTCCAACCGGGCCAGTGCGTTGCGCTGCTCGAAGGCCTCGGCATACAGCTCGATGGCCGCATGCGCGGTATAGCAGCCTGCGCAGCCGCAGGCGGATTCTTTGGCGTGCTGGGCATGTGGCGCCGAATCGGTGCCGAGGAAGAACTTCCGATTGCCGCTGGTAGCGGCATCCAGCAGTGCTTCCTGATGCACGTTGCGCTTCAGAACGGGCAGGCAGAAGAAATGTGGGCGAATGCCGCCGACCAGCATGTGGTTGCGGTTATACAGCAGGTGGTGGGCGGTGATGGTGGCGCCGACATTGGCCCCGGCCGCCTCGACGAACTGCACGGCATCGCGCGTGGTGATGTGCTCGAACACTACCTTCAGCTGCGGGAAGCGCTCGGTCACACGGCTCAGCTGCTCGTCGATGAAATGCTTCTCGCGGTCGAAGATGTCGATCTCGCTGCGCGTCACCTCGCCGTGCACCAGCAGAGGCAGCCCGACCTCGGCCATCGTTTCCAGTACGGGGAAGATGTTGTCGATCCGCGTTACGCCCGATGCCGAGTTGGTGGTGGCGCCGGCAGGGTAGAGCTTGGCCGCGTGCACGAAGCCGCTGGCCTTGGCCGCGCGCACATCTTCGGCGCGGGTGCTGTCGGTGAGGTAGAGCACCATCAGGGGCTCGAAGCGACTGCCGTCCGGGCGGACGGCGAGGATACGCTGGCGATAGGCGGCGGCTTCATCGGCGTTGCGTACTGGCGGCACCAGGTTGGGCATGATGATCGCGCGGGCGAACTGGCGCGCGACGTCGGCCACGGTGTGCGATAGCACCGCGCCGTCGCGCAGGTGGATATGCCAGTCGTCGGGGCGCAGCAGGGTGATTCGGTCGGACATGCGGGTTTCCTGGCGGGTGAAACGTGCGCGAATGCTACCGGAAAAGCCTGCCGGCGGCACGTGTCGCGCCCGGGAGCCCGGAGCGTGCGCGGGCGGTAGCGACTCAAGTTTTGTGGCATCGCTCCGATACCCCGGAGGAATGCGTTCTCTCCGGAGTTTCCCGTGCGCCTGCGTCCGCTCGTGCTGTGCTGCCTGTTGGCCTCCCCGGCCGACGCTATCACCTTCCAGACCCGTCTGGAGCGGGTGCAATGGCATGTCGAGGGGGATCAGTTCGAGTGCCGCCTGAGCCAGCCGATCGCCGGTTTCGGCAGCGGGCAGTTCGTCCGGCGCGCCGGCGAGGAGGCGATCTTCCGTCTGCAGTCCCCGCAACGCTGGCTGGGCGCGGGGGCGGCCACGCTCTATGCGGCCGCGGCGCCCTGGCAGCCGGCGCGAGGCGATATCAACCTGGGCGTGGTATCGGTCGGTGGCGGGGAGATTCCGTTCAACAGCTCGCATCTGCAGGCCGGACGCCTGCTCAGCGGGCTGCTCGAAGGCCGTAGCCCGGTCGTGCGTCACCGCACCCTGCACGGCGGCGAAACGCTGGAGGTGCGCCTGCTGCCGGCGCGATTCGCCAAGGCGTACGAAGACTATCGCGCGTGCGCGGCCAAGCTGCTGCCGGTCAACTACGATCAGGTGCGCCAGTCGCAGGTCGGTTTTCCGTCCGGCGACGTGGTGCTGGACGATGTCGCTCGGGCCAAGCTGGACATCATCCTGCAGTTCCTCAAGGCCGATCCCAGCGTCAATCGCATCGTGCTCGACGGGCATTCGGACAACAGCGGCAACCGCCTGACCAATCGCGATCTGTCGCGCAGAAGGGCGGTGGCGGTCCAGGAGTACTTGCAGGCCAACGGCGTGCCGGAGGCGCAGATTACCCTCCGCTTCCATGGCGAGCGCTATCCGCTGGTACGCAACGACAGCGCCGCGGCACGGGCGAAGAATCGCCGCGTGACGCTGCGTCTGGAGCGCGAACCGGTCAGCGAGACCGCAGCGACGGCGCCGACGACACCGGCTAGCTGAGGCGCGCGCCCCTGTAAATACAGCCCCGTGATCGGTAGAATCCACGGTTTTCCGTACAACCGTGGAGCTGATGGCATGGCGGACGTTAAGAAGGTGGTTCTGGCCTATTCCGGTGGCCTGGACACCTCGGTGATTCTCAAGTGGCTGCAAGACACCTACAACTGTGAAGTGGTGACCTTCACTGCCGATCTGGGCCAGGGTGAGGAAGTCGAGCCGGCTCGCGCCAAGGCACAGGCGATGGGCGTCAAGGAAATCTACATCGACGACCTGCGCGAAGAATTCGTCCGCGACTTCGTGTTCCCGATGTTCCGCGCCAACACAATCTACGAAGGCGAATACCTGCTGGGCACCTCCATTGCCCGTCCGCTGATCGCCAAGCGCCTGATCGAGATCGCCAACGAGACCGGCGCCGACGCCATCTCTCATGGCGCCACCGGTAAGGGCAACGACCAGGTGCGTTTCGAGCTGGGCGCCTATGCGCTCAAGCCGGGCGTGCAGGTGATCGCGCCCTGGCGCGAGTGGGACCTGACTTCCCGTGAAACGCTGATGGCCTACGCCGAAAAGGCGAAGATCCCGGTCGATTTCGCCAAGGCCGGCAAGAAGTCCCCGTACTCCATGGACGCCAACCTGCTGCACATCTCCTATGAAGGCGGCGTGCTGGAAGACACCTGGACCGAGCACGAGGAAGACATGTGGCGCTGGTCCGTCTCCCCAGAGAAGGCGCCTGACGTTCCCACCTACATCGAACTGACCTACCGCAAGGGCGACATCGTCGCCATCGACGGCGTCGAGATGACCCCGGCCACCGTGCTGGCCAAGCTGAACGAGATCGGCGGCGCCAACGGCATCGGTCGCCTGGACATCGTGGAAAACCGCTATGTGGGCATGAAGTCCCGCGGCTGCTACGAAACCCCCGGCGGCACCATCATGATGAAGGCCCACCGCGCCATCGAGTCGATCACCCTGGACCGCGAAGTCGCTCACCTGAAGGATGAGCTGATGCCCAAGTACGCCAGCCTGATCTACAACGGCTACTGGTGGAGCCCCGAGCGCCAGATGCTGCAGACCATGATCGACGCCTCCCAGGAGCACGTGAACGGCGTGGTGCGCCTGAAGCTGTACAAGGGCAACGTCATCGTCACCGGCCGCAAATCCGACGACAGCCTGTTCGACACCCGCATCTCCACCTTCGAGGACGATGCCGGCGCCTACAACCAGGCCGACGCCGGTGGCTTCATCAAGCTGAACGCCCTGCGCATGCGCATCGCCGCTGGCAAAGGCCGTTCGCCGCTCTGATAAGCTGCGCGGACCCGAGCCTGACCCGACCCCGGCCCTGCGCCGGGGTCTTGCTTTATGCACCGTATCTGCGAGGAGAACCTACCCATGAGACTGCTGCATACCATGCTGCGCGTTGGCGACATGGACAAATCCATCGCCTTCTATACCGAAGTGCTGGGCATGACGCTGCTGCGCCGCAAGGATTACCCGGATGGCCAGTTCACCCTGGCGTTCGTCGGCTATGGCGACGAGGCGCATAACAGCGTGATCGAGCTGACGCAGAACTGGGGAGTGGAGCATTACGCGCTGGGCGATGGCTACGGCCATATCGCCCTGGAGGTGGAAGATGTCTACAAGGCCTGCGAGGACATTCGTGCCCGTGGTGGCAAGGTCACCCGTGAGCCGGGGCCGATGAAGCATGGCTCGAGCATTCTGGCGTTCATCGAGGATCCGGACGGCTACAAGATCGAGCTGCTCTCGCCGCAGCGCCGCGACTGACCTATAAAAAAGCCCCGAAAGGGGCTTTTTTTTTACAGGTCGAAATCGAAGTCGTTGAGCTGCTTCTGCAGGCGTCGCTCTTCTAGCAGGTTGTCGATGATGCGGCGCTTGGTCAGGTTGGTCTTGGCGACTTCGGCAGGGGCATCGGTGGTTTCGTCGTCGTCTTCGGCGATGAAATCGTCTTCGATCTGGATATCTTCTTTCTCGGCCACGTGTTCACTCCAAGGCTACTGGGCGCTTTGGCGCACCTTATAGCGGCAAACCCGGGCTCGGTAAAAAAGATTTTTTCAATCGTGACAGAAGAATTTATCAGGTGAACTCAATCGTCTGAGGTCTTGTGCTTGTATTCGCACAGGTCCTCGATACGACAGCTCCCACACTGCGGTTTGCGAGCCTTGCAGACATAGCGACCATGCAGGATCAGCCAGTGGTGGGCGTCGAGCAGATACTCCTTGGGCACGAACTTGATCAGCTTGCGCTCGACCTCCAGCACGTTCTTGCCTGGCGCGATGCCGGTGCGGTTGCTGACGCGAAAGATGTGCGTATCAACCGCCATCGTGAACTGGCGAAAGGCCGTGTTGAGCACCACGTTGGCGGTCTTGCGACCCACGCCCGGCAGCGCCTCGAGGTCTTCGCGATTGTCCGGCACCTGGCTGCCGTGCTTTTCCACCAGAATCCGGCAGGTCTCGATGACGTTCTTTGCCTTGCTCGGATACAGACCGATGGTCTTGATGTACTCGCAGAGCCCGTCATAGCCGAGGGCGTAGATCGCTTCCGGGGTATTGGCTACCGGAAACAGCCGAGCGGTGGCCTTGTTCACCCCGACATCGGTCGCCTGCGCCGAAAGAATCACAGCGATCAGCAGCTCGAACGGTGTGCTGTACGCCAGCTCGGTCTTGGGCTCGGGGTTGTCTTCGTGCAGGCGTCGGAAGATCTCCCGGCGTTTTGTGGCATTCATTCAGGCAGCTTCATTCGATGACCCCGGTGACACGCACCCGCCGGCTCGCTGCGGCGACCTTCGGTTCGCGCGCCGCGGCGCGGGCGGCGAGTTGTTCGTCGATGCGGTTCTTCAGCGCGATCAGCAGGCCCAGCACGATGAAGGCGCCGGGCGGTAGAATCGCCAGCAGGAAACCCTGGTAGTCCTTGATCAGCGTGATCTGCCAGTTGGCCGCCAGCGGGCCGAGCAGCAGCTGCATGTTGGCGAACAGCGCGCCTGTACCAAGCAGTTCGCGGATGCTGCCGAGCACCACCAGCACCAGACAGAAACCCAGGCCCATCACCAGTCCGTCGTAGCCGGCCACCAGCGGCTTGTGCTTGGCGGCGAAGCCGTCGGCGCGGCCAAGGATGATGCAGTTGGTGGTGATCAGCGGGATGAAGATACCCAGAATCTGGTACAGCTCGTAGGTGAAGGCCTGCATCAGCAGCTCGATGCAGGTGGTCAGTGCGGCGATGATCATCACGAAGGCCGGCAGGCGCACGGCGGTATTCACCACGCCGCGTACCAGCGATACGGCAATGTTCGAGCAGGCCAGCACGAGCATGGTCGCCAGCCCCAGGCCCAGCGCGTTAACGGCCGAGTTGCTCACGCCCAGCAGCGGGCACAAGCCCAGCAGCTGTACCAGGCCGGGGTTATTTTTCCACAGTCCGTTGAGGGTCAGTTCGCGGTAGCTGGGTGTGCTCATGGCGTGCTCCCTTGCGGCGTGACGGCCGGCTCGCGGGCACGCAGCTCGTCGCTGGTTGCCGTGCCGGCGCGCGAGTGGATGGTGCTGACAGGCTCGTCAGCCGGGGCGGTCGCGTCGTCCGCAGCGGTATTGGCGCCCTGCAGCAGTTCGTCCTTGTGCGCATCGAAGTACTGCAGGGCGCGATGCACAGCGCCGACCACGGCGCGCGGGGTGATGGTGGCGCCGGCGAACTGGTCGAAGTCGCCTCGATCCTTCTTCACTGCCCAGCCCGCTTCGTCGGGGTCGCTCAGCGACTTGCCGGCAAAGGCATGGATCCAGTTGCTTTTTGCCAGCTCGATCTTGTCGCCCAGGCCCGGGGTTTCCCGGTGGCTGAGTACGCGTACGCCAGCCAGGCGGCCGTCGGCGAGCACCCCGACCAGCAGGCGGATGGCGCCGCTGTAGCCGTCCGGCGCGGTGGCCTGGAGAATGACCGCAACCGGCTGGCCATCCTTGCGGGCAATGTAGGCGGGCAGCGGCTGGCGGTTGCCCAGCAGCCGATCATGCACCTCGACCACGTTGTCAAGCAGATGATTGTCGTAGCTGCCCGGGGGCAGGATCTCGCCGAGCGCGCGAACCTGCGCCTCGCGCTCGGCGGCCTGAATGCGTTCGGCGGTGCCCTGCTGCAGCAGTGTGACGGTGCCCACGGTGACGATGGCGAACAGGCCGAGTACGGCGGCGTTCTTCAGCATCGAGCGGCTGATTTCCGGAAGCATCATGTCATTCGCCCAGCTTGAAGCCGCGCTCGGCCTTGCGATGGCCATAGGTGCGCGGGCGCGTGTAGTAGTCGATCGTCGGCGCCGCGAGGTTCATCAGCAGCACGGCAAAAGCGACGCCATCCGGATAGCCGCCCCAGGCGCGGATCACATACACCAGGACGCCGACGCCGGCACCGAAGATCAGTCGGCCCCGGGTGCTGGTGGCGCCGCTCACCGGGTCGGTGACGATGAAGAAGGCGCCGAGCATGGTGGCGCCGCTGAGCAGGTGGAACAGCGGCGAGCCGTGGCTGTCGGAGCCGGCGCCGTTCCAGAACAGCAGGCTCATCAGCGCCAGCGCGCCGAGCATGCCGACCGGTGCGTGCCAGCTGAACAATCGCCGATGCAGAAGAAACAGGCCGCCGGCGAGGAAGGCGAGATTGACCACCTCCGAGCCGATGCCGCCGAAATGCCCGAAGGCGGGGTTGCGCCACAACTCCTCGATGGTCAGCCGGTTGTTGAGTTTGAGCACGTCCAGCGCGGTGGCCTGGCTCCAGCCGTCGGGCAGCGAACCGATACCGAGTATCTGCCGCAATCCATCCAGAAGGCCGACGCCATGGGGCACCGGCCAGGTGGTCATCTCCACTGGGAAGGAGATCAGCACGACTACGTAACCGACCATCGCCGGGTTGAAGGGGTTCTGCCCCAGCCCGCCATACAGCTGCTTGCCGAAGACGATGGCGATGCCAGTGGCGATGAGCGTCAGCCACCAGGGAGAGTAGGGTGGCAGCGCCAGCGCCAGCAGCACGGCGGTGACCAGTGCGCTGCCATCGCGCAGGAAGAAGCGCACCGGACGGCCGCGCAGCTGGAGGACGGCCGCTTCGCAGGCCAGTGCCACTGCGCTGGCCCAGCACAGGTTGATCAGCGTGCCGGCGCCGTACAGCCAGGTCAGGGCAATCACGCCGGGCAGCGTCGCGGCGAGCACCAGCAGCATGACGCGCTGGGTGCGGTTGCCGCCCTGGGCATGGGGCGATGTGATGCGGGGCAGGGCCATTGGTGCTGTGGTTCCTGTGGTTTTGTGCGGTGGCACCGATGCCGGCGCGACCATGAGGGTGTGTTCGGTGCGGCCTCGTCAGCCGTCCATATGCTCGGCCAGGCGTTGCTCTGCAGTCAGCAGACGAGCGCGTGCCGATTCGATGCTGGCTGCGGCGCTGGCCGGGTCGCGTTCGAGCTTGCGCAGGTCGGCGCGGGCAAACGCCACGTCGGTCTTCAATTCGCGCAAGCGTTCGTCGACGCCCGGCTTGCTGGTGCGCAGGAGGACCGGTGCGGGCTTCCCGGAGTCCGCCTCGGCGGCATGCAGGGCCTGCTCGGCGGCAGCGAAGGCGTCGCGCAGGCGGGCCAGCTCAGCATCCGCGCAGCCCGCCTGTTCGGCTTTCTTCAGCTCGGCGCGCTTGAGTGCTAGTTCGATCTTGGCTTTCTTCAGTGCCTCGTCGCCCTCGGGTTTGGCGGGTGCGCTGGGCCTGGCGCTTTCAGCTTCCGCCAGGGCCGTCTCGGCTGCGTGCAGCTGCTGGCGCAGGCGGGCGAGTTCGGCCTGCTGGTCGTCGTCCGGGGCTTCGATTTTTTCCAGCTTGCGAATCTGCGCCCGGAGCATCGCGGCTTCGATCTTGGCTTTCTTCAGGGCCTCGTCGCCTGCGGGTTTGGCGGGTGCGCTGGGCGCGGCGCTTGCGGCTGTGCTCAGGGCCGTCTCGGCCGCGTGCAGCTGCTGACGCAGGCGGGCCAGTTCGGCCTGCTGGTCGTCATCCGGGGCTTCGGTTTTTTCGAGCTTGCGGATCTGCGCGCGGAGCATCGCGGCCTCGATCTTGGCTTTTTTCAGCGCTTCGTCCCCCGCAGGCGGAGGCGCAGCCGGCGGTACGGCAGCGGCCAGCGCCCGTTGTGCAGCTTCGGCAGCTTGCCGCAGTTCAGCGACCTGCGCCTGCAGTTCCGCAGTGGCGTGGGTCGCCAGCTGTTTTTCGGCTTTCTTCAGCGTGACCTGGGCCAGACTGGCCTCGATCTTCAGGCGCTTCTGCTCATCGCTCAACGGATTGCTCTTGCCGGCTGCGGGATCGTCCTCTCCTGGCGCGCCGGCGGACGGTGTCTGCGCCGCTTTGGCGCGTGCAGCTTTCTCGGCGCGGGCCTTGCGCTCGGCTTCCTTGTGTTCCTCGGTGCGGCGCAAGCGCTCCTGGCGCAACTCGAAGCGCTGCTTGGAGTGTTCGGCCTTCTGCTGCTTGAGCTCCAGCTCGCGGATTTCCGCCTTGGCCGCCCGGTAGTACTGCACCAAGGGAATGCTCGATGGGCAGACGTAGGCGCAGGCGCCGCATTCGATGCAGTCGAACAGGTTGTGCGCGCGCAGCTGCGCATGCTCGTGGCCGAGCGCGAAGAAGTGCAGCTGCTGCGGCAGCAGGCTGGCGGGACAGGCTTCGGCACACTCGCCACAGCGAATGCATGGCAGCGCCGGGGCGGGTGGCGGTAGCTCGGCGGCCGTGACGGCCAGCAAGCAATTGGTGGTCTTGATCAGCGGCACATCGAGACTGGGCAAGGTGAAACCCATCATCGGGCCGCCCATGAGCAGGCGGTCGAGGCGGGACGCGTCGAGCCCGGCGAACTCCAGCAGTTCGCGCACCGGCGTGCCGATCAGCGCCTCGACGTTCATCGGGCGAGCCAGCGCTTCGCCGGTGAGCGTGGTGACACGTGAGATCAGCGGTTTGCCGAGCAGCACCGCGTCGTGGATGGCCACGCAGGTGCCGACGTTCTGGCAGAGCATGCCGATGTCCGCCGGCAGGCCGCCGCTGGGCACCTCCTCGCCAGTGAGGATCTGGATCAGCTGTTTCTCGCCGCCCGACGGATACTTGGTCGGGAACACCTTGACGGTGAATGGTCGCTCACCGACCGCCGCGCGCACGGCGGCGATGGCCTCGGGTTTGTTGTCCTCGATGCCGATGAGGATCGTCTCGGGTCCGATCAGATAGGCAAGAATCTCGATCCCGGCCACCAGTTGTTCGGCCTGCTCGCGCATCAGCAGGTCGTCGGCGGTGATGTACGGCTCGCATTCGGTGCCGTTGATGATCAGGGTGTGAATTTTCTGCGTGGTGCGTGCGCCCAGTTTGACTGCGGCGGGAAAGCCCGCGCCGCCAAGACCGCTGACGCCGGCCTGGCGGATGATTTCAAGCAGCACGGCGGGCTCGACAGAGCGGTAATGCGGCTGCGGATGCAGTTCGGTCCACTGCTCCAGGCCGTCGCTGTCGATGACGATTGCGGTGCTGGGCAGGCCGGATGCGTGCGGGTAAGGCTGTGGGCCGATGAAACTGACCACGCCCGAAGTCGGTGCATGCACTGGCGCGCTGATCAGGCCTGCAGCATCGGCGATCTTCTGCCCCTTGAGTACGCGCTCGCCGAGCTGCACGCACGGCTCGGCCGGTGCGCCGAGGTGCTGCGCCAGCGGCACGATCAGCCGCTTGGGCAGCGGCGCCGGCTGGATCGACGTGCGGTTGGACAGCGCCTTGTGCTCGGCCGGGTGAATGCCGCCGGGAATGTCCCAGACTTTCGTGGCATCCGCATGGCTTGTGCGTGCTACGCCCGCGTCGTTCTTCGCTGTGACACTCATGCGGCCTGCTCCCGATCCGTGCCGATCAGCTGGCCGGGCGCCAGCGGCTGATCCCATTTCCAGCTTTGCAGGTTGCTGCCCAGTTCGATCATGTCGATGCAATCCACCGGACAGGGCTCGACGCACAGGTCGCAGCCGGTGCATTCGCTGACGATCACCGTATGCATCTGCCGCGCCGCGCCGACGATGGCGTCCACCGGGCAGGCCTGGATGCACTTGGTGCAGCCGATGCACTCGGCCTCGCGGATATAGGCAACCATCTGCGGTTTCTCGCCGCCTTCAGCGTCCAGCGGCTCGGCTTCGACGTCCAGCAGGTCGGCCAGCGCCTGGATGGTCGCTTCGCCGCCGGGCGGGCATTTATTGATCTTGTCGCCGGCGGCAATCGCCTCGGCGTAGGGCTTGCAGCCGGGATAGCCGCACTGGCCGCACTGGGTCTGTGGCAACAGGGCATTGATCTGTTCGGCGATGGGGTCGCCCTCGACGCGAAAGCGCACTGCGGCGAAGCCGAGAATCGCACCGCACGCCAGACAGAGCGCCAGCAGGGCGAGAACCGCCACGAGCACCAGGCTCATAGCTTGATCAGCCCGGTGAAGCCCATGAACGCCAGCGACATCAGGCCGGCGGTGATCAGGCCGATGGAGGCGCCCTGGAACGACCGGGGCACGTCGGCGATGGCGATGCGCTCACGCATGGCGGCGAACAGCACCAGCACCAGTGAGAAGCCGAGCCCGGCGGCGAACCCGTTGACGGTGGCGGTCAGGAAGGTGAACTCGCTCTTGTTGGCGTTGAGCAGGGCGACGCCGAGCACGATGCAGTTGGTGGTGATCAGCGGCAGGAAGATCCCTAGCACGCGATAGAGCAGCGGGCTGGTCTTGTTAACCACCATTTCGGTGAACTGCACCACCACCGCGATCACCAGAATGAAACTGATGGTTCGCAGAAACTCCAGATCCAGCGGCTTGAGCACATACTGCTGCACGAGGTAACTGCACATCGCCGCCAGTGTGAGCACGAAGGTGGTCGCCAGGGACAGGCCGATGGCGGTCTCGATCTTCTTCGAGACGCCCATGAACGGGCATAGACCGAGAAACTGTACCAGTACAAAATTGTTGACCAGGATGGCGCTAACCATGATCAGGGCGAGTTCGGTCATCAGAAGTTCCGTCGCGCGCTGCGGAGCCATGAGGCTGAAGGGCCGCTATTATCGGGAAGCCACCGCAGGCAAACAAGCTGCGACTGGCCGTCGCGGTGGCGAACGCGCCCATTGCAACGTTTTGCTCGTCCGCATTCGGATGCCGCCGGCCGCGGTCAAACCGACAGATGGGGGCCTTGCGCTTCGGAGGTGACAGATGAACATTCGTGTCGTGTTGCTCCTGTGCAGTCTGGTGTGGCTGGCGCCAGCGCAGGCTGATCGTGACAATCGCGTGTGGGCGCCAGCGAACCCGCCAATCCATCGCGGTGATGTGCCGCCGTATCGCTACGATCCGCGCAATCCATATCCGTATTACCCGCGTCATCAGCCCAATCTGCCCCCGCGCTATCAGGGGCAGTTGCCGCCGCGCTATTACCAGCGGCATTGGGAAACGGGGCGGCCGTACTACTGGCAGGATCGGCATTACCAGCAGCGGCCGCCGTTGATCCGCGACGGGCGCGACTATCGCTCGCTGCAGCAGCGCCGCTACGACTATCGCCATCGCTACGAGCGCTACTGAACGCGCCGCGTGGGTATTAGCGATTACGCCAGCGTGGCTCTCGCTCTTCCAGGTACGCGTTGATGCCCTCCAGCGTGTCCTCGGCCTCGAACAGTTCGACGAAGGCTTCACGCTCGGCGGCCGCGAAGGTATCCGGCAGACGCTGGCGAGCGCCATTGATCAAGGGTTTGATCGCGCGGATTGCCACCGGGCTCTGGCGGGCGATGCGAGCCGCCAGCAGCAGGGCATGTCCACGTGATTCGCCGGACTCTGCGAGCTGCTCGACCAGGCCGATGCGCAGTGCCGTTTCGGCGGTGATGCGTTCCCCACAAAGAATCATCCGCTTGGCCCAGCCTTCGCCGACCAGCCACGCCAGTGCCTGGGTGCCGCCTGCGCAGGGCAGTAGGCCGACCGCCGCGTCCGGCAGGCCGAGCTGCGCATGTTGTTCGGCGATGCGTAGGTCGCAGGCCAGCGCGCATTCCAGCCCGGCGCCGAGCGCGAAACCGTTGATCGCCGCGATGGTGACACCGCGAAAGTCACGCAGCGCCTCGAAGGCCTCGCCGAAGCGGCGCGCCATTTCCCGGGCGCGCAGGCGGTCGCCGTCGGCGAACAGCTGTAGGTCGGCACCGGCGCTGAAGAATTCGGCACCCCGGCCGGTAATCACCAGCGCATAGATGGCGTCGTCATGGTCGAGATGCTCGATCAGCAGCTTGAGGCCGATCAGCGATTCGCGATCCCAGGTATTGGCCGGCGGATGGTTGATAGTGATGAGGGCGGTGTGACCGTGCTTTTCCACGGTCAGTTTGTGGGTCAGGTCGAAGACCCCGGACTGATACGGTTCGAGTGCGGTGCTCATGTGGTCGTCCTCGGCGATGCCCGCCGGCATGCGCAGCGGGGCGGCTCTATCAAGGCAGCGAGGAGCGCGAGTCGTCGGGGATCAGCCCGTCCGCTAAGGGCGGGCCGCCTGTGCTGGCAACCCGCTTCCGAGGTGCTTACTGCAGGGCGTTGGCCTGTCCGGCGCTGCGCCGCTCTTCCTGCCATTGGGCAAGTGTAGGCGCTGCCTGGTCGCCATCGAGGCGATGGACGATCTCGAAGTAGTCCTGCTTGAAACGGTCCCTGAGCACTTCCTCGCGCGGCTTGACGCGTACGGCATACACCGTCTGCACGTTCTGGTGATCGAAGCTGCGCCAGTGCTGCTCATCCTTGAGCAATTTGTAGCGATGGTTTTCCAGCGCGGCGATCACCGACTCGCTGGCAAGGCTGCGGGCACGCGTGACGGCGTCGGCCCATTGATGCACGATGCTGTATGCCGAGGCGGCGGAGCTGGACGGATGGGTCTGGTAGCGCTCGTCGAAGTTGCGAACGAAGGCCTGCCCGCGTTCGGAGCCCTCCAGTTCGGGAACGCGCCAGGTCCAGGGCTCGGTGCCAAGGACGCCGCGCATGATGTCCGGGCCGGCGAGCTCGACCATGCTCTGGGTCAGGTTGGGCACAGCGATCTGCATCTTGGTGTTCAGGCCGAGTTCATCGGCGATGCGCATGGCGCGCACCAGATCCTCGCCGAACAGCACGAGCACCAGCACTTCGGTGTCACTGCTGGCCGCCTGCTGCAGGGCCTTGCGATAGTCGGACAGCCGGGCGCCGGGGAAGGCGGTCTTCACCCCAGGGTGCTTGTTCTGGTCAGTGGTGCCGGTGGCCTGGCGCAGCGAACTTTCGCTGGTGTGGCCCCAGGTGTAATCGGAGGTGACGTAGAAATAGCGTTTTCCCGGCAGATTCTGGTTGAGGTATTGCCCCAGCACCTGAGCGCTCATCCAGGCGTTGTTGCACTCGCGGAACATATAGCGATGGCCGTCCTTGCCGGTCGTGTCGTTGGAGTAGGTCAGGGTGCCGAAGTACAGCAGGCCATGTTCCTTGGCACGCTTGCTGGCAGCGATGGCAACGGCGCTGGACACCCCGCCGAAGAGCATCGCGACGCCTTCGTCGGCCATCTTGTCGACGTTGGCGACAGCCTTTTCCGGGCGCGAGGCGCTGTTGCGGCTGATCAGCTCCAGCGGACGACCAAGCACGCCGCCGCGGGCATTGATTTCGTCGATGGCCAGCAGCGCGCCGCGCATCTGGGCGAGGCCCTCTTCCTTGTAGCTGCCGGTGCGGGGGTAGTTCAGGCCCAGTTTGATGGGATCGGCTGCCTGGACCGCAGCGCAGCAGCTCAGCATGAGCGCCAGGAGGGTAGTCCGTTTCATCGCGGGAGTTCCTTGCTTACTTGTTATGGTTGTTGGCAATTGCCGCTTTTTACTCCGACGTGGAACGGGCGTCATTACCTCGGGGAAGCTTCGCGGCCGCCAATGTGACTGCGGCAGCATTTTGATGGCGTTTCGACTTTCGCCTTGTTGACCCGGCGCAACGCATCGGTTGGAGACGGCGCTGGGGTTTGCGTTGACAGCGCGCCGCGGCTTTTCTAGGGTGCGGCAGCTCCGTCGCAAGCAAAGGTGAACCGATGACCCAGGATGATCGAATCAAGCTCGAACCGAGCTGGCGGGATGCGCTGCGTGAGGAGTTCGATAAGCCTTATATGCATGAGCTGTCCGCTTTCCTGCGTCGTGAGAAAGCGGCTGGCAAGATCATCTACCCACCCGGGCCGCTGATCTTCAATGCGCTGAATTCGACGCCGCTGGAGCGGGTCGAGGTGGTCATCCTCGGACAGGATCCCTACCACGGGCCCGGGCAGGCCCACGGGCTGTGCTTCTCGGTGCAGCCGGGCGTTGCGCCGCCACCGTCGCTGCAGAACATTTTCAAGGAGCTCAAGCGCGATCTGAACATTGATCCGCCGGGTCACGGCTATCTTCAGCATTGGGCGGATCAGGGGGTGCTGATGCTCAATACCTCGCTGACCGTGGAGCAGGGCAATGCCGGCTCGCATGCCGGCGCTGGCTGGCAGCGCTTCACCGATCGGGTCATCGAGGTGGTGAGCGAGCGGCGGCCGCATCTGGTTTTTCTGCTCTGGGGTGCGCATGCGCAGAGCAAGGCGCGGCTGATCGACCCAACCCGCCATCTGATTCTCAAGTCGGCGCACCCTTCGCCGCTCTCGGCGCATCGCGGTTTTCTGGGTAACGGCCATTTCAGCCGCACCAACCAGTTTCTCCGGCAGCACGGCATGCAGCCGATCGACTGGCAGCTACCCGCGCAGGTCTAGCGCGGGCAGCTCAGTTCCGCTTACTGAAGCATGCTCATCGCCGCGTCCATTGCGGCCGAGAGGTCCTCGTCTTCCTGAAGCAGGGTGCTTGGGTCCAGGCCGAGCTTGGTGAATGCCGGAATCTGGCTCCAGTCCAGCTGCGTGTAGGGGTGATTGCTGCCCAGGTAGCTTTGCAGTGTGGCGACTTGCACGATGTCGACATAGTCGACCGTCGGCGAGTTTCGGGTGAAATCGCTGTATTGGCCGGGCACGATCGCGATCGGCTCGCGAAAGTCCCAGGCGCGCAGGATCTTTTCGCCAAGCAAGGGATGGATGCGGTCGATCACATGATTGAGGCTGATGGAATCGGCCATCAGTTCGCCGTGCTCCTCGGCATAGGTGAGGATGGGCAGGATGCCGATCTGGTGCACGAGGCCCGCCAGCGTCGCCTGATCAGGCAGCAGGCGCGTGTAGTGCCGGCACAGCACGTGGCTGATGGCCGCCACCTCCGTGCTCTTGTTCCAGACTTCCCGCATCTTGCGATCGACCACATCGGTCGTGGCCTGAAACATCTGCTCCATGGCCAGGCCCGTGGCGAGGTTGCAGGTGTAATTGATGCCCAGGCGGCTGATCGCCATCTGCAGATCGGTGATCTCGCGATTGGTGCGCAGCAGCGGGCTGTTGACCACCTTGATGATGCGAGCGGTCAGCGCGGCGTCGTTGCCGATCACCTTGCTCAGCGCGAGGATGCTGACGTCCGGGTCTTCTGCGGCTTCGCGCACCTGCAACGCCACTTCTGGCAGCGTCGGAAGAATCAGTTCGTCGTTCTCGATGGCGTGGGTCAGTTCGCGTTGAACCTTGTCGGCGAGGGTGCTCATGCGATTCCTTCAGTCGTGGAGTGCTGCGTCATGGCCAGCCGCGATGTGCTGTCGGCCGTGTGACCGCCGTTTATACGGGCTTCAGCGCTGGATTTCCTGGTCGGCGTTCAAGGTGTAGGGAAGGTCAAGCAAATTCAGCGGTATGCCATCGGGCGAACCGAGGAAGATGCGGCCGTCTGCGACGGCGTCTTCCTGGACCACCGCCAGCAGTTCCATGCCATTTCCGGCGGCTGCCGCCAACACGACCTCGCCCACGCTCGAGCCGTGCACCGGCGAGAACAGCTCGACGCCTGCGGCTGGCAGTTCGCTCTGCGCGCCTTCCGCGGCAAGGCGATACAGCCTGCGTTTGAGCTTGCCGAGGTATTGCATGCGCGCAACGATTTCTTGTCCGGTGTAACAGCCTTTCTTAAAGCTGACCCCGCCCAATGCCTGCAGATTGATCATCTGCGGAATGAACAGCTCGCGCGTGGTCCCGAAGACCTGGCCCACGCCGGCGCGAATCTGGTCGAGCAGCCAGCGCTGGAGCGGGGCTTCGGCAAGCTGGGCACCTAGACGCAGGCGGACCTGCTCGGCATCCTGCGCCTTGCACCACAGCTCGGCACGTCCGTCGGCCAGACGCAGCGCAATCAGACCATTGCCGCGTACCACCTGATCGGCGGTCTGGGGCAACTCGAGCCCGAGGCCGACCAGGGCGCCATCTCCCTGGCTCAGGCCGAAGCGACACCAGAGCGCACTTTCATCGCTCAGTTGCGACTTGGAAAATACGGCGTACTTGCCGAGATCGGCGAGTTGCGGCTGCAGCAGCTCGCTGGCCATCGCCAGCAGCAGGCCGTTGCCTTCAGTCAGAATGCGAAAACTCGATTGCATCCGCCCCTTCGGGGTGCAGCGGGCGCCGAGGCTGGAGGTGGCGTGATCGAGGTAGTTGAGGTTGCAGGTCAGCTGACCCTGCAAGAACTTGCTGGCGTCTGGGCCGCGTACGGCAAGGACGCCTTCATGCGACAGGACGCAAAAATAGGCAGTGTCGGTCATGGTCGGTCGCCGTGAGAAATCCGGGCGGCCATCATAGCAGGCGGCCGCGAAAAGGCAGCCGCCCCGCAACGGCCGCGATGTACGAATAGACGGTCGTCGGCGTGCCGCTTGCCGGCGGCTGTCGCTATAATGCCGGCCCCCTACGAAGGAGCCGTCGCATGGTCGATCAATCTGAACTCAACCGCCTGTTCTGGCAGAGCCGTCGCGGCATGCTCGAGCTGGACGTGCTGCTGGTGCCATTCGTCAAGGAAGTCTATCCGGGGCTGGATGAGGCGGATCAGCAGCGCTATCGCAAGCTGTTGAGCTGCGAGGATCAGGATCTGTTCGGCTGGTTCATGCAGCGGGGCGAGCCCGAGGATGAGGACCTGCGTCGCATGGTTCGCATGATCCTTGATCGTGTCCAGCCGCAGTAAGGCGCCCTTCGAGTGCCACTGGCAGGCGTCGCGCCTGCTGCTGGGACTCTATCTGTTGCTACAGGGGCTGGCGCTGGTCGGTGTCGGGCTGTCCGCGGCGCCGCTGTCGCTCAAGACTCTGTTGTGGATGTTCGGCGCCGCGCATGCGGGGTGGGTCCTGCCAAGGTCCATTCTGCTGAACAGTCCTGCCGCCTGGCGCGGGCTGCGCCACGATGATGATGGCTGGAGCCTGTGGTCGAAGCGCACCGGCTGGCAGCCGATCCAGTTGCGCCCCGACAGCCTGGCATTGCCGATTGCGATAGTGCTGCGTTTTCGTCTGCCGGGGCAGCGCGTCACCCGTGGCATCTGCATTGCGCGCGATGCGCTGCCGGTGGGGGACCACCGGCGGTTACGGGTGCGGCTGAAGTTCAGTCGCAATAGGTGGGCGGCTGCAGAATAGTATCGACCGCCACCGGCAGTTGCTCGGGGTAGTCCAAGGTGAAGTGCAGGCCGCGGCTTTCCTTGCGCTGCATCGCCGAGCGAATCATCAGGTCCGCTACCAGTGCGAGGTTGCGTAGCTCCAGGAGATCGCGGCTGACCTTGTAGTTTGAATAGAACTCGTCGATCTCATCCAACAGCAGCTTGACCCGATGCTGCGCGCGCATCAGGCGCTTGTTGGTGCGCACGATGCCGACGTAGTCCCACATGAAACGCCGCAGTTCGTCCCAGTTGTGCGCGATAATCACGTCCTCGTCGGAGTCGGTGACCTGGCTGGCATCCCAGGCCGGCAGGTTGCCCGCCAGCTCTATTTCCGGCAGCTGGCGGAGCATGTCCTCAGCGGCCGCGCGCCCATAGACGAAGCATTCGAGCAGCGAGTTGCTCGCCATGCGATTCGCCCCGTGCAGGCCGGTGAAGCTGGTTTCGCCTATCGCGTACAGTCCCGGAATGTCGGTGCGGCCATGCTGGTCGACCACCACGCCGCCGCAGGTGTAATGCGCGGCTGGAACCACCGGGATGGCCTGGCGGGTGATGTCGATGCCGTACGTCAGGCAGCGTTCGTAGACCGTCGGGAAGTGGCCGCGGATGAAGTCGGCCGGTTTGTGGCTGATGTCCAGGTAGACGCAGTCGATGCCAAGGCGTTTCATCTCGTGGTCTATCGCACGGGCCACGATATCGCGTGGCGCCAGTTCCTCGCGCGGATCGAAGCGCGGCATGAAGCGTTCGCCGTTGGGCAGCTTGAGCAGCGCCCCCTCGCCGCGCAGTGCTTCGGTGATCAGGAAGCTCTTGGCCTGGGGGTGGTATAGGCAGGTCGGATGGAACTGGTTGAACTCCAGATTGCCCACTCGGCAACCCGCGCGCCAGGCCATGGCGATGCCGTCGCCACAGGCGCTGTCGGGGTTGCTGGTGTACAGATACACCTTCGCGGCGCCGCCGGTGGCCAGGGCGACGAAGCGGGCCTGGAAGGTCTCCACTTCACCGCTGTTGCGGTTCAGCACGTACGCGCCGAGGCAGCGCTTGCCGGCAAGACCCAGCTTGCGCTCGGTGATCAGGTCCACCGCGACGCGCTGCTGCAGCAATTCGATATTGCTTCGGGCCTGCGCGCGAGTCAGCAGCGTATTGAAGATGGCAGCGCCGGTGGCATCGGCAGCGTGGATGATGCGCCGATGGCTGTGGCCTCCCTCGCGCGTCAGGTGGAACTCGAAGCTGCCATCCTCGCGGTCCGGCGTGTCGTCACGAGTAAAAGGTACACCCTGCTCGATGAGCCACTTGATAGCATCGCGGCTGTGCTCGACGGTGAAACGCACAGCCTCTTCGCGACACAGTCCTCCGCCCGCCACCAGGGTATCGGCGACGTGGGATTCCACCGTGTCGGTGTCATCCAGTACGGCGGCAACTCCGCCCTGGGCCCAATAGGTCGATCCGTTGGCAAGGTCGCCCTTGCTGAGCACGGCGATGCGCAGATGGCTTGGCAGGTTCAGCGCCAGCGTCAGGCCGGCGGCCCCGCTGCCGATGACTAGTACGTCGTACCGATGATGGTGGCTCATGAGCGAGTTCCGCGGAGAAATCGTTTCGTAGTATATAGAGCGAGGCCCGCGACGAGACAGTGGCCGGATTTATATGTTGCTGAGTCAGTGGAACTTTTTTGGGTCCGATTCGCTCAATAAATAGTTGTGGATGCAGACCGGACTCTTGGTGCACGACGGTCCGGTCTGCCAGGGACACCAGGGCGGCATAGACCGCGAATTTCGATTGCGACACCAGGGTGCAATCGCCGTCAGGTATTGCAGGATAGCTTGCTAGTAGGGGGAGAACTTTTGCGTAGAGCCCGTGTCTATTCTGGCAGGTCGGTTTGCTGGTGTGAGCGATACCCCTTCGGTAGGACGGAGGCGTATACATGCTGACCCAGGAGCAGGACCAGCAGCTGGTTGAGCGAGTGCAGCGGGGCGACAAGCGAGCGTTCGATCTCCTTGTGCTGAAGTACCAGCACAAGATTCTTGGTCTGATCGTGCGTTTCGTTCATGACTCTCATGAGGCCCAAGATGTGGCGCAAGAGGCTTTCATCAAAGCCTATCGTGCACTCGCAAATTTTCGCGGTGACAGTGCGTTCTATACGTGGCTGTACCGCATCGCCATCAATACGGCGAAGAACCATCTGGTGGCGCGTGGCAGACGTCCGCCGGACAGTGATGTGAGTTCCGAAGATGCCGAGTTTTACGAAGGCGATCACGCCCTGAAGGATATCGAGTCTCCCGAACGCTCGCTGCTTCGGGACGAAATCGAAGATACGGTACATCGGACCATTCAATTGCTTCCCGAAGATTTGCGCACCGCTCTAACGTTGCGTGAATTTGATGGTCTTAGTTACGAGGACATCGCGAGCGTGATGCAGTGTCCCGTAGGAACGGTGCGCTCTCGGATTTTTCGGGCGCGCGAAGCCATAGATAAAGCGTTGCAACCCTTGTTGCATGAGTCCTGAGACAGCGGCGACAGCCAAGAGAGGAACCGCCATGAGTCGTGAAGCCCTGCATGAATCGCTGTCCGCGGTGATGGATAACGAAGCGGACGAGTTGGAATTACGTCGTGTGCTCGCCGCAGGTGATGACGGTGAGATGCGGTCGACCTGGTCGCGCTACCAGATTGCCCGTGCTGCCATGCACAAGGAGTTGCTCGAGCCGCGCCTGGATATTGCAGCTGCCGTCTCCGCAGCGCTGGCCGACGAGGCTGTGCCAGTCAAACCGCAGGGCTCGCCTTGGCGCGGCCTTGGCCGGCTGGCGGTAGCGGCTTCGGTTACCGTCGCCGTTCTGGCGGGTGTTCGTCTGTACAATCAGAGCGAAGTTGCCGGTCCGCAGATGGCACAACAACAAGCTGCTCAGCCTGTCCTCGCTGTTCCGCAGGTTGGGCAGGGCCCGGCGGTTCTGGCCGGCTACAGCGAAGGGCAGGTTGAAGCGCCGGCGCAGACGGCGGCTCAGACGGCTCCTGTGGAGCGCTGGCACGAAGAGCGGCTGCCGTCCTACGTGCGTCAACACGCACAGCAGGCCGCATTTGGTAGTGGTGCAGAGGGTGCACTGCCATATGCGCGTGCCGCGAGCA